>QKCO01000055.1 GCA_003245635.1 Treponema sp.
CTATAACGGAGCGCCGCCCGCGCGGCATCCGGAGGTCTTCCATTACATCGAAAACGCCGGTCAAGTCGACCATCGCCCTTTCAATCACCGCAACCGTCTGGGGGCTCGCTTTCGTGGCACAACGCGTCAGCCTCGATTTCATCGGCGGCTTCAGCTTCAACGCGATCCGCTTCGCGCTCGGGGCTCTGTCCCTCGTGCCCGTCTCGCTCGTCCTCAGCTCCCGCCTCGAGCCCGCCGCGCGGGGAAAGTGGTCGGACGCGTTCAAGGCCGGCGTGCCCTGCGGCTTCTTCCTGTTCGGCGGCGCGAGCCTTCAGCAGATCGGCATGAACTGGACGAGCGCCGGCAAAGCGGCGTTCCTGACGGGGCTCTACATCATCCTGGTGCCGCTGGCCGCTCTTCTGCGCGGCAGGAAGCCCGGCAATGCGGTTCTTTTCGGCGCGGTCCTCGGCCTGACCGGCCTCTACTTCCTCAGCGTGAACGAGGACCTGACCCTCGGCTTCGGGGACGTGCTCGAACTGATCGGCGCCTTCTTCTGGGCCGGCCACATCCTCGTGCTCGGACGCTTTTCCCGCCGCGTCGACCCGATCCGGCTCTCCATCGCCCAGTTTGTCGTGTGCGCGCTCCTGAGCGCCGTGCCCGCCCTCCTGTTCGAGCATACGACATCCCAGGCGATCGCCGGGGCGGGCGGCGCGATTCTCTACGCGGGCATTTTTTCGGTCGGCGTCGCGTACACCCTTCAGGCGGTCGGCCAGAAGGGGCTGGCCGCGGGGCCGGCGACGCTGATCCTGAGCATGGAAACGGTGATCGCGGCGATCGGCGGCGCGCTCTTTCTGGGCGAATCCCTCGGATCGCGCGGCCTCGCCGGTTGCGCGATCATGTTCGCCGGCATGCTTCTGGCGCAGTTCGGCGGGGCGAAGGAAGCGTAATCAGGGCTTCAGCTTCCTGACGGCTTTCCCCAACCGCTTGCGCAGCTTCACGTATGTGGGGGGTGGACCGAAGGCGACCAGCTTGTCGCCGATGTAGAGCGCGTCCGCCGTGCCCCATTCGCGCAGCTTCGCCGGATCGTCGGTGTCGATCGTCTCGAGCGAGACCTTCCCCGGAAAGTCCGCGGCGGCCCGCCGCATGCGTTCGCAGGCCAGGTTCTGTGCGGGGCACCAGCCGTTGCGCAGGCACGTCACCCTGACCGCTTCCCCGGTCGAGGGCGCAGGCTTCTTCTTGAGGCGAAGGAGGCGGGGCGGAACGGCATCCTCCGCGAATTTTTTCCAGACCAGCTCTATCATGCCGTCCGAATCGGCGCGGACGAAGCCGCGTTTCTTGAACCAGGATGAGCGGATGAAGAAGGGGAGCCGGATGCCCCAGGCGGCGATTCCCTTGGCGCCGAGCTCGCGGCAGTCCTCTTCCGCCGCCTCGAGGAGCGCCGTGCCGATGCCCCGCTTCCGGTTGTCCCCGACGCCCTGCTTATAGCCGTGAACCCAAACGCAGTAGACGTAGTAGAGGTGTTGCGCCTCGACCGGCGCTGCGGCCGACGGCGCGTAGTGGATCATGCCGACGATCTCGCCTTTTTCGTTCTGCGCGAGCTTCACCCGGAGTCCTTGGCCTTTCTTTCGCTCGAGCCACTGCTCCTTGTAGCCGCCGGCCTCCGCCATCTCGGGCGACCAGTCTTCCAGGCATCTGCAGTAGGTCTTTTCGTATTCTTCGGACAAATCGATTATCCGCATCGTTCGCCTCCTTCGACGGGTGCGCGGGGACAGCATCGACTCTGAAAAGTATAATACCGGAGGCCGCCGCTCGCGACTTCGTTCCCGCTCGATTTGCTTTGACAGCCTTTCCTTCCCGGGGCGATAATTGGTCAACCAAGGAGGAGCTCGATGAAGAAGCTTGGAAGATTCTCAATAGGCACCGGAGACCGATTCGGCCGCGAGGGCGTCGCGCAGCTTTCCGCGCTCAAGGCGGCCCGGGATGCCGGCGCCGATGTCGATATCGTCTGGAACAAGAGCAACCGCGAGCACGTGATCACGCATACGACGCCCGCCGACCAGCGCCGGGCCGCCGACGAGGCGGTGAAGGCCTTGGACTGGAAGGGCGCTTACTTCGTCGACGCGGACCACATCAACCAGAAGACGGTGGACGGCTTCATCGACCACTGCGACTTTTTCACGCTCGATGTCGCCGACTTCATCGGCAAGCCGAGTTCGCCGGAGGCCGCGGCCGCCTTCATCGCAAAGAAGAAGGATATGATCGGCGCCTTGAAGGTCGAGGGGCTGGCCGAGCCGATCAAGATCGACGAGGACATCCTCCGTTCGGTCGCCACCAAATACCTCCTGGCGGTCGGCGAGGCGAGCGCGGTCTACAAGCGGATCGAGGCGAAGAAGGGCAAGGGCAATTTCGTCACCGAGGTGTCCATGGACGAGACCGCGCACCCGCAGTCGCCCGCCGAGCTCTACCTGATCCTGGCCGCGCTCGCCGACGAGGGCATTCCCGTCGACACCATCGCGCCCAAATTCTCCGGCCGCTTCAACAAGGGAGTCGACTACGTCGGCGACGCCGCCGCCTTCGCCAAGGAATTTGAAGCGGACGTCTGCGTCGCCAAACTCGCCGCGAAAAATTTCGGCCTGCCCGCCGGTCTCAAGCTGTCCATACATTCGGGCAGCGACAAGTTCTCGATCTACGGGAGCATCGCCGCCGCCGCGGCCAAGCACGGGGCCGGCTTCCATCTTAAGACCGCGGGCACGACTTGGCTCGAAGAACTGGTCGGTCTGGCCGAAGGGGGAGGCGAGGGCCTCGTGATCGCGAAGGAGATCTACCGGAAGGCGCTCGGCCGCTTCGACGAGCTGGTCGCCCCCTACGCGGAGGTCGTCGACATCGACAAGGCCGCGCTCCCGTCTCCCGAGGTCGTGGATGGATGGTCGGGGGCTGACTACGCCGCAGCGCTGCGCCACGTGCAGTCCGAGAAGCGCTACAACCTCAACGTGCGCCAGCTCCTGCACGTCGGCTACAAGGTCGCCGTGGAAATGGGGGACCGCTATTTCAAGGCGCTTTCCGTATCCCGCGCGAGCGTGGAGAAGAACGTGAAGGAGAATCTGTTCGATCGGCACATGAAGCCGCTGTTCTTGAAGAAGTGATCGGCGCGGGGCCGGGACCGTTCCCGGCTCCCGCTTCGTTTCCTGTCAGAGACGGTAGGTCAGGGAGAGAAGGGGAAGCGGAATGAGCGCGTCCCCGCCCATCCCGGTCACTCTCGGCTGCCCGTCGGCGACCTCGAACCAGATAGGGAGCACCGCGCCGAT
>QKCO01000115.1 GCA_003245635.1 Treponema sp.
GCTCGGCGCCGGAAGCGCCGCCGCCGGCGCCCTCTCCTTGTTCGCTTTTTCGATCGGAACCGTTCCGCTCCTCTTGCTTTTCGGCGCGACCGCCGCGATGCTGCCGCGCCGCTTCCTGCCGGCGCTGGTGAAGACGAGCGCCGTGCTCGTGGTGTTCCTCGGCCTGATGACCGGAGCGCGCGCCGCCGCGCTCGCCGGAATCGCCGTACCCTCGCCGTTCCGCCGCGGCGCTGCCGCGTCGTCCGGCGCGCAGGGATCGGGTGGCATCGCGAAGACGGTCGTCGCGAACGGCGTCCAGCGCATCTCGACGCGCTTCGGTGCCGCTTCGTACGTACCCTTCATCGCGCAGGCCGGCGTCCCGCTCGAATGGACCATCACGGTCGGCGCGGACGATCTGAACGGCTGCAACAACCCCGTCACCGTTCCCGCCTACGGCATCACCAAGAAGCTCGTCCCCGGCGACAACGTCATCCGCTTCACGCCGGAGAAGACCGGGCGCATCGCCTACAGCTGCTGGATGGGCATGATCACGAGCTCCATCACCGTCGTGGACGACGTGGCCGCGAGCGCCCCCGATTCCGCCGCTCTCGCTGACCTGATCGGACCGGAAGGTACGGCCGGGGGCTCCGGCTGCTGCGGTTCCGGAGCCGGACGGCCCGGCGCGGGAAACGCCGAAACCGCCGCGATAGGGATGCCGAAAATAGAGAACGGCATCCAGACGATCACAGTGAGGGTGGACGGCTCAGGCTACACCCCGTCGACGATCGTCCTGCAGCGCGGCATGAAGGCCGTCATCAAATTCGACCCGGCCGCGCTCGATTCCTGCAACAACCCCATCCTGTTCCCCGAATACAACGGCGCCCTGGACCTGGCAAAGGGACAGACGGAAACGCCGCCGCTAGCGATAAGCGGGGATTTCACTTTCCGCTGCTGGATGGGTATGTTGAATGGGTACGTGAAGGTAGTCGACGACCTGGCGACCGCCGATCTCGACGCGATCCGTTCGGAAGCCGGTTCGCGTCCGACGGCCGGCAGCGCCTGCTGCGGGTCCGCCGACGCGCAAAAATGATAGGAGGCCCGATATGCGGATAATTCCACTCATTTCCGGCATAGCGCTGGCAGCGCTCATTCTGGGCACCGCTTTCGGCTGGCCGATTCCCGCGGCGATCTCGTTCGCGGCATTTCCGGCCCGCTTCGTCCTCATCGCCGCCGTCTTGGCGCTTCCTCCGCTGGGGGTCCTCCGCCGCTCGATCCGCTCCGCCCTGCGAAAACGGGGCCACGCCTCTGAAGGCGAAGCCGAGGCGAACCTCCGGGGACGCAAGCTGCTGACCGTGACGGGCATGGCCTGCGGCCATTGCGCGATGAAGGTCGAATCGGAACTGCTGGACGTGCCCGGCGTCGATGAAGCGAAAGTGGACGTCCAGACCGGGAAGGCCATGGTGTTCGGGAACGGCATGAACGACGCGGCCCTGGAAGCCGCCGTCGCGAAAGCCGGCTACCGCGTCACGGATATCCTGCCGCGGAGCAGCTAGGCCGCTATCGGTCTCCGGTCGGCGCCAGAAAACCGAAAACGCCGAGCGCCGCCGTAAACAGCACCACGCTGAATACGCTGAAGCGCTCCATGAGGCCGAAATAGGCGGGCGGGAAAGCGCCGATACCTATCGAACCGAAGAACATGCAGGCGAGCGCCGCCAGGGCGAGGACGGCCAGAAGCCTGCCGCCCCGGCGCCTGATCCCGCCGACGACGATCATCGAGAGGGACACGATCGACAGCAGCACCACCGCCATCGTCACGACGTAGAAGTGCATGACGTCCTGGAAGGTGCCCTTGAACCCGCTGCCGGACAGCGGGAACAGCGCGTACCCGATCGTCGAAACCCAGTTCATCGCGGCGTACAGGAAGACGCCCCGCCGGAAGGCCTTGCCCTGGACGCCCTTGACGACCAAGGCGACCGCGACGCAGCCGAGGCACGACAAGGAGCCGTACACCGAGCTGAAGCGCGACGCGATCGAAAACGAGGGCGCGTCGACCGCGGTCAGGTCGCTCACCGCCTGGCGCATCCAGTCGTAGCCCGGATACGCGCGCATTCCCAAAAACACGTGAAGGAAATAGAAAACCGCCGCTGCGGCGCCCGCGAGGCTGAGCCAATTCAAGGCGTCGATTTTGCGGATGCCCGTAATACGCTCCTTGCCGCGCGATGAAACGAATCCTATACTTGCGGTATGCCCGGCATCAATCAGTATATACCGAGAAATACGTACGCGGTCGTTTCCGCGTACCGCGGAGACGAGCTGGTCGGCATCGTCGCCGGCGCGGTCATCGAGGACGACGACACGCTCCGCCTCCGATTCCCGAAAGCGAATCCCTTCGTCGTCGGACAGGAAATCACCGCCCACCTGGACAACCGTACGGGCGTCGAGGAATTCACGCCGGACATCCGGGTTCACC
This sequence comes from Treponema sp., assembly GCA_003245635.1. Lineage (GTDB taxonomy): Bacteria > Spirochaetota > Spirochaetia > Treponematales > Breznakiellaceae > SZUA-426. Next base: position 2,450 of record QKCO01000115.1, read on the forward strand.
GCTGTTCGTACAAGGGCGTCGTCGTGCGCTCGACCGCCGGCGAAGCGGAGGCGATGCCCGTCGAGTACGTACTGCGCTACTCGACGCATACCCTCATCGATTTCCGCCGTCCCGGCTACGAGTATCCCTCCGATCCCCGGACCGAGCGGCCGATCCCGCCGACGGACCTCGACATACGGATGATCCCCGACCCGAAGGAGCAGGAGAACAAGCTCGGCGTCTGGATCACCCGCGCTCGGGAACGTCCGCACACGACCGTGATGGCGTTCCTGTCCTCCCCGGCCGACGATATTTTCGTCATCTCGCACGAAGGAACCTTCAAATCGCAGAACGTGCATCGGGATTCCCGCTGTCTTTTCGCGATTGACCATCGTTCGTCCTTCCATTTCCAGAAAGCGATCGACTGGAACTACACGGTCATCAGGGGCGTCGCGAGGACGGTTCCCCGCGGCACGCCTCTGTTCGACTCGGTCCAGGGACTGTTCATCGAAAAAAATCCCTGGGAACTGATGTTCTTCTCCGACCCGAAGGTGGAGATGTTCCACATCAGCCCCGAGGAAGTGATGTGCCCGGAGAAATACTGCAGGGACTGATGCGCCGGCCGGAGCCGAACGCTGCCGGCCGTCGAACTTATTTTTAACCGAACTTCACCATTCCCTATCGAAGTCCTCATTCGGTCCTAACCGCTCCGCCGCACACTCATGGGCAATCATCCCCCGAGGAGAAACCCATGATGAAATCGAATTTCTGGCCGAAACCGTTCGCCGCCGCCATCATCGCCGCGGCCCTGCTCGCCCCCCAGGCCGCCTTCGCCGGCGGCAGCAAAGAAGCCGCCCCCGCCGCCGAGAAGGCCGCTCCCGCCAAAGCCGCCGAAAAGGCGAAGTACGTCTTCCTGTTCATCGGAGACGGCATGTCGATGACGCAGGTCAACGCCGCGGAAGTCTACTCGAACGCTCGTTCCTCCAAGGACGTGGCGATCAAGAAGCTCGGCTTCTCCCAGTTCCCGATTTCCGGGCTGACGACCACCTACGACGCGGGCTCCATCATCACCGACTCCGCCTCCGCCGGCACCGCGCTCGCCACCGGCCACAAGACCCTCAACGGCGTCATCAACATGGACCCGACCAAGACCGTCGCCTACAAGACCATCGCCGAATACGCGCGTGATGCCGGGAAGAAGGTCGGCGTCGTTTCCTCGGTTTCCATCGAGCACGCCACCCCGGCCGTCTTCTACGCGAAGTCCCCCTCCCGCGGCAACATGTACGATATCGCCGTCCAGCTCACCAAGAGCAGCTTCGACTACTTCGGAGGCGGCGGCTTCACCCAGCCAACCGGAAAGAAGAAGGACCAGCCCGACGTCGTCGAGATGGCCAAGGCCGCCGGCTACCGGTACGTGAACTCCAAAGCCGATTTCGACGCCCTCAAAGCCGGCGCCGGAAAGGTTCTTGCCGTCAACGCCACCCTCCAGGATTCCAGCGCCCTCCCCTACGACATCGACCGCAAGGCCGACGATCTCTCCCTGGCCGACTACACCAAGAAGGGCATCGAGCTCCTCTCCGACGATCCGGACGGCTTCTTCATGATGGTCGAAGGCGGTAAGATCGACTGGGCCTGCCACGCCAACGACGCGGCCGCCGCCATCGGCGACACTCTCGCCTTCGACGCTGCGGTTTCCGAGGCGGTCAAGTTCGCCGCCGCGCATCCGGACGAGACCCTCATCGTCGTCACCGGCGACCACGAGACCGGCGGCATGTCCATCGGCTTCTCCGGAACGAAGTACGAGACCTTCTTCGACAAGGTCGCCGGCCAGAAGATGTCCTATGTCGAGTTCAACGAGCAGGTCCTGAAGCCCTACAAGACCGCCACTCCCAAGGCGAAGGCCAAGATCGAGGACCTCGCGCCCGCCATCAAGGACGCCTTCGGCCTCGACGCCGCTTCCCTCAACCAGGTGCAGCTCGAACAGGTCGTCGCGGCCTTCAATCGTTCCATGGGCAACGAAGTCGAGCGCTCCAGCAAGGAAGGCGACTACCTGCTCTACGGCGGCTACGAGCCCCTCACCGTCAAGCTCACCCAGCTGATGAACCAGAACGCCGGCATCGGCTGGACCACCTACTCCCACACCGGCATCCCGGTCGTGACCTTCGCCAAGGGCGCCGGCTCCGCGATGTTCTCCGGCTACTACGACAACACGGAAATCTTCAAGAAGCTCGCCGAAGTCATGAGCCTCAACGTGAATTAACGAAACGCAGCTAAAAATGGGGCGGGGGTTTTCGCCCCAAGGTAAAAAAGTTCCCTATGGCGGCGCGGGCGCTTCGGCACGGGATTTTGCCGAAGCGTCGGAAGCCGCTTCGTTTTTTCAAGGAGTACCCCGCATGAGCATCAATGCGTTCGGCGGCGATAAGCGCCGCGATATCATTTTCGTAATTGCGACGGCCGCCCTTGCCGCGCTGCTCATCGCAATGCCGACGGGCTTCGAGAAAGCGGCTATGCACGCCTCTTCGGCCCGCGTGAAGGTTCTCGTCACGGAGGCCGACAACAGCAACGTGAAAACCATCGGGCCGGTCAGGCAAGGCGAACAGCAGCTCAGGGTCAGGATACTGGACGGCCGCTTCAAGGGGACGGAGCTCGATTCGCACAACCTCTTGATCGGGAAGCTCGAGCTGGACAAGATCTTCAAGCCGGGCGATACGGCCTTCGCGGTGCTCGACCTCACCAAGGACGGCAAAGAGATCGTCTACGCCAACGTCATCGACCACTACCGGCTGGACGCGACCGCCTTCCTGTTCGCCGCGTTCGCGCTGCTCCTGATCGCGTTCGCCGGGTGGACCGGGCTCAAGGCTCTGGTCTCCTTCGTGTTCGCGGGCGCGGGGATCGTCAAATTCCTCCTGCCTCAGGTGCTCCGCGGCTGGGACCCGGTCTGGACCGCGTTCGGAGTCGTCGCCCTCCTGACCGCCGTTATCGTATTCCTGGTCGGGGGCCTGACGCGCAAGGGACTGGTCGCCTTCCTGGGCTCCATCTGCGGCGTCGCGCTGACCTCGGTACTCGCAGCGCTGTTCGTGCATGTCTTCAAGCTCCGAGGGGCTGTCAGGCCCTTCACCGAAACGCTCCTCTATTCGGGCTTCGACGGGCTCGATCTGACCAAGCTGTTCATCGCGGGAATTTTTCTGGCGTCCTCCGGAGCGGTCATGGACCTCGGCATGGACATCGCAGCCGCGATGTCCGAAATCGCGGAGAAGAATCCGCGGATCTCACGCGGGGCGCTGGTCCGGTCGGGACTGAACGTCGGCAGGCATGTGGTCGGCACCATGACCACGACCCTGCTGCTGGCCTACACCGGCGGGTACACGGGGCTCATGCTCACATTCATCGCCCAGGGCATCCCCTTCGAGAACGTGCTGAACATGGTGTACGTTTCAGCGGAATTGGTGCATACGATGGTCGGCAGCTTCGGCCTGATCCTCGTCGCGCCGGCGACGGCCGCCGCGGGCGGGTTTCTGCTCGCGAAGAAAAAGCCTTCGTAAAAAAAGCCGCCTCGGGCGGCATGCCCGGGCGGCTCGATGGAAACCCGAAGATCGGGGATGCTGCGGCGCTCGGCGCCGCGGACGATCCTACTTCTTCTTGCCGGCGGCGCGCACCGCGTCGGCGATGCGGCTGGAAATGTCGCGGAGCTTGGACTGGGCCGACTCGGCCTTGTCCTGGGCGGCCATGAAGGATCCGCCGTTGTAGTCGGACTCGGCCGCGGCGATCGTCTTCTTGACCGCGGCGAGCTCGTCGGCGACCGCCGCGAAATCGAGCTTCACTTTCCGGTTCTTCTTCGCGCCGGCGAGCGCGCCCTCGGTCTCGGCGAGCGCGGCCTTCACCGCGGCTATCGTCGACGAGGCGGACGAGCGGACCCGTTCCTTGTTCGACCTGGCGTCGGAGATGGCCTTGTCGGCGGCCTGGACGGTCTCTTGCGCGAGCGTCTTGGCGGCGTCGTACTTCTTGGCGTCGTATTCCTTCTGCATGCGGCTCAAGGAATCCTTGGCGCGGGAAAGCGAATCGGCGGCGTAGACGGGCACGTCGGCGTCGCTTTCCGCTTTGGCGACCGCGGCTTTCGCCGCTTCGACCTCGGCGACCGGCGGCTTGGCGCACGATCCCAGAGCCGCCACGAGGGCGGCCGAAATAATAGCGGCGATGAGCCATTTCGTTCGTTTCATATTATCCTCCGCAATGCTGCGTTCGCTATAAGTATCGGACATTCTCGTTCCGAAATAAATAGCATATGCATTCTACAGAATCCAGGAATTCGCGGATAGTTCGATTCATCGCGCCCGCGGTCCTGGGCATCCTCTTTTCCTTCTTCGCGTTCACCAAAGCCTTCTCAGCGGCGGAAGGTCCGCTCTACGACGCTCTCGCCGCGCGGCGTCCCGCGCCGGAGCCCGCGCGGAGCCTGCTCCTGCTCGAAGCGGACGCGGCGGCGCTTTCGGAAGCCGGCAAGCTGCCCTGGAACCGCGATACGCTCGCGGACGGCTTGGCCGTCCTCATCGAAATGGAGGCGGCGGCGGTCGTGTACGACTCCGCCATCGAGAGCGAGACCGTCCGCCGGCGCGGCGCGGGCGACGCGCTGTCGGCCGCTTTCGATCGCGAGTTCGACCTGCTCAAGGGCAACGTGAAGACCCTCTTCGAAGCGATCCGGCTCGGCTCCATCCGTCCGGCCGACTCGCCCGCCTTCGTGAAGGAAGTCCTCGACCTGGCGGACGCGGGCAAGAACAGGCTCCTCGACGCGGCGGGCAACAAGGAACGGGACCGGCAGCTCCGCTTCGAGAAGGCCGCTCGGGTCTTCGGGAACGTCCGCCACGCTGAAGCCCCGCTCGAACCCGGCAACGACCTGATCAGAAAAACTTTCGAGCGACTCGGGCTTCCCGAAAGCCAGGATCCGCTCGCCTACGCGCTGTTCGACGCGGTCCTCGCGCGGCTCGGGAACCCGCGCGTCGAAAAGACGGGCTCTGCGCTGACGCTGCGCGGCGCGCGCGTTCCCGGCTTCGAGCCGCGCGATATCGAGCTGCCGCTCGACGCCGACGGCGCGCTCATCCTGGAATTGCCTGAAAACGAAGGAAGCAGCGATTTCCGCCGCCTCTCCTATGAAGTGCTGCTCCGCCACGGACGCCTGGAGAAGGAGCTCGTTTCGGAGCTTTCGGCCATGGAGCGCGCGGGATACCTCGCCGACATAGGCAAGGACCTGTCCCCGGCTGCGGTTTACGCCTATGCCGAAGAGACGGGCATCGAAAAGACCGCCGAATGGCGGGCGCTCCGCAAGCGCTTCTACGAAAGTGCCGCAAGCGTCCTTTCCGGAGACGCGGAACGCAAGATACTCGCCGGCTACGACGCGCTCCTGGCTTCGCCCACGCTCACCGCCGAAGGCAGGGCGAGCCTGTCGGCCCTCCAATCGGCCGCCGCCAACACCTTCCGCAGAGCACGGGAGACACTGGCGGAAATCGCCGCGCTGCGGATCGACTTGAAGAAGGACCTGGAGAACGCGATCTGCGTCGTAGTTCCTGCGATGCGCGCGCCCGTCTCGCGGGTGAAGGCGGCCGCCTCGCTCGCGGATTCGGTGCTCTCCGAACGCTTCATCCGCGAGGTTCCGCCGAGCATGGCCTTCGCCGTCACGGCCTCATTCGCCCTGGCTCTCGGCGTCATCCTCGCCCTGCTCGGCCCCGTAGCCGCCATCCTCGCCGGCGTCGCCGCGGGCGGCGCGGCCGCGGCGGGGACTTCCGCGCTGTTCGTGCTGGCCGGCGACTGGTACAACCCGCTGCTGCCGGCGGGCGCCGTCGCCTGCGTGACCGTCCTTTCCGCCTACCTCGTCCTGACCGAACGGGGAGAGCGGAAACGCGCCACGCTGCGCGCCTTCGCTCCGCGCATGTCGCCCGATTCCCTGCGAAGGATGTCGAGGTCCCACGATTCCCGCCTGCTCGAAGGCACCAAGCGCGAGGCGAGCATCGTCGCCGTCCGAGCCAAAGGCATTTCCGAATATCCGGCCGACTCCGATTCCAAGGAAATCGTCTCCGCGTTCCGGCTCTACCACGAAACGATCGGCGGCATCCTCAAGAAGCAGGGAGCCTTCCTCTACGCCATCGAAGGCGAGCTCATTTTCGCCTCCTTCGGCGCGCCCATCCCCCGCGAGAACCATCGGAGCGCGGCCGCCGCGGCCGCCCTGGCGGTGGTGCGCTCGGAGGAGGAGCTGTCGCGGGTCTTCGCGGAGGCGGGCCTGGCGCTGCAGCCGGGAACCCTTCGCGTGGGGGTCGATTCGGGACTCTGCGACTTCGGCGAGGCGGGCCTATCGGGCTTCTCGGTCTTCGCCGCGTTCGGCGCCGTCCCGGTCCGCGCGCGCGTCCTCTCCAACCTCTGCGAACGCTACGGCTGCCGCGTCCTGGCGACCGAAGACGTGAAGAACGAACTCTCGGGAGGCTTCGAGGCGCTCAGGCTCGATCAGCTGGTCACGCGGGCCGACGGACGCGAGGAATACTTCTACGAACTGCGGGACGCCGGCGACGACGACGCCGCGGAGGACTGAACGCCGCCCTACTTCCCGGCGGCAATCCGCGCCAGCGGCTTGGCCAGGGAACGCAGGCGGACCACCGTGCCGCCGCCGTACTGGGGGAACGCCCGGTAGCGGTCCCCGTCGTCGGTGAAGCGCGACGACTGCTCCCCTTCGAACGGAGCCAGGCGCCGCTGGCTCCACTCGAGCGAAGGGTCCTTCAGGCTCGCGTCGGGCTTGGCCGGATCGAAACGGATGAACGATTCGTGCACTCCGCGCTCGCCGGCGGGCGCCTCGTCGGTGGACTGCAGGTAGCGGATGACGCCGGCTTTCCGGTCGATCGACTGGATGACCGAGGAATGGACGATGTCGCCCGAATCGCCCCGGAAGAGGATGAGGTCGAGCGGCCTGAGGTTCTTCACCGCATCGCTCACGACGACCGTCTCCTTGTTCTTCGGCTTGAAGTACCAGGTGCCGAAGTACAGGGACGCGACGGCGGGGCTCGGCGCCCGCAGCGACCGGGCGAGCGCGCGGGAAAGGTCGAGCCCGCCCCGGCGGGCGACCGTGGAGAGTACGTGCCAGACGAAGCCCGAACAATCCATGCCGAGCCGCCCGACGCAGTAGAGGTAGTTGTAGACGTCGGTGCTCTTGATGCCGGTCCCGTCCGAGAACACGTACGGACGATGCGGCAGTCCCGGATACGCGTCCGCCTTCATGCGCGCGACCGAAAACAGATCCCGGTTCACCGACCAGGTGCGGGAGGTCAGGTCGAGGGCGACCACTTTCTCCCGCCCATCGCCGAGCATGGCGGCGTAGGACTTGAAGTCCGCCGACGCGATGAGCTGGTCCACTTCGTTCCAGAGCAGCGCCGGATCAGCCTTTCCGCCACCGTGCACCTCCAGCTCTCCGTTGGAAAGCTCGGCGCGCTCGTTGTTCTCCGCGAAGGGCATGCGGACGGTGACCACGCGCCCGTCGATGAGGTAGGTCTTGAAGCAGGCCCGGAAGGCTTCCTCGATGATCGCCTCGACGCCGCGGCCCCATTCCTCCGACGGAGCGGCGAAGGCCTTCAGAGCCGCATCGTTCCCGGTCTGCGGCCGGGCGGCGGGTGCGGAGAGCAGGAATACGAAGCTTGCAAGCAGAAGACGGGTATCCATCAAGCCTATTATCGGCGCAATCGATGGATCGTCTAGACTGAACAGGGCGGACTCGGTAGTCTTTGCCTATGCAGAATGTGCTTTTCTATACCTCGAAAATCCTGCGCCCCATTTTCGCCTCGCCGTATTTCTTCGCGCTCGTCGTCGTCTTCCTCGCGTTCCTCGCTCTGCCGACGGCCGACTGGAAAAAGCGCCTGGTCAAGATCGCGGGACTGGCCGTTCTGCTCGCGCTCGGCGTCTGCTCCGCACCCGCGTTCGCGAACGCCTTCGCGAAATCCTGGGAAACGCCGCTCGGCGATTCCTCCGTGCTTTCGGCGACCGGCCAGTACGACGCCATCGTCGTGCTCGGCGGCTCGGTGGACACCCTGACCACGACCGGTGAGCACCTCATGCTGAACGATTCGGCCGAGCGGCTGACCGAGAGCGCCCGGCTCTACAAAGCCGGCGTCGCGAAGAAAATCATCGTTTCAGGGGGATCGGGCTACGTGGACCAGACGATCAAGGAGGCGCCGCTGATGGCCGCGTTCCTGGTCGGCATGGGCGTGCCGAAGGAAGCCGTCGTCGAAGAATCCGAATCGCGCAACACCTACGAGAACGCGGTATTCACCAAAGCGAAAATGGAGGAGGCGGGACTGCGGCGCGTGGTCCTGGTGACTTCGTCCTGGCACATGAAGCGCGCGGCGGCCATCTTCCGCCGCGCGGACATCGAATTCGCGCCTTACGCCGTGGACACCCTCGTCGAGCGCCGCGGCATCCCCGGCGACTACCTACCCGACGCGCGGGCGCTCGACGTGGTCACGCGCCTTTTCCGCGAACGGGTCGGCTACCTCGCCTACAAGATGCTCGGCAGGCTGTAGGAAACCCGTTCAGCCCATCAGGAACGCGTGCGCCTCAGCCAGCTTGTCGATGATCGCGATCGACTGCGGGCACTTGGGCAGGCACTCGCCGCAGGACACGCAGCGGTCGGCTCCGGTGCCGCCGGGAATCACCGAGTTGCGGTACCAGGGGCCTCGGTCGCCGAGCCGTCCGAAGGCGGAAGCCGTATTGTAGATGTTGAACACGTCGGGGATGTTCACTCCCTGCGGGCAGGGCTGGCAGTAGCCGCAGGTCGTGCAGGGCACCGGCATCTTTTCCTTGAAGAAGGCGGCGGCGCGTTCGATCAGCGCCGTTTCCGCGCGCGTCATCGAGTTCGGACGTACCGACGAGCCGACCGCGGCGTTCTCGCGCACCTGCATCGCGCTTCCCATGCCCGAGAGCACCGTCGCCACTTCCTGCCGCTCGAGCGCGAAGCGCAGAGCCCATTCGGCGGCCGTGCGCGGCTTGCCGTACTCGGCGAAGATATCCTTCACCGCCGGCGGCGGATTCGCCAGCGAGCCGCCGCGCAGGGGTTCCATGACGATGCAGCCGATCTCGCGCTCGGCCGCGTAGCGGATGCCCTCGTCGCCTGCCTGGAAAGCGGTATCGACGTAGTTGTACTGGACCTGGCAGAACTCCCAGGACTCGTACTCGTCGATTATTCGCTTGAAGGTGGGAAGAGGATCGTGGAAAGAAAAGCCGATGTGGCCGATGCGGCCGTCGCGCTTGGCCTTTTCGAGGAATTCCATGCCGCCCAGCTTCTTCACGCGTTCCCAGCGCTCGGTATTGAGCGCGTGGAGCAGATAGAAGTCGATCCGGTCGGTCTTCAGCCGCTCGAGCTGCTTGGCGAACAGGCTTTCGAAATCCGATGGCTCCTTGACCAGCCAGGTCGGGCACTTGGTCGCCAGGTAGAGCTTGTCCCGCAGGCCGAGCTTCTCCATCGCCTTGCCGGCGAAGACCTCACTCATGCCTCCGTGGTAGGGGAAGGCGGTATCGATGTAGTTGATGCCTTCCTCGAGGGCCGCCAAGAGCGCTTCCTCGGCGGCGCTCTCGTCGATGCGCTTGGGATCGTTGTCGATGGTCGGCAGGCGCATGAGCCCGAAGCCGACGGCCGAAATTTCCTTTTCCGGAATGCGTGGGAAACGACGGTATAGCATGGATACAGTATACCCTGCGATCCGCCGCTTAGGAAACGATTTTCTTCAGGTGGGCAAGTCCGCCGCCTAGCCGCCGATCGGGCCCGATGGTTCCGGCGCGGGCGGCTCCGGCGGCGGATCGCCCCAGCGCTTCGTAAGGTACGCGTAGCGGCTGATGAGGATGCCGTTGCGCCCGAAGTTATAGGGACTGAAGCGGATGGGTGACGACAGGAGGGTGACCAGGCGTATCGCCTGGTCCCGGGTCAGGGAGGCGACGCCGCGCTTGTAGTGCTTGCGGGAAGCCGCTTCTATGCCGAAGACGCCTTTCCCCCATTCGGCGTAATTGAAGTAGAGCTCGAGGATGCGATCCTTGCCCAGGACCGCTTCCATTTCGAGCGCGATGATCGCCTCGACGTATTTGCGGGCATAGCTCTTCTCGGGAATGAGGAAGATGGTCCGCGCGGTCTGCATCGTGATGGTGCTGCCGCCGTACAGCGGCGTGCGCAAACTTTTGTTGAGCCGGTACGCGTTCTTGATCGCCGCCGGCTCGATGCCGTGGTGCTCGTAGAAGTTGCCGTCCTCGACCCGGACGGTCATCGTTTTAGTCAACTTCGGAATCTTGGCCAGCGGCACGAAGCGCGGCGGAACCACGGTCCAGCCGTCCGCGATCGAACGATAGGCCATGAGGGTCGTCGCCCCCGGATTCGCCGTGCGGAAGATGGACAGGCAGAGCAGCGTCGCCAGAATGAACGCGACGTGGGCGAAGACGACCGCGCGGCCGGCGCCGAACAGAACGCGGAGCGCGAGCGGACGAGCGACCTCCCGCGCGCGTCGGCGGGGCGAGCTGTGCAGACGAAGGGCGATCAGGGACAGGCAGCGGCCGCCGGGATCATCCCCGAAGGGACTTTTCCGCAAGGTACGGACGGCGAGCGCGGCGGCTTCGCGGAATGCGTTTTCCGCATCGTACGAAGCTCGAATGAAATCCGCGGCGAGCGCGGAACGGGATTTGCGCGGCATGGATATTCGTATCATACCGCAACGGATGCGGAAAAATCAGCCCTCCGCGGGATAGGCTGCTGCGACGGAATCTTCGACTATTGCGGGCGATGGGTCTATACTTATCGAAAAGGAGAACCGCCATGATCCGTTTCGTTCGAATCGGCCTCTTCGCCGCCCTGCTGGGCCTGACGACGGCAGCTTTTTCCCAGAACTCGTCCGTAAGCGTCGAAAAGTTCGGCATTTCGCTCTCGATCGTCTTCAAGGGCGCTCAGGCGGAAATCACGGTCAGCGCTCCCGCGAAAGGCTGGGTCGCCGTCGGCTTCGATCCGAGCAGCAGGATGAAGGACGCCGGTTTCCTCATCGGCTACGTCAAGGACGGCACCGCCTTCGCGCGGGACGACTTCGGCAACGGCAGCTTCTCCCACGCCGAAGACGCCAAGCTGGGCGGCAAAAACTCCATCCTGTCCTTCCGCGGCGTCGAGCAGAACGGCGCGACCACGATGACCTTCGTCGTGGAACGCGATTCGGGCGATGCCATGGACGCGAAGCTGACCCCCGGCGTCCACGACGTCATCCTCGCCTACTCGAACTCCGACAGCTTCTCCGCCGTCCACTCGCGCGTCGCCAAGACGACGATTACGCTGCCCTAGCGCCCGATCGCGCTCGGCTACAGGCGGCCCGACTTCTTCCGGGCCGCTTCGGGTTCTATGCCCTTGCGCGCCGCCCAGTCGGCGATCTGGTCGTCCGCGAGGATGCCCGTCCCGAAGTAGAAGGACGACGGGTTCGCGAAGAGCATGCCGCAGACCGAAGCCGCCGGCGTCATCATGAAGCTCTCGGTGAGCCCCATTCCGCAGCGCGCTCCGGCGTCGAGCAGGCCGTAGGCGATCTTCTTGTCCTCGTGGTCCGGGCAGGCCGGGTAGCCAAAGGCAGGGCGGATGCCCCGGTAGCGGGACTCGAAAAGTTCCTGCAGGCTCAGGCGCTCCTCGGGAGCGTAGCCCCAAAACTCGGTACGGACCCGCGCGTGGACTTCCTCCGCGAAAGCCTCCGCCAGACGGTCGGCCAGGGATTTGGCCAGGAGCGCGCCGTAGTCGTCCCCGGCGGCCTGCCGTTCGGCGACGACGGCGTCCAGGCCGTGTCCCGCCGTCAGCGAGAAGAGGCCCAGCCAATCGCGCCGCCCCGAATCCGCGGGAGCGATGAAGTCCGACAGGCAGGGGTTCGGGCCGCCCGCGCGCTTGCGCTCCTGGTTGCGCGGGAAACTGAAACGCGCGATCTCGGCGGAACCGGGCCGGGCGGCTGGCGATGCCGCGCCGGGCGCCGCCTCCGGCGCGAACAGCGCGATGTCGTCTCCGACGGCCGCGGCGGGGAAGAAGCCGACGACGCCGCGAGCCGAGAGAAGCTTTTCCGAAACGATTCGGTCCAGCATCGCTCGCGCGTCCTCGTAGAGCTTGCGCGCGGCTTCGCCTTTCTCGGGATCGTTGAGGATGCGCTCGAAGCCGTGCCCGAGGTCCCAGGAATAGAAGAAATACGACCAGTCGATATACGGAACCAGGCGCGACAAGTCGTAGTCTCCCAGGTCGAGGATGCCCCGGACCTTCGGCTCGGGCAGCTCCGCGGAGGGCCAGTCGATCTTGACCCGATTCGCGCGCGCCGCAGATAGCTCGACCAGCTCGGTCCGCTTCTCGAGCTTCTCGTGGCGTTCGGCGGCCGCGGCGTAGTCGGCCTCGAGCTTCTCGAGGAAGCGCGGCCGCTCGCTGTCGGACAGGAGGGCGCGCACGACGGCGGCGGCGCGGCTCGCGTCCTTCACGTAGACCGAGGCTCCCGAATAGCCGGGAGCGATGCGGAGCGCGGTGTGCGCCTCGCTCGTGGTAGCGCCGCCGATCAGTAGCGGCAGCGTGAAGCCGCGGCGCTCCATTTCTCGCGCAACGTGCGCCATCTCGTCCAGCGACGGCGTGATGAGCCCCGAAAGACCGACGATGTCCGCCTTCTCTCGGATCGCCGCCTCGAGAATCTCGTCGGCGGGGATCATCACCCCCAGGTCGAGCACGTCGTAGCCGTTGCATCCCAGCACGACGCCGACGATGTTCTTGCCGATGTCGTGCACATCCCCCTTCACGGTCGCGAGCACGATCTTCTTTCCGCCGGCCTTCGCGGCGGTCCCGCCCGCGGCCTCGGCGTTCGCCGCGTCGGCTGCTTTTTCAGCCTGGATGAAGGGTTCGAGGACGGCTACCGCGCGCTTCATCACGCGGGCGCTGCGGATGACCTGCGGCAGGAACATGCGGCCCGAACCGAAGCGGTCGCCGACCTCGTTCATGCCCTTCATGAGCGGCCCTTCGATCACTTCGAGGGCGCGCGCGAAACGCGGCCGGATCTCGAGAACGTCCTGCTCGATCCGGTCGTCTATTCCCTTCACCAGCGCGTGGACGATGCGTTCCTCGACCGGAAGCTCCCGCCACGCGTTCTTGGCCGCGGCGGGAGCCGCACCGCCGGTCTTCGCCGCTTCGGCGGCCTCTTTTATCTCCACCGCCTTGCCCAGGAGCCGTTCGGCGGCGTCCGGCCGGCGGGCAAGCACGACGTCCTCGGCGAGTTCGCGCAGCTCTGCATCCAGGTCGTCGTAGTTCACGAAGCTCGCCGGATTCACGATGCCCATCGAAAGGCCCGCCGCCGTAGCGTGCTTGAGAAAGACGGCGTGCATCGCCTCGCGCACCGCGTCGTTGCCGCGGAAGCTGAAGGAGAGGTTCGAGATGCCGCCGGAGATCGAGGCGCCGGGACAGTTCTCCTTGATCCAGGAGCAGGCCCGGATAAAGTCGAGCGCGTAGCGGTCGTGCTCGGGAATGCCGGTGGCCACCGCGAGCACATTCGGATCGAAGACCATGTCCTCGCCGGGGAAGCCGTGCTCCGTCAACAGCCGGTAGGATCGGCCGGCGACTTCGATCCTGCGCTCGTAGGTATCCGCCTGCCCCTTCTCGTCGAACAGCATGACGACGGCGGCCGCTCCGTACGACCGGGCCAGAGCGGCGCGGCGCAGGAATTCCTCCTCGCCCTCCTTTAGGCTGATCGAGTTGACGATCCCCTTGCCCTGCAGGCATTTCAGCGCCGCCTCGACCGCTTCCCAGCGCGAGCTGTCAGCCATGACCGGCACCCGCGCGATTTCCGGGTCCGAGAGGGCCAGGTTGAGGAAACGGACCATCGCGTCCTTCGCTTCGAGCATCGCGTCGTCCATGCAGACGTCGATGATTTCGGCGCCCGCCTCGACCATTTCGCGCGCGACGGAAAGAGCCTCGTCGAATTTCGACTCCTTCACCAAGCGGAGGAACTTCTTGCTGCCGGCCACGTTCGTCCGCTCGCCTACATCGATGAAGCCGGTCAGCGAATCGACCGAGAGGCTTTCGAGTCCGGACAGGATCAGGCGCTTGGGGAGCGCCGGCTTCGGACGCGGCGGGTATTTCGCGGCGACCTCGGCGATGGCTGCGATATGCGCGGGCGTCGAGCCGCAGCAGCCGCCGATCACGTTGACCAGACCGTCGCGGAGGAAGCTTTCCACGAAGGCGGCCATCGCCTCGGGAGACTCGTCGTATTCGCCGAAGCGGTTGGGGAGGCCGGCGTTCGGGTGGGCGCTTGTCCAGCTCGGCGCGATTTCCGAAAGGCTTTCGACGTGCGGCCGCAGGCGCTCGGCGCCGAGGGAGCAGTTGAGGCCGACGCTCCAGGGATCGGCGTGGACGACGGAGGCATGGAAAGCGTCGACGGTCTGGCCGGAAAGCGTGCGGCCGGCGGCGTCGACGATGGTGCCGGATATCATGACCGGCGCGTCCGCGGAAAGCCCTGCGGCCGCGCGCTCGTCCAGAACTTCCCGTATCGCGAAGAGGGCGGCCTTCGCGTTGAGCGTGTCGAAGACCGTCTCCACGATCAAAATGTCCGCGCCGCCGTCCAGGAGCCCGCGCGCGTTGTCGCGGTAGGCGGCGACCAGTTCGTCCCAGGAAACGCCGCGCGCGCCCGGATCGTTAACGTCCGGCGATATGCTCGCCGTCCTGCTCGTCGGCCCGAGCACGCCGGCCACGAAGCGCGGCTTCTCGGGCGTCCCATAGCGGTCCGCGGCGTCGCGGGCTACGCGGGCGGCGGCGGCGGAAACTTCGTAGGCAGCCTCTTCCAGGCCGTAGTCGGCCAGGGACAGAGCATTCGCGTTGAAGCTGTTGGTCTCGATTATGTCGGCGCCCGCGCGGAGGTACGCCTGGTGTATGGAGGAGACGATATCCGGCCGCGTAAGCGAGAGGAGATCATTGCAGCCCTTGAGCGGAGTCGGATGCGCGGCGAAGCGTGTCCCCCGGAAATCGTCCTCGGAAAGGCCGAATTTCTGGATCATCGTTCCCATCGCCCCATCGAGGACAAGGACCTTGCGCGCCGCGAGGGCGTCGAGTCGTTCGCGCGTGTTCATGCGCGCAGTGTACCGATTCGCGCCCCGCTTGTCCGCACCCCCTGCGTGGGGTATCCCCTGCGCCGCGCTCCCCGGCTTCGTCTGGAAAGCCGCGCGCGCCCGGAAGTTCGGCGCGGCAAAAGGCTAAAGACCGCGCTCGGCTCCAGCCAACGCCCTGATCGCCTCCAGCGCCCGCGCCGCCTCCGCGCCGACCGCGTCGGAGAACGCCTCGATGCTGACGCGCCCGTCGTAGCCGATATCGCGCAGCGCGCCGAAAAATGCTTCCAGATCCCGCGCCGGAGCGACCGGCCAGGTGCGGCCGGTCAGGCGCGCGACGTGCGCGTGCGCGAGAAGCCCCTCCCCCTGAGCGAGGTTCTCGACCGGCTCCTTCTCGAGCGACAGGTGGTAGAAATCGACCAGCGCGCGCACGGACGGATGATCCACTTCGCGAACGAAGCGGACGTTCTCCGAAAAGCTCGTCAGGATATCGCTCTCGCCGCGGTTGAGGTGCTCCATCGCAACGACGATGCCCGCGTCGGCGGCGAGCGCGCCCACCCGCCGCGCGAAGGCGAACAGCTGGTCCCACGCGCGCTCCCGCGGATAGCCGATCGGCAGGTTGCGCGCCTTCGCGCTCCCGAACACGACCGTCGACGCGCCGAAGCGCTTCGCCTGCGCGAGCGCTCCGCGCGCATACGCGAGTGCCCCCTCGTGGTCGGCCGCCGGACCGGTCAGCCGAGTCCCGGCGGGAAAGAAATTGTTGCAGGCGCGGCAGGGGATGCCGGTTTCGCCGATAAGACGGGAGATCCGTTCGCGCCCGCCGGCGTCCAGCGCCATCGTCTGGGCGAGCGGCAGCTCCCAATAATCGAAGCCGATCCCGCCGAGCTCCGCCAGCGACTCGATTCCGACGCCGTCCGGCGTCCGCGACAGCATGTTCAGGCAGCATCCGACTTCGATCATTCCGTTCCTCCGTAAACGAAAAAAGCCGCCCGCGAGTTTCCCGCGGACGGCCTTCCCGAGCTATCGGTCTCCGCTTACTTGCGGACTTCTACCTTCGCCAGCTTCTCGTAGAAGCGGACGATGGCGCTGTGGTCGTTGGCGGCCATGTCGTCCATCTTGAGCGCCTGCATGGTCTCCATGACGTTGGCGGTCAGGGGCACCGGCACGTTGAGCGCGTGGGCGGTGTCCAGGGCGTTCTGCAGGTCCTTGATGTGGAGCTCGATGCGGAAGCCGGGCTTGAAGTTGCCGTCGAGCATCATGGGCACCTTGGCGTTCATGACGGTGGAGCCGGCGAGGCCTCCCTTGATGGCGTTGAAGACCGCTTCGGGGTTGACGCCGGCCTTGGTCGCGAGCACGAAGGCTTCGGAAACCGCGGCGATGTTGAGCGCGACGACGATCTGGTTGGCGAGCTTGGTGACGTTGCCCGCGCCGATGTCGCCGGTGCGGATGACCGAGGCGCCCATCTTGTCGAGGAGGGGCTTCACGGTGTTGAAGGCCTTCTCGTCGCCGCCGACCATGATGGCCAGGGAGCCGTCGATGGCCTTGGGCTCGCCGCCGGAAACCGGAGCGTCGATCATGACGACGCCCTTCTCCTTGACGGCCGCGCAGATTTCCTGGGAGGCGCCGGGGGCGATGGAGCTCATGTCCACGAGGATGAGGCCGCTCTTGGCGCCTTCGAGTACGCCGTCCTTGCCGAGGACCGCTTCCTTGACGTGGGGGGAGTTGGGGAGCATGGTGATGACGACGTCGCTGGATGCGGCTACTTCCTTGTTGGAGGAAGCCGACTTGGCGCCCGCGCCGACCAATTCCTCGACCGCGGCCTTGGCGAACTTATCGTACACCGTGAGCTTGTAGCCGGCTTTGATCAGATTCTTCGCCATCGGGCGACCCATGATACCCAGTCCGATGAAACCTACGTTCATTCTGCTCTCCTATTTCTTGAGGGCCTTTTTGGCGGCCCCGGCGATATCCTTCTCGGTCAGCTTGTACTTGACGAGAAGCTCCTCGTAGCTGTGCGCGGACGTGCCGAACTCGTCGTCGATGCCGATCTGCTCGAAGGGAAGATTCACTTCGCCCATGAGAAGTCCGGCGATCGCGCCTCCGAGGCCGCCGATCTTGGTGGCTTCTTCCGCGGTGACGATGGCTTTCTTGCCCGCAGTATACTTGAGCACTTCCTCTTTCTTCAACGGCTTGATGGTGCTGACGTTGACGACCTCGGCGGAGATGCCGTCCTTCGCCAGGATCTCGGCGGCCTCCATCGACTTCCAGACCATAGCGCCGGTGGCGAAGATCACGACGTCCTTGCCTTCCTTGATCCGGTGCATCTTGCCGATCTCGTACTCGCCCTCGGCGGAGGTATACACCGGCAGGTCGTTGCGGTTGATGCGGATATAGACGGGGCCTTCGTGCTTGATCATCGCCTTGACCATCTTCTTGACCTCGACCGCGTCGACCGGGTTGAGGACGGTCATGTGCGGGATGGTCTTGAGGATGTTGCCGTCCTCGATGGACTGGTGGGTCTTGCCGTCGCCGAAATCGGAAAGGCCGCAGCTGGAGCCGCAGATCTTCACGTTCGCGTTCGGAATCGCGATGGAGCAGCGGATCTGATCGTAGGCGCGTCCGGAGACGAATACCGCGAAGGTGCTGATGAAGGGCGTCTTTCCGGCCAGGGCGAGGCCCGCGGCGGTGGAGGCCATGTTCTGCTCGGCGATGCCCATCTCGAAGAATCGGTCCGGATACGCGTCCTTGAACAGGCAGGACATGGTGGACTTGCCGAGATCGGCCTCGAGCGCGACGATATCCTTATTGGTCTTGCCTTCTTCGACGAGCGCCTCGCCGTAGGCCTTGCGCAAACTCTGCTTTTCCATTTCTTACAACCCCGCTTTCAGAGCATCGAGCTCTTTCGTCGCCTGGGCGAACTTGGCGTCGTCCAGGATGCCGTTGTGGTATGCCGCGTTGCCCTCCGCGAAGGAGAAGGCCTTTCCCTTGATCGTGTCCAGGATGACGATCGAGGGCTTGCCCTTGACCGTGGCCGCCTTGTCGATCGCGTCGCAGATCTTGCCGACGTCGTGGCCGTCGACGGGAATGACTTCCCAGCCGAAGGCGGCCCACTTCTCCGCGAGCTGCGGAATGCCGAACACTTCCTTGGTCGGGCCGGTTGCCTGGATCTTGTTCCAGTCGAGGAAGGCGGTCAGGTTGTCGACCTTGAAGTTGGCGGCGGCCATCGCGGCTTCCCACAGCTGGCCTTCGGACTGCTCGCCGTCGCCCATCACCGTGTAGATCCGCGCGGGGCTCTTGTCCAAGCGCAGCGCGAGCGCCATGCCGACGCTGATGGAGAGGCCCTGGCCGAGCGAGCCGGTGACCGCCTCGATGCCGGGGATGCTCAGGTCCGGGTGTCCCTGAAGGAGGCCGCCGAGGCTCTTCACCTTCTTGAGCTCCTCGCGCGGGAAGCAGCCGAGCTCTGCGAGCGCGGCGTACTGGATGAGCGCGGCGTGTCCTTTGGAGAGCACCAGCCGGTCGCGGTTCGGATCCTTGAGGTTCTTCGGATCGAACTTCATCTTATTGAAATAGAGGACGGCTATCGTCTCCGCCAGGGAGCTCGAACCGCCCAGGTGGCCGGCCTTGCCGACGCCGATCATCTCGAGCAGATTGTACCTGAGCTGCAGGGCCTTGCCTTTCAGCTCCTTGATCACCGCTTCGCTTGCCATCGTTGACTCCTTCGAAAGGGACGATTCATTCAGGAACGCTTCAAAGTCTTCATCTTGTAACTTGTGTTATGACTTAATGTACCCCGAGACCGCCGAAAATGCAAGATGAGAATGGCCCGGATACGCGAATTCGATCCGAAAATCGGATCGAGAAAAGGAAAGGCCGCGCCCCGAGGAGCGCGGCCCGAAGAAACGGTTGCCTACTGATTACTTCACGTTGGCGATCGTTTCCTGGATGGAAGCGATGAAGTCCTTGCCGATCTTGTCTTCGAACTGGGTGTAGACGGGCTTGACCGCATCCTGGAACGCCTTCTGCTGGGCGGGGGTGAGCACGGTGACGGTCATGCCTTCCTTGCGGAGGGAGTCGACGTAGTCGGAGCTCATCTTGCGGTTGGTGGCGCGCTGGAAGAGGGCGGATTCCTGAGCGGCCTCGAGCATGACCTTCTGATCTTCGGCGGGGAAAGAATTGAAGAGCTTCGCGTTGATCAGGAGGATGTGGGGCCCGTAGACGTGGCCGGAGAGGGTCACGAACTTCTGGACTTCATAGAACTTCTGGAGGTAGATCGTCGGGATCGGATTCTCCTGTCCGTCGATGGTCTTCTGCTGCATGGCGGTGAAGACCTCGGAGAATGGCATCGGCGTGGGGTTGGCGCCGAGCGCCTTCCAGGCGGCCAGGTGGATCGGGTTCTCCATGGTGCGGATCTTCAGGCCCTTGAGGTCCTCGGGGGACTTCACTTCGTGGGCGCTGTTGGTCAGCTGGCGGAAGCCGTTCTCGTAGTAGGCCAGGATCTTGAGGCCCTTGGGCTCGAGATCGGCGGCGAGCTTCTGTCCGACTTTGCCGTCGAGCACCGCGTCGGCGGCCTTGTCGCTGGGGAACAGGAAGGGAAGGTCCAGGGCCATCAGCTGGGGCAGAAGGCCGGCCAGCGGGGACGCGGAGGTCGCGACCATCTCGAGGCTGCCCATGCGGACCGCTTCGGTGGCGCGCACGTCGTCGCCGAGCTGGGCGTTGGCGTAGACCTGGATGTCGTACTTGCCGGGGAGCTTGGCCATGACCAGGTCGGCCCACTTCTTGGTGGCCAGGTACGTCGGGTGCAGCTCGTTGACGCCGTTGGAGATCTTGATGACCGTCTTCTTCTGGGGAGCGGCCGCCGCATCCTGCTTTCCGCCGGCGAAAGCCGCGCCGCCGAGCACCGCGAGTGCCGAAACGAGAGCGATGATTTTCTTCACGAATGTTCCTCCTTATTTCTCAAGGTTCCCTACGGAGCCTTATTTGCCTATGAGATTCGGAATGAACGTCACCAGGCCCGGTATGTAGGTGATGACGAACAGCGTGGCGATCATGATCGCGATATTCGGAATGATCGCCTTGCTCATGTCGGAAACCGAGAGCTTGGAGATGCTGCAGCCGACGAACAGGATGTTGCCGACCGGCGGCGTGATCAGGCCGATGCAGAGGTTCACGATCATGACGACGCCGAAGTAGACCGGATCGATCCCGAACTTCAGGATGATCGGCATCAGCATCGGTCCCATGATCAGGAGCGCCGGAGTGAGGTCCATGACGCAACCGACCAGGAGCAGCAGGATATTGATGAAGGCCATCAGCAGGATCGGGCTGCTGCCGGACAGGGAGAGCAGCGTGTTCGCCAGCAGCGCGGGGATCTGAGCCGTCGTGATGAAGAAGGCCGTCGCCGTCGCGGCGCCGCAGACGAGCATGACGATAGCCGTGCTCTTGGCGGAGTTCACGAACAGCTCAGGCAGCATCGACAGCTTGAGTTCCTTATAGACGAACAGGCCGACCAGGAACGCGTAGACGACCGCGATGACCGCGGCTTCCGTCGGGGTATAGATGCCCGAAACGATGCCGCCTAGGATGATCACGGGCAGCAGCATGGCCCAGAACGCCTCGATGCCGGTCTTGAACAGGTTCTTGAAGCTGAACTTCGCGACGGACTTGTAGCCGGCCTTCTTAGCGTGGATGTACCAGCCGATCATGAGGCCGACGCCGATCAGGACGCCGGGGATGATGCCGCCCATGAAAAGCTTGACGATGGACACGTTCGCGATGACGCCGAAGAGGATCATCGGGATGCTCGGGGGAATGATCGGCCCGATGGTTCCCGATGCGGCGAACAGGGCCGCGCTCCGCTTCTCGTCGTAGCCTTCGCTCCTCATGACCGGGTAGAGGATAGAGCCGATGGCCGACGTATCGGCGACCGCGGATCCGGAGACGCCGGCGAACAGCATGCTCGCCGCGACCGTCACGAAGCCCAGGCCTCCGGTGATGTGGCCCAGCAGGGCGCGGGCGAAGGCGACGATGCGCTTGGAGATGCCGCCCACGTTCATCAGCTCGCCGGCGAGCAGGAAGAAGGGGATGGCCATCAGCGGGAAGCTGTCTACGCCGCGCACGATGTTCTGCGCCAGCAGCGGGAGGGACACGTTGCCGAGCACGGCCATCAGGATGGACGCGGTCAGGAGCAGCGCGAACGCTATGGGAACGTTGAGCAGGATGAGCCCGAAGAGGGACGCGAGGAATATGACCAGCATTACGCCTTCTCTCCTTTGCCGAAGACCATCGAGACGTTCTCGATGAGCTTGATGAGCGCCTGGAGCAGCATGACGAAGCCGCTGAACGGTACGACCGTGTAGATGAGCCCGTAGGGAGTATCGGTCGCGGGAGACCTCCAGCCGCTCTCCAGCGAATCGGCCATCAAGCTGAAGCCGCCGAAGGAGAAGAAGGCGATCGCGACGATGACCAGCACGTTCGAAACGAGCAGCACCGTGTTCGCGCCCTTCTTCGGCAGCATCTTGACCATGATGTCCAGCCCCAGGTGCTCGTTGTTGATGAACGCGATCACCGCGCCCAGGAACGAGAGCCATATCATCATGAAGCGCGCGACTTCCTCGGACCACGCGATCGCGCTGTTGAGGAAATAGCGCGAGATGACGTTCGCGAATACGAGGACGACCATCGCGGCCAGAAGCAGTCCTATGACCACCTTGACCGCGGCGCCCACCGCCGCTTCCGCCTTACGCAACAGGCCGGGGCCTGCCGGAGCATACAACATTCGAACCTCCGCAATTGTTAGTTGTAAGACAACTCACACGCTAGTATGGTTATTTTCAGCTGTCAACAAAAAACGATCCGCGCCTTTTCGGCGCCGCTTTTCGCGCTGCCGCGCCGAACCGGCGACGCGGAAATCCTCGCACGGCTTTCGGCGCGCAGGCGCCGGAATCCGATGAACGGCGACTTTCGGGGGATGAACGGCGACGGGCGCAAAAAAAACCGCCGCCCTCACGCGGCCAGAGGCGCGACGGGCGGCGGTTTCGATCCGAGCGGAAAAAGCCGGATCGCTGTAGTGCTATGATTCCAGGAACACCTTGAGCATCTTTCCGTCCTTGTTGTTCTCGAGGTCGGCGAAGGCCTTCACGCCTTCGGAGAGCGGATAGATGTTCGTCATCAGCGGCGAAATGTCGATCTTCTTCTCCTCGAGCAGCTTCAGGCTTTCCTTGAAGCCGGGGAAGTCGTAGACGTAGTTGCCCTTGATAGTCAGCTCGGTGGTGACGATCTTCTGCATGTTGACC
Organism: Treponema sp.; assembly: GCA_003245635.1. Classification (GTDB taxonomy): domain Bacteria; phylum Spirochaetota; class Spirochaetia; order Treponematales; family Breznakiellaceae; genus SZUA-426. Next base: position 24,805 of record QKCO01000115.1, read on the forward strand.
TCCACCATCTTCTGCGCGTTGCCGATCCACACCGCCGTCCCGCCGATGCGGAGCACGTCCAGGGAGGTGCTGGCCGTCGGCGCGATGCCGACCGCCTCCACGGAGAAGTCGCACATCTTCCCGCCGGTGATTTTCTTTACCTCGGCGATGGGGTCGCTCTCGCGCGGATTGACCGTGAAGTCGGCGCCCATCTTCTTGGCGATCTCGAGCCGGAAGTTCGTCGCGTCGGAGACGATGACGTTCCGCGCGCCGCGGAGCTTCAGCAGGGCGACGACCAGGAGGCCGATCGTGCCGGTCCCGATGACCGCGAAGTAATCGGACTCCGCGATCTCGGCGTCGCTGATCTTGTGCACGGAACGGTACGCGACGGCCAGCGGCTCGGTCATCGACGCCTCGTCGAAGGAGAGGCTCGGGCCGAAGGGGATGAGGTACTTCTCCTCCACCGCGATGAACTCGCGCATACTGCCGTCCACGTCCATGACGCCCATGCAGATGCCCGCGGGGCACACGTTGACCATTCCTTTCTTGCAGAAGTCGCAGACGCCGCAGAAGGGTTTGGGGAACACGACGACGCGGTCGCCCTTCTTCAGCTTGCCGCCCGCCGGCGCTTCCTCGATCTCGCCGGCTACCTCGTGGCCCATGACCATCGGCGGCGTGCGCCGGCCGGTCTTGCCCATGTAGCCCTCGAAATCCGAGCCGCAGATGCCGTTCGCCCGGACCTTCACCAGGTACTGGCCCGCGGCCGGGGCCGGCCGGGGAACGTCCCGCATTTCCATTTTCTTGTCGCCGACGTAATACAGCGCTTTCACGATGTTCTCCTTACTGTATGAAACCCATGAGCTTCGGCACCAGAAGCACCAGCTCGGGCACGTACGTGATGACCAAGAGCGCGACGATATCGGCCAGGATGAACGGCATGGCGCCCTTCGAGATGCGTTCCAGGCTGATGCCGGCGATCGGAGCGGCGGTGAACAGGCATACGCCTACCGGCGGGGTGCTCAGGCCCACGTTCAGGTTCACCAGCATGACCAGCGCGAAGTGCAGCGGATGGATACCGAGCTTGATGGCGACCGGCAGCAGGATCGGGGCGATGAGGATGACGCTCGCGCCGGTCTCCATGATCATGCCCATGAAAAGCAGGAACACGTTGATCAGCATGAGGAAGACGTACTTGTTGTCCGTCACGCTCAGGATGAAGTTGGCGATGGAGGTCGGCACGCGCTCGAGCGCCATGACCTGCCCGAAGAGGGACGCCATGGAGATGATGAGCAGGATGACCGAGGAGGAGACCGCGGCCTTCATGAAGCTCTCCAGGATGTCCCTGATCGTCAGCGTCCGAAGGATCACGACGCCGGCGAACATCGCGTAGAAGCAGGCGATGGAGGCGGCTTCGGTCGGAGTGAAGCGGCCGGAGAAGATGCCGCCCACAAGCACGATCGGGCACATGAGCGCTACGATCGATTTCCGGAGCGTCGTGGTCACTTCCTTGAAGGAAAGCCGCTCGGTCCGCCTCGGGTGGTGGTGCTTCACCGCGAAGAAGTACGCCAGGAGCATCAGCGCGATCGCGACCGAGATGCCGGGAAGGAAGCCGGCTGCGAACAAGGCGCCGACCGACTCTCCGGTCGTCATGGAATAGATGACCATGATTATGCTCGGCGGCACGATGGGTCCGATGACCGAGGACGCGACCGTGACGCCGGCGGCGTATTCGGCCGAATACCCTTCCTTCTTCATCGCCGGTATGAGCACGGAGCCGAGCGCGGCGGTGTCCGCGACGCCCGAACCGGTGATGCCCGCGAAGAAGAAGCTCGCGACGATGTTCACCTGCGCCAAAGCGCCGGGAATCCGTCCGACCAGAATCTTCGAAAAGTCGATCAGAGCGTCGGTGATCTTCGCCCGGTTCATGAGCTCGCCGGCCATGATGAAGAAGGGAATGGCGAGCAGCACGAAGCTGTCGCAGCCGGCGTACAGTTTCTGCCCGAGCATCTCGAGCGGGATATTTCCGATGAACAGATAATAGTAGAGAGCCGAGGACCCGAGCACGAAGGCGATCGGGATGCCGAGCGCGAGGGCTCCGATGAAAATGAGCGCGACGATTCCCATATATTCTCCTTACGACCCGATGAGGATGGAACCGACTTCCTTTGCCTTCGCGATTCCGAGCAGACCGTACAGGAGGTGCACGACCATCATGAACATGCCGAGCGGCAAGCTGAATTTCACGTACATCATGGATACCGGCACGATGTCGCCGGTCATGTCCTTCGCGGCGATCGCCGCCGTGAAGCCGTACCAGGTCGCGAAGCCGAGCAGAGTCAGCACGACTAAGTAGGCTACGAGCACGCCGACCTTCGCGGCGCGCAGGGGCAGCGTGCTCACGAGGATGTTCACGCCTACGTGCTGCTTCTGCTTGAGCGCGACGCTGCCGCCGATGAAGCAGAGGCTGATCAGGCACCAGCGGGAAAGCTCTTCCGACAGGGAGAAGCTGTTGCCGATCACGCGGAGGACCACTCCGCTGAACACCAAAGAAAACATGACGATCAACAAAACCGTAGCGATGGCCAGCGCGAACTTCTCGAGCGCGGCGCTGACTTTTCCGAGCAATTCCATTCGACCCCCGAAATGGAGGACGCCGCAGCGCGGCGTCAGGGCTGTAAAGAAAAGCGCCTCGACTCACCGCCGAGGCGCCGTCCGGATGCGCTATCCGATCAGTAGCCGTACACCTGCTCGGCCTGCTTCACCGCGGCGAGGAAGTCGTCCACGACCTTGTCGCCGATCTGCTTGCGCAGCCAATCGTAGGTGGGCATGGCCGCCTGCTTGAACTGGTCGAGCTCTGCGGGGCTCGGCGCGTACACTTCCATCGTCGATTTCAGGGTGTCGAAGTCGAGGACGCGGGTCGCCAGGGCTTCCGCGGCGCGGTCGGCGTTCTGGGCGTGGTAGGAAGCGATCTTGATCGCGCGCTGGTAGTCGGCGGGGAGCTTGTTGAAGAACTTGGAGTTGATCATGACCATGTTCTCGCTCCAGACGTGGCCGTCGAGCGTGATGTACTTCTGAACTTCGTACCACTTGTTGGCCGCGATGTTCCAAACGGGATTCTCCTGGCCGTCGACGACGCCCGTCTGGCAGGAGGTGTAGATCTCGGCGTGGGCCAGCGGAGTGGCTGAAGCGCCCAGGGACTGCACCATGGTCACGTAGATCGGGGACTGCATGACGCGGAACTTGAGGCCCTTCATGTCGGCGGGGCTATGGATGGGGCGGCGGCTGTTGGTGAAGTGGCGGGTGCCGTTCTGTCCCATCGCCAGGATCTTGATGCCGTTCTTCTTCTCGAAATCGGCGCTCAGGTCTTTCCAGAACTGGCTCTGGTCGAAGACCCACCAAGCGATCTCGTCTGACTTGAACACGTAGGGAAGGTTGATGACCTGGATGGCCGGGAAAATAGACGCAGCCGTTCCGGTGGTCGTCGACATCTCGAGGCTGCCGGACTTCACCATTTCCATGGAGGTCTTGGCGTCGGCCAGGGACATGGCGGGGAAGAGTTCGACGGCGACCTTGCCGTTGGTCAGGGATTCGACCATGTTCTTGAACACGACCGCGAAGGCGTGCTCGGCCTGGGGCACGGTAGCCGCCTTGGGCCAGGTGGCCGAGTCGGTGTACGAGAACCTGATTTTATAGTCGGGTTTAACCTTCTTGGCCTGCCCGAACGCGGGCGTGAGCGCGAGAGCGGCCAAAGCCAGGGCCGCGATCGTTCCGGTGAGCTTTTTCATGTATCCTCCTTAAGTTCATCACCTAAAACACAATAGTTGTAGGTTGTATCACAAGCACATGTTTACATGACTTCTCTTATCTGTCAAATAAAACTTAACGAGGCAAAGACCGCTCGATATCCACGACCGTCTCGAGCGCCTTGATATAGTCGAGCCCCCGCTTGGCGCAGTCGTACTCCGTCGGAACGGGCACGCATTCGGTCGCTATCCAGCCGCGGTAGCCGACATCGGCGAGCGCGTGGAGGAAGGCTTTGAAGTCCACGTTCCCGGCGCCCGGGTAGTAGCGGCCGGAATCGGAGAAATGGACGTATTCCAGGCGGTCCGCGCAGTAGCGCACGCAGGCGGCTATATCGCGGTCCTCGGCCAGCATGCTGTAGGTGTCCAGGTGAACGCCGACGTTGCCGCGCCCGAGACGCTTCACGTAGTCGGTCACCTCACGCATCGTGTTGAGGTAGTTGCTGATGCCTTTGAGGATGTTCTCCACCAGGAGGCGAACGCCCTTCCCCTCCGCGTAGTCGGCCAGCTCTCGCTTGGCCCCGGTCAGAAGGTCTTCGTAGTAGGCGTAGCGCGAGAAGTCCGCGATCTTCGACCGCATCGTTCCCACGATCACCATGCAGCCGCCGCCGAGGGCGGCCGCCAGGTCCACGTGCTCCTTGAGCCGGTCGACGGCCGCGCGGCGGATGCCCGCGTCGTCGCTGATCAGGGATAACCCGTTCTCGATCAGCTCGCGGCCGGTTGCGATCGCGCTGTATTCGAGCCCGGCCTGCCGGGCGACGGCGGCGAAGCGCCGCGCGTCCAGACGACCCGGGTCGCAGATCTGCAGCTCGAGCCCGTCGTAGCCGATCTCCCTGGCCGTTTCGGCGACGCGCTCGATCTCTCCCCTCAGGATGATCGGCGCCTCGCGGGAGGGCGAATCGGGCGCGCAGGCGACCCCGTATTTGTAGCTATCGCCCATGGCTCAGCCCATGAACGCGCCGCCGTTGACGTCCAGGGCGACGCCGGTGGTGAAACCGGCTTCGTCGGACGCCAAGTAGCAGACCGCCGCGGCGACTTCCTCGGGCTTCCCGAGCCTGCCGAGGAGAATGACGCTCTTCTGCCGCTCGACGGCCTCGGGCGTATAACCCTTGAGGATCTCCGTCTCGATCGGCCCCGGACATACGGCGTTCACCGTGATCTTGAAGGACGCCAGCCGCCGGGCCATGCCGCGGGTGATCGCGATGACGCCGCCCTTGGAAGCCGCGTAGCTCATGGACCCCTCGAAGCCGCCGTTCCGGCCGGTCAGCGAGGATATGTTGATTATGCGCGCGGCGGCGCTCTTCTTGAGGTAGGGCAGCGCGGCCTGCGCGACGAAGAAGGTGCCGCCCAGGTTCACGTCCTGCACGCGGTTCCATTCGTCTCTCTGCATGTTTTCTATCGTCGCCGCGCTCAGGATGCCCGCGCTGTTGACGACGATGTCGATGCCGCCCAGCTCGGCCGCCGCCGCGGCGACCGCCGCCGCAATCGAGGCGTTGTCCGCCACGTTGAGCGAAACGCCGATCGCCTTGAAGCCCTTCGCGCGCAGAGCGGCGGCCGACTCGTCCGCCTGGGCCGCGTTGATGTCGGCGATCGCCACCGCCGCCCCGTTTTCAGCCAATTTCTCCGCCGCGGAGAAGCCAATGCCCCGCGCGGCGCCGGTCACGAACGCGACCTTTCCTTTCAAAGAGAACATAGGGCCTCCTACGGCTACAGCTTGTACGCGGCCAGCGGATTCCAGCCGTTGTCGATGAACTGGGCGGTCGTCCGGTTCGCCGATCCGAAGGTGATGAATTCCTCGGGCTTCATGCCGTCCGGCTCGTAGGCCTTGCGGAATTCATTCATGGTCATCAGGCGGTCGATGACGTCCTGGGGCACCGGCTCGTCGATGCGCACCTTGAAGGGACCCTTCTCGTCGGCCAGAAGGTCGGCGATCTTCGGGGCGATGGACATGATCATGTTAGCGCCGGCGAGGTCCTTGATGTGGTAGGCGCCGCGGCAGCCTGCCGGCATGAGGAAGGCGTCGTAGCCTCTTTCCTGGAAGATGGCGTACGCGCGCTTGATGCAGGCGGTGCCCGCCTGGATGATGTCGCTTTCGCTCGCGGCCGAGCGGGAATCGGCAGCGACGTCGCGCAGATAGTCGTCCAGGCGCCCGACCATGAGCACCGCTATGGCGAGTCCGGGCTTGATGCCGGCGGCTTCCGCGCGGACCTTGCCCTTCTTGCGCGCCTCGCCGACCGCGAGCACCTGCGGCACGGTGAAGCTCACCGTCGCCGCGACGTTGAGCCCGGCCGCGACGCACTCCTCGTACGCGCGGACGCCCGCGGCGGTCGCCGGCATCTTCACGACGATATTGGGCGCCCAGGAAGCGAGAAGCTTGGCCTGCGCGACCATATATTCGGTGTCGCCGGTCTTGTTGGGGTTGGTCTGCGCGCAGACGTAGCCCTTGCCCGTCGCGCCTTTGTCGAAGATGGGCCGCGCCTTTGTCGCGTAATGGCCGGTCACCGCTTTCATGAGTTCAAGCACCTTGGCGTCTCCGGCCAGCCCGGCGTCGACGCCCGCGAGCCGCGGCTTCCAGCCGGCGGGATCTGAAGCGAGCGTCGCGTTGATAAGGAAGGGGTTGGTCGTCATACCGACTGCGCCGTTGGCGAATGCGCCTTCCTGCTCGGCCTCGACGGCAGAATCGTGCCAATATACCGACGGCGTCTCCGCCGTCATCCATTTCAGGAATTGGTTGTCTTTCATAGTTCCTCCGAAATAGGTAATAAGTATGCTCTTTACTTGTGTGACAACTTATAATCACACTACTTCGGAGAAACTGTCAACAAAATCCGCTACGCTTTCTGGGGGGCGGCGGTCAACGCCGCCTGGATCGTCTTGTCGATATGCTCGTCCATGAGCGCTTCGCAGCGGGCTTTGTCCCCGGCCTTCAGCGCGTCGATGATCTTGCGGTGGTAGGACAGGCCGAGCTCGCAGCCGAGAAGCTTCACGATGTCCACCATAGCCGTCGAAAGAATTTCGTTGATGAGCGTGTAGACTTTCTTGATGATCGGATTGCGCGCCATGTGGGCGATGCGGAGATGGAACTGCAGGTCCGCTTCCGCCTCCTTGGCGGGATCGTCCGTGCAGGACTTCATCTTCTCGAAGGTTTCCTCGAGATAAGCCAGATCCTTGGCCGTCACGTTCTTCACCGCGAGCCCGATGGTGCCTTTTTCGATGACCTTCCGGTATTCGAGGACGGTGATGATATCCTGGTTCCTGCTCAGCTGGACGAGCGGATGGAAGGTATCGACGGCGTCTATCGAGGAGAAATCGCGGACGAAGGTGCCGCCGCCGTGCTTGGTTTCCACGAGCCCGAGAATCTCGAGCTGCTGGATGGCCGCCCGGACGGTGACGCGGCTGACGCCGAAGGTGCTGCAGAGTTCGTTCTCGGAGGGCAGCTTGTCGCCTACCTTCCACACGCCTTCCATCAGCTTGTTCTTCAGCTGCACGTACACCTGGGAACGCAGCGATTCCGTTTTAACCCTCTCAAGCCCAGCCATGTCGCACCTCTGTTTGTTGTATCACATACTACAATGTACGGACACCGGTGTAAAGCAAGGCCTCGGCTAAAACGCCCAATCGGAAAAAAAGACGCATCGCGCGAATTCATTGACAGGGTGGAGAACTTGCGCTAGCCTAGCTGTAGCACAGCTCTACAGCTAGGCTAGCGCGGGAGTCATATGCAAACGACCGGACCGATCGAAGCGCCCACGAAAAGCGATCTCGTCTTTCAGCGCCTGCTCGAGAACATCAGGACGGGCCGATGGGCGGTCGGGTTCCGGCTGCCGTCGGAAAACGAATTGGCGCGCTCGTTCGTCGTATCGCGGAATTCGGTGCGTTCGGCCATCCAGCGCCTCGCCGCCCTCGGCATCCTGGAACCCCGAAACGGAGAAGGTTCCTTCGTAAAGCCGTATTCGGCCGACTTGATCGCGAATTCGCTTCTCTCGATGCTCGTCCTCAATCCGGACGAAATCGTTGCCCTCCTCGAATTCAGGAAAGGCATCGAGATAAGCAGCTGCGAACTGGCGGCGAAAAAAAAGACGGACGCCCAGATCGCCGAACTCGAAGGGATCGCCGGCGCGATGCGCTCTCTCGCGGCCGCCGGGAATTACCCGGAATTCGCGCGGATCGACTACGGCTTCCACGCCTGCGTCGCCCGCATGTCCGGGAATTTCTTCATCGAGAACGTCATCCGCATGCTCGAGGCCCCCATCTCCTCGCACTTCGAGGCGATGTCGCGGCGGATGGAGCTCGACGGCTACATCGATCTGCACGAACGAATAGCGCACGCCATCAAAAACGGCGACCCGGAAGCCGCAAGCTCGCTCATGAAGGAAAGCCTCGAAAAAAGCATCGCCGAAGTGCTCGCTTTCGATAAAGGAGAAAATCGATGAAAAAGGACCCGGAGATCCCGCGCTTGATCGAACAGTACGTGCGGCTCGTCGATTCGAAGAAGAACCGAGACCGCGCCCGTTTTTGGCAGGACCCGCGCGGCTGGAACCGCGACATGTGGCGAGGGATCCCCGTGGAGCGGCCGGCTGGCACGCCGGCCGCTTTCACGGTAGCCTTGGACAACTCGCTGTGGTCGCACGTGCTCGGCTATTCGCTCATCGACTACTACAGCGATCCCCACGTCTTCCTCAAGCAGCAGCTGCGGAAGGCCATCTACTCGTTCGAGAATTTCGACGACGACACGTTGTACACGAACGAACTGTACATCTGGTTCGGCGTCATCACCGAACTGTCCATCCTCGGCGTCCCTATCGAATGGTTCCCGAACAAAGAGGGATGGATCAAGGGGCATATCCTTGCGGACCGGGACGGCCTCGCGCGGCTGCCGCGGCCCGATTTCCGGCGAAGCGGACTCATGCCGAAGATACACGAGTACTACGAGGTGCTGTCCGAATACGCGGGAAGCGAACTCGACGTGATGTTCCCCGAATGGGTCCGCGGACCTTTCTGCCTATCCATGCATATGCGCGGTTCTTCCGATATTCTCGTCGAGTCTCTGCTGGAACCCGAGTTCGTGCGGGAGATCCTCCGGTACGTGACCGACGCGAAAAAGGATTGGGATGCCGAACGGGAGAAATTCCTCGGGACCAAGCTTGAATCCTGCAATCTCTACAACGACGAGATCGATTGTCCTTCGATCAGTCCCGATATCTATCGCGACCTCGTATTCCCCTTCGAACAGGAATTGGCGGAAACCTACGGATCGGTGAAGTACTGGCATTCGTGCGGAAACACGACGCTGTTCCAGGAGCAGATCGCCAAGCTGCACGGACTGCGTTTGTACCACTGCGGACCGTGGAGCGGCTTCGAGTCGGCGGTCCGCACGATGCCGAAGGGAGTAGGCATCGACCTGTGCGTCAATCCGCAGAAGGATGTGGTCGAAGCGGACGAAGCGACGATGCGCGCCCAGCTCAAGCGCATCAGGCGCGAGGGAGGCGACGCGTCCTACGCGGTGCGAGCGGACGCGTTCATGGTGAGCGGGAGCTACGACCCGGCGATCATCGAAAAAATCAAGCTGTGGGCGCGGATCGCCCGGGAAGAGCTGTCGTGAAAAAAAAGGGCCGTCCGAACAGATTCGGACGGCCCCTTCGTTCCGCAAAGGCTTGCTAGGAAACCAACACCTTCACGACCAGCTTCCGCACCTTTACCGGCGCCGATCTGGCCACGCAGGGCTTGTGGGCGTCTTCCGGGAAGAAGAAAGCCGCGACGCCCGGCTCGAGGGCGACCCGGTGCTCGGGGGCGCTCTTGCCGCCCTCGAAGAACTGAATGTCCCGATCGGCTTCGTAGGGCGTCTTGACATCCATGCCTGCAACGGGCCGAACCATCACGTATTCCTCGCCTTCGACGAGGATCTGGATATCCGCGTAGCGCTGGTGCGTCTCGTAGTCGCAGCCGGCGAGCGGCTTGGTCTCGAAGCGCATGAGCTGCGCGAAGAAGGCCGCGCCGCCTACGTCGTGCCTGCCGTCGCCCAGGGACCGCCAGGAACCGGCTTCGATCCACGCGATCGCGTCCGCGAAGTTCTTCGAAAGGGCCTTATAGCGGCCGAGCTGATCGAGAGATGATACGACCATGGGGTTACCTCACTTATACTGCTTCGAGTATACCCTGGAAACGCCCATCAATTGATCCACTTCCGCGCGCATGGATTCGGAGAATTTGGAGGCGTCCAGGCGTCGGCTCATCAGGTTGATCGGCAGACCCTCTCCGCGGAGAGCGTACATCGCGTTGACCGGGTACATCTGGTATTCGATCGTGGAGGCGAGCCCGAGGAAGTTCTGCAGTTCCGCGGCGCGCGCGGGCTCGGCCTTCCAGTTCGCGCAGATCCAGGAATACAGGTCCGCGTGGAAGTTGGTCATGACGCCCGAATAGCCGGCGGCGCCGGCCTTCAGGGACTCGAGAAGGGTCGCCGCGTTCGCGTTGAACAGCTTGAAGGAGGAACCCTTCGCTGCATCGAGCTTAGCCTTGATGTCGCCCATGCGGCAGCTGGTGTCCTTGAGGAAGGCGAAGCGGCCGGTGGAGACGCCGAACTTCATCAGCTCGGGGGTCAGGAGGCGCTTGTAGGGGGCCGGGCACTCGTAGAAGCCGAGCATGGTGCCTTCGCCGATGCCGGCGAGGAAGCTCTCTAGGTTCTTCTTGAACACGTCGTCGCCCTCGTTCTGGCGGGCGAAACGGTTGCTGATGAGGACGACGGCCTCGACGCCGGTATCCGCCATCATCTTGGCTTCCTCGATCTGGTCTTCGATCGTCTCGGCGACGTGGCCGGAGGCGATGACGCCGACCCGCCCGCGGGCGAGTTTTACGACCGTGCGCGCCAGCTCCAGGCGCTCCTTCAGGCTCAGGAAGAACATCTCACTCGACTGGCACACGGCGAACATGCCTGAAACGCCGCGCGCGACGTACCATTCCACCAGCTTCTCGAGGGTTGCGTAATCGATAGTCCCGTCCGTGTGGAACGGGGTTATCATCGTCGGCCAAACGCCGTCTTTAATCGTTTTAGCGCTCATATCGACTCCTTAGAAACCCGCCAGGCGCGGGATGAAAAGCACGAGTTCGGGGATGTAGGTCAGGAGGAACAGCACGCCGATGATGACGTAGATCATCGGGAGAATTTCTTTGATGATGCTCTTGAGCGGCGTCTTGGAAATTCCCGAGGTGATGAACAGCAGCATGCCGAACGGAGGAGTCGTCAGGCCGACCATCATATTGATGACGATGACGACGCCGAAGTGGGTCAGGTCGATGCCGAGCGTCTTGATCAGCGGAAGCACGATCGGGATGAACACGAGGGTGATGGCCATGGTGTCGATGAACATGCCGAGCGCGAGGAACATCACGTTGATGATGAGCAGCATGATGTACTTGTTGTCGGTGATGCCCAGGAGCAGATTCGCGACCGCGTTCGGAATCTTTTCTATGGTGACGATGTACGAGAAGGCGTACGCGCAGCCGACCAGGAGAGAAAGCGTGCCGACCGTCTTGACCGTATTCATCAGGACCATCTGCAGGTCCTTCAGGCTGAACGCCCGGTAGAAGACGATGGATACGATGAGCGCGTAGGCGGACGCCAGCGCGCCGGCTTCAGTCGGCGTCACGACACCGGAATAGATGCCGCCCAGGAGCACGACTACCGAAAGGAGCGCCGGCAGCGAACGCAGCGTCAGCGCGACGAACTCTTTGGCCGGAAGCGAGACGCCTTCCGGATAATTGCGCTTCTTCGCGACGATCGCCGTATAGGCCATGAGCGCGATGCCGACGATGAAGCCGGGAACGATGCCGCCCAGGAAGAGCGCGCCGATGGAGGCTCCGGAAAGCATCGCGTAGAAGATCATCGGAATGGACGGCGGAATGACCGGCCCGATGACCGCGGAAGCCGCCGTGATGGCGCAGGAGTAGCCGCCGTCGTAGCCCTGCTCCTTCATCGCCTTGATCTCCATGTTCCCCAGTCCCGACGCGTCGGCCAGGGCCGAGCCGGTCATGCCGGAGAAAATGATGGAGGCGACCACGTTCACGTGGCCGAGCGCGCCCTTGCGCTTGCCGACCATCGCGTTCGCGAAGGAGAAGATCATATTCGTTACTTTGCCCGAGTTCATGATCTCGGCCATGAACACGAAGAGCGGCACCGCGATGAGGATGAAGCTCGTGTTCATGTTTGTGAGGAACTGGGTGGCGACCATGCCGATCGTAGCGCCGGGCCGGGTGGAGAGCGCGAAGTAGAAAATGGAAGACATCATCATGCCGACGCCGATCGGGATGCGGATCAGGAAGACGATTACGAACGAAATGAAGAATACGGCGAGCGCTATGTTCATGCCGCTCCTCCTTTCCTGAGAGCCGCGAATTCGGAGACTATATCGATGACCATCCGCACGATCATATCCGCGAGGAAGATCATGAACGGGAAATAGACGATATTCATGGGAATGAGCATGACGTCGGTTTTCTTGTACGCCATGAAGCTGACGTAGTTCCACGAAGGAACGAAGGCGATCAGGTACGCGAACAGCTGCAGGAAGTTGCCGGCGATGCGCATGAGCGTCTGCTTGGAAGGCGAAACCGCGTCGTAAAGCATGGAGAAGGCGACGTGCGAATTATCGCGCTTGGCGTAGAGGCCGCCGAGCAGCGCGGTCCAGACGAAGCACATGAGGCTCAGCTCTTCCGGCCACAGGAGCGGCTTGAAGAAGTAGCGGGCGACGATCTGGGTCATGAAGGAAACGAACAGGACGACGAACGCGGCGACGGGCACGTAGACCTCTATCACGTTCACCAGGAACTTGCCGATTCGAGCGAGCGGCTGGGGGATTTTCATCGGTACCTACCTAGCGGTTACTATAAAAAGCGGACGCCCCGGAAACGGAGCGCCCGCCGATTAGATCATTTGATCTTCTGGATTTCGTCGTAGAGCGCCAAGTCCCAATCCTTGGACTGGTCCTTGCTCTCGGTCAAGTAAGATTTCTTGGCGTACGCGGCGAAGGCGGCGCGGTCGGGATTCTCGATGACCGTGAGCCCCTGCTCCTTGAAGAAGGAGATCAGCTTGGCCTCGTTCTCCTTGACGGTGGCGTCGCAGAATTCGCGGGCCTTTGCGATGGCGGTCATGACCCATTCCTTCTGCTGAGCGGTGAGGCTCTGCCATTTCTTTTCGTTCATGGTCGGCCAGGTGGAGTCGACGACGTGGTTGGTCAGGACGATGTACTTGGTGACTTCGTAAAACTTGGCGTTCTTGTCGGTCGGCAGGGGATTGTCCTGGCCGTCGACGGCGCCGGTTTTAAGTCCCATGTAGACTTCGCCGAAGGCCATCGGGGTCGGGTTGGCGCCGAGCGCCTTGCCCATAGCGATCCAGGTCGGGCTGTTGGGGACGCGAAGCTTGACGCCCTTCATCTGTTCGGGGGAGTTGACCGCTCCGACCTTGGCGGTCAGGTTGAGCTGGCGGGTGCCGAGGTAGTAAGCGGTCAGCGGGCGGATGCCCTGGCTCGAGGCGATCTCGTCGAAGAGCTTCTGGCCGATGGGGCCGTTGAAGGTCTTGGTCATCTGGTCGTAGCTCTGGAAGGTGAAGGCCGCGCCGAACATGGAGAGCTTCGGGATGAACTGGGCGTTCCACTGGGCGGAGGTGTAGATCATGTCCACGGTGCCCTGGCGGATGGCGTCCTGCTCCGCCTGCTGGGTAAAGAGCTGGCCGGAGTGGTAGACGTCGACGGTGATCTGACCGCCGGAGAGCTTCTCCACTTCTTCCTTGAATACCGTCATCGCCTTGGTGTGGGCGTCCTCGGGGACGCTGACGGAAGAGAACGTGAGCTTCACGGTCTTCGGGGCTTCCTGCTTGCCGGCGGCGAAAGCGCCTACGGCGAGGACCGACGCGATGAGAGCGACGGCTGCGATTTTCTTGAGCATAACTGCCTCCTCTGAGAAATGTGGACACTTTAACGCCGGAGCCGAATGGCGCCGGCGAGCTTCACCGATCTATGGCCGGTACCCCAGCCGCCGCGAAATCTCCAAGCCGGCCCGGACCACGAAGGGAGCCATCAGCTCGATCCGTTCGTAGGTGTTCCGTTCCGCCGGCCCCGAAAGGCTCAAGGAGGCGAACGCCTCGCCGCGCGCGTTCCGTATCGGCGCGCCGACGCAGCGCAGGTGCTCCTCGTGCTCCATATCGTCCATCGCGTAGCCGCATTCCCGGATGCGGGCCACTTCCGCGAACAGCTTCTCCTCGGAGTCGATGGTCCGCTCCGTAATCTTCGCCAGTCCCTTATCGCGGGCGATCCGGCTGATCTCGCCGTCGCTCTGGAAGGCGAGTATCGCCTTGCCGACCGACGTGCAGTACAGCGGCGCCCTCACCCCGATGACCGAATAGGTCCTAAGCCGCCGCTGGGACTCGATGCAGTCGACGTAGAGCACCTCGTCCCGGTCCAGCACCGTCAGGTGCACCGTCTCGTCGAACTCGACGCTGAGCCCCTGCAGGAAGGGCGCGGCTATCCGGCAGATATCCAGTTCGAGCCGTGCCCGGTTTCCGAATTCCACGAGCTTGACGCCCAAATGGAAGCGCCCGGTCTGATCGTCCCGCTCCACCATCTTCTCGGCGCCGAGCGTTTCGAGGATGCCGTGCACGCTGCTCTTCGGCAAATCCAGCATCCGCGCGATCTCCGAAAGTCCGAGGTCGGAACTCTCGGCCAGGAGATCGAGAATGCGGATCGATTTTTGTACCGTATTTACCATGCTTCCCCGAATGGAGTTCCTCTATGTGAACATCGTTCGTATACAGGAACAGATAAAGCATAGCGAACGGACAGGACGGCGTCAAGGGCCCGCCGCCCCGGGACGGCTTCTACAGCGCGGCGATCTTCGCGCGCATCATCTCGGTGCCTTCGGCCACCTTGTCGAGGATCGCGTCGAGGGCCCAGAAGCGCTCGCGGACGTCGAACGTGATGGTCCGGGACTTGGTCGTCTTGAAGGTGCCGATGCGCTGGTGGTACATCTTGGCGAGCACCGGATAGCCGAAAGCCTCCGACAAGGCCGCGAGCACCAGGAAATTGGCCAGCTCCTTGGCGAATTCGGGATGACCGGAAGAGGACGCGTACAGCCACTTGTACAGATCCGGGTGGAAGTTCGTGTTGACGCCGTTGAAGCCGCGCGAACCGGCCTTCATCGCGTCCCAGGCGATGGCGGCGTTGGCGTTGAGGATGGCCAGCGGCGTCCCCTTCGTCAAAGCGACGCGGCGCTTGATCGTCTCCAGGTCGCAGGAAACGTCCTTCAATAGAACGAAGCGGCCCGAATCGGCGCAGAACTTGAGCTCGTCGTCGGTCAGGAGGCGCCGGTAGGGCGCGGGGCATTCGTACATGCCCAGGGGAATGTCCTTGGGCAATTGGCCGAGCAGCCACTTGAGATTGCCCATGAAGGTTTCGGTGCCCTTGTTCTTGGGGTCGAGGTGGTTGCTCACCAGCACGATGCCGTCGGCGCCGGTTTCCGCCGCCACGCGCAGCTCCTCGAGCTGCCCGTGGGGATCGTCGCTGACATGGCCCGACGCGACGACCGGGATGCGGCCGGCGGTCTTCTCCACGACGAATTTGCCGAGCGCGGCGCGCTCTTCGAGCGAGAGGAACAGCATCTCGCTCGACTGGCAGACGGCGAAGAGCGCGTCCGAGCCGTGGGCGATGTACCACTCGATCAGCCTCTCGAGACTCTCGTAGTCGATCTTCCCGTCGTCCCCGAAGGGGGTGATCATGACGGGTACGATTCCTTCTATTTTCTTGGATTTCACAGCGATTATCCCTCTTTTACTAAAAGATGCGATAAAGACATC
>QKCO01000080.1 GCA_003245635.1 Treponema sp.
TCGGCGAGCTTCCGGCTCGCCGCGATGTCCGCCTTGGCCCGGTTGTACACCTCGTCCCAGGTGAGCTTCACGCGCGCTACCCCTTCCTCGATCGCCTGCATCGCCACGTCCGCCGCTTCCACCGCGAACACTTCCGTCTCGTTCATCTTCGCGATGATGTCGTTCGGGCTGATGCCCCGCTTCTCCGAGAAGTCCGCGATCGAATGCGCGCAGCGGATCGCCATCCCGTCGGTGATCTTCTTGGCGCGAACCAGGAGCGCGCCCTTGAGGATGCCCGGGAAGCACACCGAATTGTTCACCTGGTTCGGGAAGTCGCCGCGCCCCGTGGCCACGATGAACGCGCCCTCTTCCTTGGCCGCGTACGGCCAGATCTCCGGCACCGGGTTCGCGCACACGAACACGATCGACTTCTCCGCCATCGACCGCACCCACTCGCGCTTGACCGTGTCCGGTCCGGGCGTCGACAGCGCGATCAGCACGTCCGCTCCCTTCATCGCTTCCGCTATCGTCGCAATCTTGCCGGGGTTCGTCTTCTCGCAGATTTCCCATTTGCGGTAGTTGCGCTTGTCGCCCTTGATGTCCTCGCGTCCCAGGTGGAGGCTTCCCTTCGTGTCGAACACCACCATCTTCGCCGGGTCCCCGCCGTCGGCGAAGATCAGCCGCGCGATCGTCGTGTTCGCCGCGCCGGCTCCCAAAAGCACGATCTTCGCCTCGGAGAGCTTCTTCCCCGCCAGCTTCAGCGCATTGAGGAGGCCCGCCAGCGTGATGCACGCCGTCCCCTGCGCGTCGTCGTGCCACACCGGGATGTCGCAGGCTTCCCGCAGCTCGTCCAGCACCTTGAAGCAGTTCGGCTGGCTGATGTCTTCCAGATTTATCGCCCCGAAGCTGTGCTGCACCATCTTCACGAACTCGATGATTTTGTCCGGGTCGTTCTTCCCGTCCTTCCCCTTCGAGTCCACGCAGAGCGCCGTCGCGTCCACGCCCCCCAGGTACTTCATCAGCATCGCCTTGCCTTCCATGACCCCAAGGCCCCCCGGTGGCGTGCAGTCCCCGTCCCCGAGCACGCGCGTCGAGTCCGACACCACGCCCACCAGGTTGCCGCGGGAGGACAGCGCGAAGGACGCGTCGGCGTCGTCGCGGATCGCCGTCGAGATCTTGGACACGCCGGGGGTGTACCACACGTTGAACCAGTTGAAGCCGTAGATCCCGCAGCGCGGCACCGTCTGCATCTTTCCGCCGTAGAAGCGGTGCGCCTCTTCGGACAATGTCTTCAGGAACAGCGTCTTCGCCTTCGCCTTCTGCTCTTCCGTGAAATCCGCGGGAAACGCCGCGTCCAGGTCCTTCAAGCTCATGTCGATCGCCATCGTTATCGCTCCTTGCTCATTTCGTATGCGCGGGTAAGGTGCTTGCTCATTACGCGGGCCGAAAGATCGACATCCCGCTCTTGTATCGCGGCCAAGGCTTCCGTGTGGTCCTGCAGCGCGAGCTCCGGCACGCCGGGCAGGGAAAGCGTCTGCAGGCGCGTGTCCTCGACCATCTCCTCGAGCAGTTCCGAGAGGAGCAGCAGAAAATTGTTGTGGGAAGCCTTCGAGACGGCGCTGTGGAACATGTGGTCGCCCCGGATGCCGACATCGCCGGCGGCGATCTCGTCCTGCATGACGCGGACGGCGGACTCGAGCTCGGCGAGGTCGTCCTCGGTGCGCCTTTCGGCGGCGAGCGCGGCGGACCGGGTCTCGAGGATCAGCCGGACCTCGACGAGGTCCGTGAGGGCCTCGCGCGTCAGGCTGAACATCGACTTGAGCAGGGCCTGGGCTTTCTCGAGCCCCACCTCGCGCACGAAGCTGCCGCCGTCGATGCCCACCCGGGTCTCGATGTGGCCGAGCAGCTCGAGCGCCCGCAGCGCCTCCCGGACGGAGGAGCGGCTGACGCCGAGGCTGTTCGACAGGTCGCGCTCCGCCGGCAGGCGGTCGCCGATCTTGAGGTCCCCTTCCTGTATCATCTGCAGGATGCGCCTGACGATGTCCTCGTACACGCGCACCCGCTTTATCGGGGTCGAGAGGAGGTCCTCCCGGCCGCCCGATCCGTTATCGCTTGTCCTAGCCATAGGGTCCCGAGGATAGCACAAATAGGGCGCCGCGCATACGCGCTAGCCCGTAATCCAGTTGCGGTCCCCATATTTGCCCTTCCAGTCCTTGCTGAACGCGTTCCAGCGGTCCTGGGTGAAGGAGTTGGCCAGGAACATCTTCCACATGGAGATGGCGGCGGTCATCTCGTCGGCGCCGACCCGGAAGCCCTCGACGATCTGGCGCAGCGAGCGGCCGGCGGTCATGATGCGGGTATGGACGTCCTCGGCGTTCGCGTACACTTCCTTGACGCCGACGATGAGGTCGGTGGTCGAGTGCTCGTCGGCCTCGCCGAGGAGGCCGAGGAAGATGGCGGCGTGGTCGGCGCCCGCGCGCGCGACGGTCATCGCCTCGATCACCGAATGGACCGACGTGGCGCAGATCTGCATGTCGGTCGAATCCTTGAGCGCGGCCATCGCCTTGATGCCCTCGATGTTGGTGTGGATTTTCACGACGACCTTCTCGCCGAGGGAGGCCAGCATCTTGGCTTCCTCCATGATCGCCTTCTTCTCGGTGGAGACGACCTGAGCGAAGACGGGGCAGGTCACCGTCTTGCAGATCGCCTTGAAATTGGCCACGTAGTCGCCGCCGAACTTGGCGACCATGGTCGGGTTCATGGTGACCCCGTCGAGGATGCCCCATTCGTTGATTTCCTTGATCTCGTCGAGCATGCACGAATTCAAAAACAGCTGCATAGAAGTCTCCTTATGGTTCAATGGTCCGATACCGCCGGCACACAACCGGCTTTCCGGAAAGCGTCAATTCATCTCGAAGCCGCCGTCCACGTTCAGCGTCTGGCCGGTGATGAAGTCCGAATCCGCCGAGCAGAGGAACGCGGCCGCGCCCGCGATGTCCTCGAGGGTGCCGACGCGGAGCAGCGGAATCTTGGCCACCATCTCAGCGGTCGCCTGATCCACGCCCACGCCGAGAGTCGCGGCCTTCTCCGTGATCGACTTGTTCCACATCGGCGTCTCGACGACGCTCGGAGAAATCGCGTTCACGTTGATGCCGAAGGGGGCCAGGCGCAGCGCGGCCGTCTGGGTGATGCTGATGACGGCCGCCTTGGAGGCAGCGTAGTGGAGCTGGAAGGACCGGCCCCGCCGCCCGGCGATCGACGAAAAGTTGACGATCTTGCCGAAGGAGCGCGGCGCGCGCCCAGCCTTCTTCACGTCCTCGGGGACGTTGGCGGTCATCGCCCTGCCGACGATCTGGTCGACGAAGGCGGTGCCCTTCTGGTTGATGTCGATGATGCGGTCCCAGCTTTCCTCGGTCACTTCGAGGAAGTCGCAGCTCTGCACGATGCCGGCCGCGTGCACGAGGAAGTCGATGCGGCCGTATTCGGCGACGACGGCGTCGGCCATGGCCTGGATCGAGGCGAGGCTCGACACGTCCACCTTGAGCTCAAGCGCGCTCGAGCCGGCCTTCCGCACGTCCGCGGCGGTCTCGGCGACGCCCGCGGGATTGATGTCGGCCAGCGCGATCTTGGCGCCCTCGGCCGCGAAGCGGCGCGCGACGCCCCGCCCTATTCCCGAGCCCGCGCCGGTGATCAGCGCGACTTTGCCTTCGAAACGCTTTTCCACGTCTTCCTCCTATTTTCCCGCGAGCGCCCGGCGCACGAGGGCGGGAATGTGCGAGGTGCTTTCGGCGATGAGGACGCCCGCCTTGCGGAGCGCCTCCTCCTTGAGCGCCGCGCCGCCCTCCCCGTTCGGGGAGATGATGGCGCCCGCGTGCCCCATGGAGCGCTCCTTCGGCGCGTTCTTTCCGGCGATGAGCGCGATGACCGGCTTTTTGCAGCGCTCGGCGATGTAGGCGGCGGCGCGCTCCTCCTCGGAGCCGCCGATCTCGCCGATCATGACTACGACCTTGGTCTGCTCGTCCGCCTCGAAGTACGGCAGCATGTCGATGAAGGCGCTGCCGGGGATCATGTCCCCGCCGACGCCGACGACCGTCGACTGCCCGATGCCCTCGCGGGTGAGGCGGAATACCGTCTCGTACGCGTTGGTCGCGCTGCGCGACATGACGCCGACCGGCCCCTCGGAGAAGATGCGGTGGGCCATGAAGCCCGCCTTCGCCTTGCCCGGAGAGATGATGCCGAAGCTGTTCGGCCCGATCAGGCGCACGCCTTTGGCGCGGGCGAAATGGTAGAGCCGGTACATGTCGAGGACCGGCGTCCCCTCAGAAATGGTGATCACCAGGGGGATTCCGCTCGAGATCGACTCGTAGGCGCCCTCGTACAGGAATTTCGGCGGGACGAAGAGAACGGTCGCGTTCGCATCGTGCTCCTCCATCGCCTCGCGCACCGTGTTGTAGACGGGCACGCCCTCGACCGTCTGGCCGCGCTTGCCGGGGGTGACGCCGGCCACGACGTTGGTGCCGTAGTCGAGCATCTGGCGGCAGTGGAAGGCGCCTTCGCGGCCGGTGATGCCCTGGATGATCAGACGCGTCGATTTGTCGATAAGGAAGCTCATCTGGCCATCTCCTTCACGATGCGGTCGACGCCGTCCACCAGGTCGTCCGCCAGATAGATGTCGGGGTTGAGACCTCGGACGATGGCGGCGCCGTCCTCCTTGTTGGTGCCTTCCAGGCGCAGCACGAGCTTCTTGCTCTTCACCTGCTCCCAGGAGCCCTCGATGCCCTTGGCTATCTCGTCGCAGCGGGTGATGCCGCCGAAGATGTTGACGAACAGGAGCTTCACGCTCGGAGCCGACAGGACGATGCGGACCGCTTCCTGGATGCGCGCGGCCGTCGCGCCGCCGCCGAGGTCGAGCACCGAATGGACGACGTGGCCGTTCTTGGAGATCAGGTCGATGCTCGACATGAGCATGCCCGAGCCGTTGCTGACCACCGCTATATCCCCGTCCTCGCGGACAGGGATGTACAGGAAGTCCCACTTCCGCGCCTCGAGGATGAGCGGATCGGTCTCCATCTCGTCCCGGAGCGCGCGGACGTCCTCGAACTTGTAGAGCGCGTTGTCGTCCACGTCGATCTTGCCGTCCAGGCACACGACCTCGCCCGAGGCGAGCAGGGCGAGCGGGTTGATCTCCACGAGCATGGCGTTCCGCTCGAAGAAGAGCTTGAGGAGCGCAGCGGCGATCCGCGCCATCGGCTCCTTGAACTCGGACCCCAGACCCGACTTGTCCAAAAGGTACTGGACCATGAAGGGCTTGATCTCGGTTTCCCCGCGCAGGTGAATCTTGACGATCTTCTCCGGGTGGGCGTCGGCGATGTCGTTGATCTCCATGCCGCCGTCGGCGCAGAAGACGATCACCGGGCAGCGCTCCTTGCGGTCGAGCGCGATCGACAGGTACATCTCACGCGCGACGGACGCCTTCTCGGTGACGAAGACCTTCTTCACGACCAGGCCGTTGATGGTCATGCCGAGGATTTTCCCCGCTTCGGCCGCCAGCTGTTCGGCGTTGTCGGCGAACTTGACGCCGCCCGCCTTGCCGCGCCCGCCGGTCTGCACCTGCGCCTTGATCACCAACGGATAGCGGAGGGTTCCCGAGGCCGCCGCCCGCTCGACCTCGACGGCAGAGGAAGCGACGAAGCCCTTGAGCGCGGGAAGTCCGTATTCGCCGAACAGCGCGTGCGCGTTGTACTCGAAGAGCTTCATCGGCTACCCCCAGAGCTCGTCGTCGGTCGGAACCTTCGCGTCCGGAAGGACGCGCGCGATGCGGGTGATGTTCAAGAGGTGCTTGTAGGTGAAGTTCTCGGAGATGCTGTTGTTGCCCCAGGAGCCGCAGCCGAGCGTGCTCGTCGGCGCCAGGCCGTTCTTGAAGCTGCCGCCGTTGGTCGTGGCGCAGGGTTCGTTGACGACGACGCGGCTGACGTTCATCGCCATGCCGAAACGGTCGATGCGCGCGTCGTTCACGCTGTGGATGACCACCGAGTGGCCCATCCCTTCCATAGTAAGGTTGTGCTTGGCGATGGCGATCGCTTCCTCGAAGTCGCCGTAGGGGAAGAAGGCGATGACGGGGAACATCTTTTCGCGCCTGAGGGATCCGTCCGCGGGTTCGGCCGAGCAGTCGATGCCGATGAGGACCGCGCCCTCGGGAACGCTGATGCCGGCGGCCTTCGCGATGCCCTGCACGGTCTGTCCGACCATGTGCTTGCTGATCCGGCCGTTCGGGAAGAGGACCGAGCGGAGTTTCTCCACCTCGTCCTTCTTGGCGATGTAGGTCTTCTGCGCCTCGAACTCCTTCAGGACCGCGGCGAACTGCGCCTTCGGTGCCATGACCGCCTGTTCGCCCGAGCAGATGATGCCGTTGTCGAAGATGCGGCCGAATATGATCTTCTCGACGGCGGGCTTCAGGTCGATGCCCTCGTCGATCACGCATTGGACGTTGCCCGGGCCGACGCCGAAGGAGGGCTTGCCGCTCGAGTAGGCGGACTTCACCATGTCGGGTCCGCCGGTCGCGACGACGACATCGACCAGGGACATGAGTTCCTTGGTCCGGTCCACCGTCGGCTCGTCGATCGAGAGAAGTATGTCCATCGGCGGGTTGAGGTCCTTCCATGCCTTCTTCACCAAGTCCACGAAGTACTTGGTGCAGTTTGCGGTGCGGGGATGCGGCGAGAGGACGATGGCGTTCCGGCCCTTGATGGCGCTCATCGCGTTGGCCATGGGGGTGACGATGGGGTTCGTGCAGGGCTGGATCGCGCCGACCACGCCGACGGGCTTGGCGATCTCCGTGATGCCGGTGACCGGGTCCTGGGAAAGGATGCCGACGCTCTTCTTGCCCTTGAGGCTGTGCCAGAGGATGCGCGCCTTGCCCTTCTTCTTGAGGAGCTTGTGCTCCACCGTGCCCATGCCCGATTCGCGGACGGCCATCTCGGAGAATTCCTGCGCGTTGTCGAAGACTACCTTGCCGATCCGCTTTACGAGCTCATCCACCTGCTCCTGCGTATAGCTTTCGAGCGCGGCCTGCGCCTTACGGGATCGAGCGACCAGATCGGAAACGTATGTGTCCATAAAAGCCCCCTCGCTTTGTTCGCAATTTATTGGTACGACCTTTATACCATGCTATAATCGGCAAAGCAAGCAATTTCGCTTTCAGCGCGCGGCGGCCTTGCGCGCGCCGCGGAACGACCGAAAATGGAAGGAAAAAAGGAGCGTGGAATGCGGGCTTTGATGAAGATAGGAAAGGGTGAAGGCGGGATCGAGCTGCGGGACATCGCGGAGCCCGAGCCGAAGGACGACGAGATCAAGATCCGCGTCCACGCGGCGGGCATCTGCGGCACCGACCTCCATATAATGAAGGACGAGTACGACGTGACCCCCCCGATGGTGATGGGCCACGAGTACGCGGGGACGGTCGTCTCCCTCGGAAAGAACGCGGCGGGCTTCTCCGTCGGGGACCGCGCCGTGTCGCTGACGACGGTGCGGACCTGCGGCGTCTGCCCCGCCTGCGAGTCGGGCCAGTTCATGCACTGCGAGACGCGCAAGGCGATCGGCACGCACGTCGACGGCGCTTTCGCGCAGTATATCGTCGTACCCGCGGGCAAAGCGCTCAAGGTGCCGGCGAATGTCGCGCTGGACGAGGCGGCGCTCTGCGAGCCGCTGGCCTGCGTCGTGCGCTGCGTCGTCGAGATGTCGACGGCGAAAGCCGGCGACTACGCCTACGTGTCGGGGCCCGGCGCCATCGGACTCCTCGCCCTGCAGGTGGCCAAGGCGAGCGGCGCGGTCGTCGCGGTCGGCGGCACGGCAGCGGACGCCGAGCGCCTGAAGCTGGCGGAGAAGCTCGGCGCGGCGGCGACGATCCGGGTCGACCTGGAGGGCGCCGAGGCGCGCATGAAGGACTTCACCGGAGGGGCCGGCTTCGACGTCGCCTACGAATGCTCGGGCGTCGCCGCGTCGACCGATTCCTGCGTGCGTGCCCTCAAGCGGATGGGTTCCTACGTCCAAATCGGTCTTTATGGAAAGAAGATCCCCTACGACTTCGACCTGGCGCTCAAGAAGGAGCTGTCGATCCACACCGGCTTCACCGCCGCGAAGACCACCTGGCGCCGCGCTCTGCGCCTGCTCGAACACGGGCTGGTGGACCTGTCCCCCCTGATCAGCGCGAAGCTCCCCCTTGCCGACTGGGAGAAGGGCTTCGATTCGCTGATACGGAAGGAAGGACTGAAGGTGCTGCTGGTGCCGTAGGGAGGATTCAGCTCGCGAGCGCCGCGCGGAGGGACCTGACGATCGCCTCATACTCGGCTTCGCCGAGGAAACGCGGCGGCTGGGGATCGAGCTCGAAGGGCTTGCCCCAGGACATGCCGCCGCGCCGTTTGGGAACGAGATGGAAGTGCAGATGGGGCACCTCGTCCCCGTAGACGGCGTAGTTGATCTTATCCGCGCCGAACTGCTTTTTCAGAACGCCGGCCGCGCGGGCGAGTTCGGCCGCGAAAACCGTTAACGTCTCGCCGTCGAGCTCCGACAGTTCGGATTTATGCTCCCTGAGCACCAGAATGCAGCGGCCCGGATAAGCCTGGTTGCGCATGAGATAAAGCACAGAGGTTTCGAACTCAATCACCGGCACGGCGATCCGGTACAGATCAGCCGACTTTTCGCAGTATTTGCATCCGACGTTTTTCATAGCCACCTCGCCCGAAATGAAATTTGACAATTCGGAATTCTCATCATACACTCGGCCTTAGAGTGAAGTCTATTGGTATGGCCATTAAACTTCACGTTATTCCCCTGGGAAGGGAATAAAATCAAGGAGGAAAGTATGAACAAGAAATTGACCACGGCTCTTCTGTGCGCGGCCGTCATCGCCGCGGGACTCCCGCTGTACGCGGGCGGCGGTTCGGAAAAGGAAGCGAAGGTCGTCGTCAAGCTGAGCGACCAAGTCAACGAGCAGAACCCCCATTACCTCGCGGACGACTACTTCGCCAAGACGCTCGCCGAGAAATCCGGCGGCAGCATCGAAGTCAAGGTATTCCCCAATTCCCAGCTCGGCAACGCCCGGGAAGGACTCGAAGGCGTGCTCTCCGGAACGCTCGAGATGGTCAAGGTGACCGCCGCCGAGCTGAGCACTTACAGCCCGAAGTTCAGCATCTTCAGCCTCCCCTATGTGTTCACCAGCAAGACCGAAGTTTTCGCGGCCCTCGACGGGAAAGTCGGAGACATCCTCAAGCAGGAGCTGGCCAATAAGGGCTTCAAGCTGGTCGCATTCTACGATACCGGATTCCGCAGCATCTTCAACGGAAAGAGGCCGATCAACAGCATCGCCGACCTCAAGGGCCTCAAGATCCGCGTCATCAACGACCCGATCATGATCGAAACCGTCAATACGCTCGGAGCCCTGGCCACGCCGCTGGCGTACGGCGAGCTGTACATGGCGCTCAAGCAGGGCGTCGTCGACGGCGCGGAGCAGCCTCCGGTCGCGCTCTACACCATGAAATTCTTCGAAGTATCCAAGTACTTCTCCATGACCAACCACTTCTACGACCTCAACCTGGTGGTCATGAGCAAGGCGTACTACGAAAAGCTGAGCGCCGCCCAGCAGAAGGCCATCGACGAAGCGGGCAAAGCCGTCCAGGACTACGAGCGCAAGCTCTGGGGCGACTACGAGAAGGACGTGGTCGGCAAGATTGAGGCGGCCGGCATGCCGGTAAACGAACTCGACTTGGCCCCCTTCAAGACCGCCGTTTCAGCCATCATAGAAAAGAACAAGGCGCGGGTCGGCGCGGACATCATCGACGCGGCCCTTTCCTATTCCAAGAAGTAGACCGTCAAATCCATCGCCCGGGGAACACGAGAATCGTTCCCCGGGCCCATCGCCGCAACCACAAATTGGAGTACGAAGCATGCCCTCGCCCGGAAAAATTTTGGACAAGGCGCTGGAAGCTGTTTCCATCGCATCGTTCGCGGGACTCATCTTCCTGACGCTCTTCCAGGTGCTTTCCCGCTACCTTTTCTCCGTTCCGATCGCGTTCACCGAAGAACTCGGCAGGTTCCTCTTCATCTGGACCTCGTTCCTCGGCGCGGCCATCGTCATGAAGAAGAATGAGCACATCAAGCTCGACCTGTTCCAGGGTCGGATATCGGACCGGAACTACACGATCCTGCAGGTTTTCGTGTTCGCCGCGGTGTTCGCGTTCTCCCTGGTCATCCTGGTCGCGGGTGCCAAGACGCTCGGCGTCGCCTTCAAGCAGACCGCGTCGGTCTCGCGCGTATCGATGGGGGTCGTGTACCTCATCCTTCCCGCGTCGGCCTTTTTCATGGCGATCTACTCGTTCGGTTACCTGATCAAGACGATAGCATCCTTGAAAGGGGACAAAGCATGATCGGCGTCCTTTTTCTCGTATTCGTCGGCCTGATCGTCGCGACCGTCCCCATCGCCTACGCGCTCGGGATCGCCGCGGCCGTCTGGGTCGCCGTCGATCGTTTCGTCCCCCTGCTCATCATCCCTCAGCGCATGTACGCGGGAATCGACAGCTTCCCGCTGGTCGCGATCCCCTTCTTCATCCTCGCCGGAAAGATCATGGCGACCGGGGGCATCTCCGACCGGCTCATCAAGCTTTCGTCGGTACTCGTCGGCCGCTACCGGGGAGGACTGGCGTACATAAACATCGTCGCGAGCATGTTCTTCGCTGGCATCACCGGGTCGGCGACGGCGGATTCGTCGTCGATCGGATCGATCCTGATTCCGGCGATGACCAAGCAGGGCTACAAGAAGGACTTCACCGTCGCGGTCACCGCGACTTCCTCGGTCATCGGCATCCTTATCCCGCCGAGCATCCCGATGGTGCTCTACGGCATCATCATGAACCAGTCGATAGGAGACCTGTTCCTGGCCGGCGCAATACCCGGAATCCTGGTCGGCTTCGTGCTCATGCTGATCACCTGGATACTGGCGCGCAAATACGATTTCCCGACGGAGCGGAGATACAGCTTCAAGGAAAGCGTCGCCATCTTCTTCGACGGCATCCTGCCGGTGCTCACGGTCGTCATCGTGCTCGGCGGCATCATCTTCGGCATCGTGACGCCGACCGAGGCCGCCGTCATCGCGGTCGCGTACGCCTTCGTGCTGAGTTTCTTCGTCTACAAGGAGATCACCTTCAAGGACCTGCCGCGGATGATGATCGAGACGATCCAGGTCAACGGGATGGTCATGCTGATGGTCGCCACCGCCACCGTCTTCAGCTGGATCATCACGAGCCAGGAAGTTCCCAAGCAGATCGCGGCGGCGCTGACCTCGACGGTCCACAGCAAATTCACGCTGCTCCTGATCTTCAATGTGATCCTGCTCTTCGCCGGAACGATCCTCGACCTGACTCCCGCGATGATCATCTTCATCCCCGTGCTCGCGCCTATCGCGATGCAGCTGGGAGTCGACCCGATCCACTTCGGCGCGATCGTGGTCGTCAACCTCGGCATCGGTCTGTTCACGCCGCCGGTCGGCGCCTGCCTGTTCGTGTGCTGTTCGATCGCCGAGATCAACATGCGCGACGTCATCAAGGGCTTCATGCCGCTGTTCCTGTCGATGATCGCCGTGCTGCTGGTCGTGACCTACATCCCGGCCGTCTCGCTCTGGCTGCCGTCGCTATTCAAATAGTCACCCCGGAATAGCTTCAAGGGCCCGGTTCCATTGCGGGACCGGGCCCTCTCTTTACGTCCCTTACTTCACCGCGGCGATGGCGGAGGCCATCGCTTTCTCGAGCATCTCGACCGGCGGCTTTTCGATGTGGCCCGCGGCCATCAGGTCATCGGCGAGCTTCCGGCTCGCCGCGATGTCCGCCTTGGCCCGGTTGTACACCTCGTCCCAGGTGAGCTTCACGCGCGCTACCCCTTCCTCGATCGCCTGCATCGCCACGTCCGCCGCTTCCACCGCGAACACTTCCGTCTCGTTC
>QKCO01000012.1 GCA_003245635.1 Treponema sp.
GCGCACAAGGGACAGGAGCGCCGTCGCCATGGTGATGCCCGCCGACGGGCCGTCTTTAGGGGTCGCGCCCTCGGGGATATGCAAGTGGATGTGGTTCTTCTCGAACCATTCGAGCGCCACCCCGTACTTCTCCACAGCGAGCTTGCGCACGTAGGTGTACGCGATGGACGCCGACTCCTTCATCACCTCGCCCATCTTGCCGGTGAGCGTGATCCCTTCCTTGCCGGGCACCGAGACCGCCTCGATCACCAGCGTATCGCCGCCCATGCTCGTCCACGCCAGGCCCACGGTCATGCCGGGGCGGTCGGCCTTCTTCACTTCCTCTTCGGCGAAGATGGGCTTCCCGAGGTGCTTCTCCACCGCTGCCTTGTCGATCGAAAATTTCTCGATCGGGGCTTTCGCCGCCGGCGCCTTGACGGCTTCGGGGACGGCTTCCTCCGCCGCGTTCTTCCGCTTGCGGCCGCCCTTCTTCTTTTCCGCCGCGGCGACGACTTCCATCGCCTGCGCGGTGGCGGCGGCCTCGGCCTCCTCCGCGGTTGCGACCACCTGCTTGGCGAGCTTGCGGTGGATCTTGTCCAGGTTCTTCTCGAAGTTGCGCACGCCCGCCTCCCGCGCGTAGCCGTTGGCGATGTGCATCAACGCGTCGCGGGTGTACTTCACCTGCGTCTTCTTCAGCCCGTTCTTCTCCAGGCTCTTGGGCAGGAGGTAGCGCTTGGCGATCTCGAGCTTCTCCTGGTCGATGTAGCCGGGAAGCTGGATGACCTCCATGC
This sequence comes from Treponema sp., assembly GCA_003245635.1. Taxonomy (GTDB): domain Bacteria; phylum Spirochaetota; class Spirochaetia; order Treponematales; family Breznakiellaceae; genus SZUA-426. The sequence goes on from QKCO01000012.1 coordinate 771, forward strand.
GGTCCAGGAGCGGCGCCGGGATCGAGTCGAGCGTGTTCGCCGTCACGATGAAGAAGATGTGCGACACGTCGAAGGGCAGATCCAGATAATGATCGCGGAAGCTGTAGTTCTGTTCCGGATCGAGCACTTCCAGGAGCGCGCTCGAGGGATCGCCCTGGTAGCTGATGCCCATCTTGTCGATCTCGTCGATCATGAACACGGGAGCCTTGGTCTTGACGATCTTGAGGCCCTGGATGATCTTGCCGGGCATGGCGCCGACGTAGGTGCGCCGGTGGCCCTTGATCTCGGCCTCGTCGCGCATGCCGCCGACGGAGAAGCGGAAGAACTCCTTCCCCAGCGCGCGGGCGATGGACCTGCCGACCGAGGTCTTGCCGACGCCGGGCGGGCCGACCAGGCACACGATCGATCCCTTGGTGTCCTTCCTGAGCTTGCGCACCGCCAGGTATTCGACGATGCGGCTCTTCACGTCCTCGAGGCCGTAGTGGTCCTCCTCGAGTATCTCCCGCGCCTTCTTCAGGTCGAAGCTCTCGGGCTCCGGGTCCTTCCAGGGAAGGTTCACGATCACGTCCAGGTAATTGCGCGTGACGATGAATTCGCTCGAGTTCGGATCCATGAGGCTGAACTTCTCGAGCTCCTGCTCGACCGTTTCCTTGATCTCGCCCTCGAACTTGAGCTCGTCGACCTTCTCCTTGAAGCGCTGGTACTCGGAGCTCTTGGCGTCGGTGGTCATGCCGAGCTCGGTCTTGATCGCCTTGAGCTCTTCCTTCAGGAAGTATTCGCGCTGGCTCTTCTCGATCTTCTCGTTGATCTCCTTCTGGATCTTCTTCTGGATCTTCAGGAGCTCCTGCTCCTTCTTGATGAAGACGAGCACCTGCTCCATGCGCTTGCGCACGTTCACGATCTCGAGGATGCGCTGCTGGTCGCTCTTGTCGACGTTGAGGATGGACGAGATGAAGTCGGCGATCTTGCCCGGGTGATCGATGTTGATCATGTTGAGCCGCATCTCCTCGGAGAACAGCGGATTGTTCTCGGAGATCTGCTTCATCTCGCTGATGAGCGCGCGGGTGAGCGCCTTCACCTCGCTCGTGTCGTCCTCCTCGTCCTCGAGGTATTCGACCGCGGCGACGATGGGATTCTGCGCGTTGAGCGGCTTCTTCACGCGGAAGCGCTTTATTGTCGAGATGAAGATGTTCACGCCGCCGTCGGGCAGGTTGATCTTCTTCACGATCTTGGCCGCCGTTCCGACCTTGTAGAGGTCGTCGATCGAGGGGGTGTCCGTCTCGTTGAGGAGCATCACCAGGCCGATCAGGCCGTCGCCGGCCACGGCCTCGTCGACGACCTTCACGTCGGCCGGATTGCCTATCATGATCGGGGTGAAGATGCCGGGGAATATGGGCCGCCCCATGAGGGCCACGAGGTGCAGCTTATTCGGTAAAATCTGGTCGATGGGGATGATTGCCTGATCGCTCATGATGACCGTCCTTTACGGGTTGATGATGTTGGAATCGATAGGTAGAAGATCGTACAAAGGGGGCAAAAAGGCAATAAGCGGGGCCAAAGTATCGAAAAAGAGGTCCAACGTTGCACCACGGGAGGCGAAAGCATTCACGAAAAGCGCTTCACCTTCGGGCCCCGGCCGTATACACTCTCCGCATGGACGAGATGAGCCGCGCCCAAGTGGACCTGATCCGCGAGGCGTTTTATTACCAGAGCCGCTTCGACGGCTCCACCATGGTGTTCAAGATCGATTTCCCCGTCACCGAGACGCCGCACTTTCCGCTCTTGATGAAGGATCTCGCGCTCCTGTCGGAGACCGGCATCCGGGTCGTCATCGTGCCAGGGGCGAAGGAGTGGATCGACGCGGTGCTCCGCGAATACGACATCGTCTCAACCTACGAAGGCAGCGTCCGCGTCACGACGGAGGACGCCATCCCCTTCGTTAAGATGGCCGCGTTCGACGCCGCGACCCGCTTTATGACCGAGCTTTCGGCCAACCGCGTCAACGCCGTGATCGGCAACTTCGTGCGCGCGCGCGGGCTCGGCGTGGTCGACGGCGTCGATTTCCGCAATTCGGGCAAGGTAGACCGCATCCTGATCGATCCGATAAACGAACTGCTGTCGGAGGGCATGGTGCCTATCCTGCCCTGCATCGGCTGGAGTCCGTCGGGAAAGCCCTACAACCTCCCCAGCGACGAAATCGCGCTGGCCGCCTGCAAAGCGCTTGGCGCGGCCAAGTTCTTCATCGTGTCCGCCGACGGCGGCATCCGCGCCGAGCGGCACCGGCTCCCGAAGCAGGTGCAGACGCTCGAAGAAGGACGCGTGCCGCGGCTGACCCCCGCCGAGGCCGAGGAGATACTCGCGCTCAACCCGCCCCCCGCAGCGCGGAGCGGGGAAGCCGATCCGGAAGCCGCCCGGGCCGTCGCCGAATTGGCGATCGCCGTCAAGGCCTGCCAGGCGGGCACCGAACGCGTGCATCTGGTGGACGGCCGGGAGGAAGGGGCGATCCTGCGCGAGCTCTTCTCCAATCTCGGAGTCGGGACCATGATCTACGCCGACGAGTACGAATCGATCAGGCCGATGGAAGGCAGGGACGTCCAGGAGATCGTGCGCCTCATGGAGCCGCTGATCGCCGCGGGCTTCCTCATCAGGCGGGGACCGGAGGACGTCCTCGAGAAGAAGGACGACTACGTCGTGTACGAGGTCGACGGCTCGGTGCACGCCTGCGGGGCACTGCACGACTGGGGCGAGGGGCAGGCGGAGATCGCCGCCATCGCGACCGACCCCGTCTACGGGGACCTGGGCCTCGGACGGCGCATCGTGAAGTACCTGATCGAGCGCGCCGCGCGTACGGGCTTCAAGCGGACCTTCGTCCTGACCACCCGCACGCACGACTGGTTCGAGTCGCTCGGTTTCCGCGAAGTGCCGGTCGCCTCCCTCCCCGAGCGGAAGCGGCGCGTCTACGACGAGAAGCGGAAGAGCAAGGCTTTCGCCCTGGAGCTGGCTGCTCCCGCGGCGGCCCCCCGCGCATGACGTTCGCCGGCTGCGGGTCTCAGCGCGGTCAGGCTGATGACTAGAGGGCTTGCGCCGGCGCCCTGCCGCCGCGGACGCGCCGCTTTTTCAGAGAACCGGCCAAAACAGCCACCCCAAGCGCGAGCACGCACAAGCCGAACGCGAAGCCGCCGATATCCGAGAGCAGCTGGCCGATAAGCTCCCACCGGCTGCCGAAAAAATAGCCGAGTCCTCCGTACAGGAAGATCCATACCGTCTGACCGAACGCCGCGACCGCGAGAAAGCGCGGGTACCTGCAGCCGATTCCCGCCATCAGATTCACCGGAAGCGCGGCAGGCGTCACGAGGAACCTGGTCAGGAAAACGGCCGCGGCGCTGTTCTTTTCGAAAGAGCCTTTCGATTTCATCCAGGCGGGGCTCGAACCGAGGCGGATTGCTATCGGAGAACCGCCCCATCTGCCGATCAGGAAACCGATGCTGTCGCCCGCCGCCGCAGCGGCGAGACCGGAAGCGGCGGCGGCGAAAGGATCGAGAAAGCCCTGTCGGACGAAGGCTCCGGCGGCGACGACGAGCAGGCTTGAAGGAAGCGGAATCCCGGCCGCGCCGAGGAAGAGGGCGAGCGCGAACAAAGGAATGCCGTACGAAACGACGCCCGTCAGAAAAAAATCGGATAAAGCGCTCACCGCTCATCCCTCCGCTGCGGACCTTGCCCGCCCGGAGCGTTCTTGATGAGCGTTTTCATCCGCTCGATGAGAACCCCCTTCCTGCCCGGAAAATAGGCTTTGTTCAGAGCCTGAAGGCTCTTCCCACCGGCCCCTTCATCAGGCACGCCAAGGCCCTCGTAGAGATCCTCGGCGGAAAGCCCGAACGTTTTCGCGATATACGGAACCGTCATCCAGCCCCGGATCGCCTCGACGTCGGGACGCTGCGCGTCGAAACCGCGCAGAGCGACGCGAGCGGCGCTTTTGACGGTCCGCACGCCGTAGTAGCCGGTCAACACCGCGCCCGCGGCCAACGCGAGAAGCAGCAATACGCGAAGATTGAGAAAACGCGCTGATCCGTGCCGCCCCATGCCTGATCCCCTCCGGAACCGATCGACGGAAGATCGGCCCGGTTTCAGTATCGCGGAAAAACGGCTTCAAATCCACAAAACGGAACAGCGCCCCCGCCTACGCAAGAAAGACTCACTTGGGAATTTTTTTCTCATCCGCCCCACGAAGAATCTTCAGAAAATGCTGGATTTTCCCTTTTTCTCTTTGGAATTGGCAGTATTTAGTCAAATTCAGCCTGGCACGAAACCTGCAGTATATTCTTTAGATTACTTTTTTAGGAGGAATATGATGCTACTGCACGGATACGGATATTGGGGTTCGGGCGCGTTCGGCGGGGGCTTCCCGTGGATGGGAACGGCGATGTGGGTCGCGCTGATAGCCTTGGCGGCTTTAGCCGTCTTCGCCGCGGTCAGGATCGGCAGATCGTCCGGAAGACGGAACGATGCCGACCCGAAGGAACGGGGCCTGGAGATACTGACCGAGCGCTTCGCCCGCGGCGAGATCGACGCGGAGACCTACAAGTCGATGAAGGACGAAATCGAAGCGTAGCCGGCGCAGGAGGCAACTGAAGAATCGGATTCATGGTTCTTCAGCCCCCCGAAGATATCAATCGAGTTCGGCGGTGATGGCCATCGCGGCCACCGTGCCGTCGGCCACGGCGGTGGTGATCTGCCTGAAATGCTTGGCGGTGACGTCTCCCGCGGCGTAGACGCCGGGGATGTTGGTGCGCATCTTCGAGTCGGTCTCAACGTAGCCCCACTGGTCCACCTTGAGGCCGGCCCCGACGCCGCCGAGGTTGGGCACGAAGCCGATGAACACGAAGACGCCGGCGGCATTCAAGGAAGAGACGGCGCCCGTCGTCGTGTTTTCGAGCGTCAGCACCATGTCCATGTTGCCGCGCTTGTCGATGGCCGTGACCTTCGTATCGAGCAGGAATTCGATCTTCCCGTTCGCTTCGGCCTTCGCGCGCGCGGCCTTGTTCGCCCTGAGCGAGCTCGAACGGTGGATGATCGTCACCTTGCTCGCGAATTTGGCGATGAAAAGCGCCTCCTCCACCGCGGAGTTGCCGCCGCCGACGACGGCGACTTCCTTGCCCTCGTAGTACTTGGCGTCGCAGGTGGCGCAGAAGCTCACCCCCTGACCGACGAGTTCGCGCTCGCCGGCCGCGCCGAGCGGCTTCGGACTCGAGCCGGTGGCGATCAGGATCCGCTTCGCGCTGATGGTCTCGACGCCGTCGATCGTCACGGTCTTCCCGTCCAGGTCGACAGAGGTGATCTCCACCGGCGCGCGGAAGGAGACGCCGTTCAGCTTGGCCTGCTCGGTCATCTGGTGGCTGAGCATGTAGCCGTTGAGCGGCTGGATGAAGCCGGGGTAGTTGGATACCTGGTGGGTCGACGCCACGAAGCCGCCGGGCAGCGCGGTGTCCACGACGATGGTCTTCAGGTGCGCCTGGGACAGGTAGATGCCGGAGGCGAGCCCCGAGGGGCCGCCGCCGAGCACGAGCACGTCGGCTTCCGTCCGCCGGTGGGCGACGGAAGATTTCAGCTCAGCTGCGACCTCGGGGGTCAGCATCGAATCGAGCTGCTTGACGATGGCGCTGCGGAGGATGCCGCCGGTCAGCTTCGGGCCGACCCGCTGGCCGTCCTTGAAGAAGAGCAGCGTCGGGCTGCCGGTCACGTCCAGCGACGCGGCGAAATCCCGGTTCTCCTGGCGGAAAATCTTCACGAAGCGGATGCGGCTTCCGTAGATTTCCGCGAGGCTCTCGAACTTGTCGGCGAGCGCTTCGCAGGGCGGGCATTCGGTCGAATAGAAATCGACGACGGCCAGCGGCGCGTCGAGGACCTCGGACTGGAACTCGGAAGCGCCGATTTCCTTTATGTAGCGGTTCATCAGGATACCTCTTTCTCGAAATATAGGCTGACGCCGAGCGACAGCAGTTCGCCGACCGGCCTGCAGTCGGGGGCGAGGATGTTACCTGTCCGGTTTTTCGCCGCCGACGCGCAGCCGCCGCCGCAGGCGAGCGCGGAGGAGCACGAGGCGCACTCGGGGATGGTCGTCACGTCGCGGTCTTCCCATCCGCAGACCTTTTCCGCGTTCAGGGAGCGAGCCGGGAAGAAGGTGCCGAGCTCCTCTCCGGCCTTGCCGACGGTGGCCGTGCAGGAGAAAATCCGGCCGGTATAGTCGAAGGCCCATTCGGTCTTGGTGCCGGGGCAGGAATCGAACAGCGGCTGGGGGAGCTCGCCGTTTTCCCAAAGGAATTTGCTCAATGAGAACGCGGGGCGATGGAATTCGAGTATTTCCGGGTGTTCGCCGATCAGCGCGTACACGTCCCGGTACATGCCGATCCGGTCGTATAATTTGCCGGCCCCGTCCTGGCACTGGTGCAGCTCGTAGTTTCGTCCCAGCTGCGTCTTGAACAGAGAATGGGCGGTCCAGCCACGTTCCCGGGCGAAGGAGGCGCGCTTCGGAAGCTCGCCGATGTTTTCCTTGTCCACGACCATGCGCAGGTTGATCGGAATCCCCGCGGCCAGGCAGGCGTCGACGCCCGAGGCTATCCGCGCGAAGGAGCTTTCTCCCGAGCGGTGGGGACGGCGCGCGTCGTGGGCGGCGCCGACGCCGTCGAGGGTCACCTGGACTTCCCGGATGGATGCGGTCGCCAGGAGCGGCGCGTATTCGGCCAGATGGAAGCCGTTGGTGACGAAAGCCGTATCGAGCTTCCGCTCGCCGGCGCTTTTGAGGATTTTTTCGACGATAGCGCGCGGGGCGGGGCCGGAAAGGAGCGGCTCGCCGCCGAAGACCGTGATGTACTTGCGCCGGGAAGCGAATTCGGCGTCGACGTACGCGAAGAACGCGTCCACGACCTCGGGCCGGCAGGGCTCGGCCTCGTTCCCGTAGCCTTCCTGGTAGCAGTACGTGCAGGCAAAATTGCAGGCGTAGGTCGGCAGGAAGAACAGCTGCACCTCGTCGTTGTCCCGTTTGTCCAGAAAGTCGAGGTAGGCGGCCTTGAAGCGCCGCTTCTCCTCGTCGGGATCGACCAGATAGCCCTTTTCGGCCCATTCCTCAGGAACGGAGAAGCGGCCGGTCCGGTATTCCTCGGCCGTCTCGGCTTCGAGGATATCGGCCTGCCGGCTGAGCGGATTGACCAGAAGGTAACGGTCGGAATCCTTCAAGGGAACGAAAATGTTGTGGGCCGAGGGGATCAAGAGCTGCCTCCGTGGCGTACTGGGAATTAAGCCGGCGCCGCGTCCGCGGTCGGAAGGACGGCGCCGGCACCGGCTCAGTCGTGGCAGCCGGCCGCCACGACGGAGTTCTTCGCGCAGCACTGCGCGATCGGCTTAGCTCCGGCGGGCTTCTTGGAGATGAGCGATTTCATACCCTTCTTCATGCTTCCTCCCTATCGAGAACAGCGGCAGCGGACCCGGTTCGGCCGACGGCCCGCGATGGTCCAACTTACCGTTTGAATCTTGCCTTTAGCGTACGGCGCGGATTCCTCTAGAATAGCTACGTCTTCGAAACCGGCCCCCGCGAGCTGGGAAAGATAGCGCTCGCGCGTGACGCTTCCGGCCCAGCACTCGGCGACGGCCTGGGGATCGGTCCGATATTCCTCGGGAACTTCGCCGACCGAATAAATGTCGGAGACGACGAAGCGGCCGCCGCTCTTGAGCACCCGGTAGATTTCGGACCAGACGCGATCCTTGTCGTCGGCGTGGTTTATCGTGCAGTTGGAGATCACCAGGTCGACGCTCTCGTCGTCCAGGGGCAGTTCCTCCAGGCGCGACTGCCTGATCTCCGCGTTCGCGACGCCGAACTTCTCGAGGTTTTTCCGCGCTTTCTCGATCATGCCCGCCGAGACGTCGATGCCGTAGGCGAAGCCGGCGGGTCCGACGGCTTCGGCCAGACGGATGACGTCGTTGCCCCTCCCCGATCCGAGGTCCGCGCAGACTTCGCCGGGGGCCGGTTCGGCGCGGTTGATCGCGCCGCCGCAGGAGAGGCAGCAGGACGATTCGGCGAGAGTGCTGTAGCGGGTATTGATCGCTTCGAGAACGGCGGTTTCCATGAGAACTCCTTCGGTATCCGTGGCTGGAGCAAGGTTAATTATTCTATATACTATTGTCAATATATATGCTACACTATTTTCACTTAGTTTCACGAGGAGAACGCAATGGCGAAGAAAAGCAATCGGATCGCGTCGTTCCTGTCCGCCCGGCGCCGCTGGGTGCAGGGCCTGGTCGGCGCGGGAATATACGCCGCCGTATCGGTTTTGGGCATCAGCCTCTGGTGGGTGCTGGCCGCCGGGGCCGCCGTGGGGCTGGTCTTCGGCAAAGTATTCTGCCGCTGGGCCTGCCCGCTGGGCTTCTTCATGGAGCTCCTGACCGGAATAGGCGGCAAAGATTCCAAATTCCAGCAGATGTACCAATACCACAAGCTCGGCTGCCCGATAGCCTGGGCATCGGGAGCCCTCAACCGGTTCTCGCTCTTCCGCATCCGGTTGGACGAGAAATCGTGCGCGGAATGCGGCGCCTGCGACAAGGCCTGCTACCTGTCTTCCATCGAACCGGCGAAATACAGCCTCTATAAGAAGGACGCGGAGCGCCCCGGAGAAGCCTTCGCCTGCTCGAAGTGCTTGGCCTGCGTCTCATCCTGCCCCTCGGGAAGCCTGGGTTACCGCCCCGGCGTACGCTGAGGGAAAGACTACAGGTACCAGCGCGGATCCCCGCGTCACACTTCCTTGGCGACTTTCACGACTCGGTTCAACATGTCGTCCAGAGCAACCGTCGCGAGACTGCCTTGGATGCGGACCGCGACGGACTCGCCGTCAAGATAGCCTGAGGGATACGCGTCGAAAAGATCGAGCAGAGCGTTTTTCAGAGGAGCACGGGACAAAAGCCCGTACGCCGCGGCCTGGTCGTCTGCGGCGATCCGCGCCTTGCGGTCGAACTCTTCCTCGCCGATCTGCATGTCGCGGAGTCCGAGCAGCTTCGCGACCTTGACGAATCCCCGTTCGGCCTGGACCATGAATCGGTACGGCAGGGGATCCTTGAGCAGAGCTTTCGCTACGACGAAGGTTCTATCGGCGCTCCCGCTCCGCGTGGTTTCCTCGTAGGCGATGAGCTTCACGCCATCCCGTTCCCCCTCCAGGAGTTCGATTCCCACCTGATCGGAAAGGCTGCGCACCCACTGGGGAGCCTGATCGTAGCCCAATAGCGCGGCTTCGCTGTCTTTCTTCATCAGTCGGGCGTAATCGACGAGCCCATCCCTCCCGGAGACGAGCCGAAGTCCCAGTTCTTCGGCTCGTCTCCGAGTCTCAGCCCTCCGCCTCTTGGCTCTCGATATGGAGAGGACGACGATGGGGACGATGATCGCGACGATGACGAGTATAGGCATGAACGCACCGGCCAAAGCCCCAAGTATACCGGCATCGATAAACCCTTTCACGATATCGAGAAATGAAAAACCTTCCAGAGCATCCATCTTTCGATCTTAGCCACGCTTTCTTCTTCCGTCGATAGCGACGAAGCTAAATCCGTGCGTTGACGGTCCAGGGGAGGCATCTTGCGCCGCCGAACGCTTCCGGATATAATCATTCTCCAGATTCGGCGCTGCGCGCCGAACGGACGCCGATTCGCTTCCGATACGGAGGGAAACGCGGCGTCGCCCGCAGACCGGGCTTCCCGCCCGGTAGAGCCATCCCTCATTCGTAAGGAAGCTTTTTGAATTCAAACGATTTTTCCTCCCTCGGGTTGCAAGACCCCGTTCTGAGCGCGGTTCGTGAAGAAGGCTATGCCTCCCCGACTCCCATCCAAGCCGAATCGATTCCCGCGCTCCTGTCGGGAAGAGACCTGCTGGGCATCGCCCAGACGGGCACCGGCAAGACGGCGGCCTTCGCGCTGCCGATCATCCAGCGCCTGCACGGAACCCCGAAGAAACGCGCCCCCAAGAGCGCGCGGGCGCTCGTCGTCGCTCCCACCCGCGAACTCGCCGCCCAGATCGACCAGAGCTTCGCCGCCTACGGCCGCGGCGCCGAACTCGTGCGCGCCTGCGTATTCGGCGGCGTCGGCTCCGTGCCCCAGGAAAAGGCGCTCTCCCGCGGCGTCGACGTCCTCACAGCCACTCCCGGACGACTCCTGGACCTGGTCGACCGCGGGCACCTGACCCTCTCCGCCGTGGAGACCGTCGTCCTGGACGAGGCCGACCGCATGTTCGACATGGGCTTCATCCGCGACGTCAAGCGCATCGTCGCCCTCCTCCCGAAAGTGCGGCAGACCGTGTTCTTCTCGGCGACGATGCCGCCGGAGATCGAGGCTTTCGCCGATCCGCTGCTCACAGACCCCGTCCGCGCGGCGGTGCCCGCCGCCCAGCCGACCGCCGACCGCGTGGACCAGAAGGTCCTATTCGTCGCCAAGGAAGACAAGCGCAAGCTCCTGGCCGCGATCCTGGTCGAGGACGGGTTCAAGCGGGTCATCGTGTTCACCAAAACCAAGCACGGAGCCAACCGCCTGGTGAAGCAGCTCGCGGTCGACGGAATCGGCGCGGACGCCATCCACGCGAACAAGAGCCAGAACCAGCGCACCCGCGCGATGGACGCGTTCCGTTCGGGCGCCGTGTCGGTCCTGGTCGCCACGGACCTCGCGGCGCGCGGCATCGACGTCGACGACGTCGAGCTGGTCGTCAACTTCGACCTTCCCAACGAACCGGAGACCTACGTGCACCGCATCGGCCGCACCGCGCGCGCCGGCGCCGAGGGCGTCGCCGTTTCCTTCTGCGACGCGGAGGAGCGTTCGCTCCTGCGCGACATCGAGCGCTTCGTCGGCTTCCGCATCCCCGTGGAGCTCGACCACCCCTACAGGCTCGAGATCGAACCGCTGCGCGACGCGCCCCAGAAAGCCGCGAGGCCGGGACGCGCTCCCTCCCAGGCCGGCAGGCCGCGGATGGAACATTCGAGGATGGATCAAGCGCCGCGGATGGGGCATCCGCGCCCCGAGAGGCCCCGGATCGATCATCCCCGCACCGACCGTCCGCGGCAGGATCGGCCGATGAACAGCGACCGCAGAGACCAGGGAGTCCGGCGCGGCGGCCGATTCGAGCCGAGGAAGCCCGATTTC
>QKCO01000073.1 GCA_003245635.1 Treponema sp.
CGGCGTCCGCGCGCGCCTCACCCGAAAGGCGGAGCGGGTCGGCGCGCTCGGCGGCGGCGGCCGGAGAGGCGGCGATGACGGCGGCCAGCAGCGAACTGGCGGCGATACGGCTGAGGCGGATCATCGCACGCCGGTCCTCAGCGGCTCAAGCGGCGCAGGCTGAACTGGTCGGCGGGCAGCTTCACGTCGAATTGGATATCCCGCATCTCGAAGACGGTGCCGCCGCCCTTCTTGAGCTTGTCTTCCATGCGGACCTTAGTCGGGAACCAGCGCTTGCCGAAACGTTCCACGGCGAGCGTCGCGCTTTCCTTGAGGAGCTTCCCGCTTTTCGCGTAGAGCTCTCCCTTGAGCGCGACGAAGCGCTCGGTGTCGATCCAGAGCTTCTGCCGGTCGTAGGGGACCGTCTTCACCTTCGCCTTGAGGTCGAGCACATAGCAGTCCCGGCCGCCGATCGCCTCGCGGCCTATCAGGGAAATCGCGTACTTGTCCGAAAGCTCCCCCGATTCGAGGGCGTCCTCGTAGGAGACGTCCGAACCCATCATGCCTTCCTTGAGAAGGTGCCCTGAAATCTTGATCGTCTCCTGCTCGGTCGGGAAGTACATCCACAGGTTCTTGTCCACCTTGAGGTAGCGGGTGCCCGAATCCTCGGGGTTGGTGAATTCCACGAAGGATTTCGAATCGCCTTCGGCGACGGCCTTCATCTCCTTCACCAGAACCCGGTTGCCCAGATCGATCGTCATCGTACCCGTGTAGGCGACGGTGTCGACGGACTCGTTCGCGTCCACCCGCTTCATGATCTCGTCGGCGCTTAGGCCCCCTGCCCCGGAGGCCTGGGCGGAGAGGGGGAACGCGGCAGCCGCGAGGACGGCCGCGATAAGGACGGTTTTGCCGGTTCGGCGCATATTCACGCGCATGGGAGCCTCCTACATCACGCTCTTGATCGCGTCGACGGCGTTGACGGTCGCCGCGCGACGGCTGGGAAGTATCGACACCGCGATCGCCACGAGGATGCCGAGGAAGAACATCTGGACGGCGGCCAGGGGATCGAAGACCGTATGCAGGACCGGGTCGAGCGGCATCGTCATATTGCCGAGCGCGGAGCTGAAATCGATCCCGTAGACCGAGAACACGGCGTTGATGCCCAGGCCGAGGATCGCGCCGGCGCCGCTGCCGAGCGCGCCCATCGCGGCCCCTTCGGTCACGAACAGCCGCAGCACTTCCCGCCGCTTCAGCCCGAGCGACTTCAGTATGCCGATCTCCTTCTTCCGCTCGAGCACCACCATCATGAGGATATTGCTGATGATGAAGGCGCCGAGCAGGGCGACCAGGAGGTAGATATTGCCGTAGGTCTTCTCCATCATGGTGATGAGCTTGGGATACTCGCCGATCTCGCGCCAGGATTTGGCGACCAGCGTTCCCGCGCCCGGCACCGCCTTGAGCGCGGCCTCGACCGTCGGCACGAGCGCGGAAGCCTTGCGGTAGTCCTTGAGCATGACCAGGATCTGCTGGACGCCGCCGCCGGTCCGCAGCAGCTCCTTCGCGTCCTCGAGCGGAATCTGGAAAGCCCCCGAATCGAGCTGGTTGAGATTCGTGAAGAAGATGCCCGAGATGCGGAACTTCTTGAGGTGGAGGCCGTAGTCGGCGCCCTGCGTCACGACGCGGATGGAGTCGCCCACCGAAAGCCCCAGATCCGCCGCGAGCTTCCGCCCGATGATCGTCTCCCCGCGTCCGGCTAGGTAATTCCCTTCGACGATGCTGCGGTCGAGGCCGAGAAGGTTCTTCTCCGTCTCCGGGTCCCCCGCGAAGCCGAAGGCCGTCTTGGTGTTCGGTCCGTTCGACAGGAGGGTCCCGAACAGGATGCGCTCGGCGACGGTATCCAATTCGCCCGCGAGCGCCGGAGAGGCGCGCAGGGCGGCGACGGCCGCCGCTGGATCGGAAATGCACTCGTCCACCGGCATGAAGCGCGAGCGCGAGTCGAAGCCTGAGGTCGTGATGCGGATATGCCCGGTTTCGGTCTTGGTGACGTTCTTGGCCATGTTCCTCATGAAGCCGTTCACGTAGCCGCTCATGAAGGTCATGAGCATGACGGACAGGCCGATCGAAACGGCGGCCAGCACGGTGCGGCGCCGGTTCCGCCTGAGGTTGCGCATCGCCATCGCGGTGATCCAATCCATAGCGTCCTCCTACACGAACCGGAGCGCGGCGGTCACTTCCAGCCGAGCCGCCTTCTTCGCCGGCGAACGGCTGGCGAAGAGGGCCACCAGGATGCCGAAGACCACGGCGCTCGCCATGGCGTCCGGGTTCCACTCGCCGTAGAGCGTTCCCCAGATCGGCATGCCCATGCTCGCGCCGTCCCCGATGAACGCGCTCAGGTTCAGGCCCGAGTACACCAGCCAGGCGGTGAGCGCGATCCCGACCAGGAGCCCGGCGATCGCTCCGACCAGACCGATGAGCGTCCCCTCGATCAGGAAGAGCCGGGAAATCTCCTTGGGCCTGAGGCCGAAGGCCCGCAGCACGCCGATTTCGCGCACGCGGCTGTATACGCTCATGAGCACCGTGTTCGCGATGCCGACCCCCGCGATCAGGAGGATGACGACGATGATGATGCCGGTGCCTTTCTTCTTTATCTTGGCGATCTCAAGGAACTGCCGGCCGACCTCCCCGAAGCTCTTGGCCGCCAGTTCGGGGAAGCGGACGGAAATGGATGCGGCCAGGGAATCCGAATCGGCCATGAGGTCCTTGAGGTTCGTCCGGTCGACCATGCGGACGGCCATTTCCGTGCGCAGGCCTTCGAGCTCGAGGAAATCCTCGGCGTCGGCGAACGAAACGAACACGCCGCTCGCGTTCACGTTCGGCTCCGAGGAATCGATGAGGCCGGCTACCAGGAAGTCGTCCGCGTTCCGGGCGTCCCAGCGCGTGCGCGCCGCCAGCGTCGTCCAGTCGCCGACGCCGACGCCCAGATCCTTCGCCAGCCCCGCGCCGAGCACGACCTGCCGCTCGCCGGCCGCGCCGAACCAGGAGCCGGAAACGAAGTCTTTCAAGGAGAACACCGCCGAATCGCGGACGGGATCCACCGCGACGGCCATCACCGGCACCGCGTCCCGCCCGTTGGACAGCTGGGCGAGGAAACGGGTGCGGAACGTCGTCGCGACGACGCGGGCGTCGCTCCGGGCCGCCGCCTCGAGCGCGGCCGGATCGGGAAGGCCGTAGTCGAGGGGCAGGCTCGCGCGGTCCTCCTCGTAGGCCTTCGTCGAAACCCGCACCGACGAGTCGGTCAGCGTGAGGATGTTCTCGAGTCCGCCCTTGTCCATGCCCTTCAGCATGGAATCTATCCAAATGTACATGCCCAGACCGAACGCCATCGTGACGATGGTGAGGGCCGTCCGCTTGCCGTGGCGCCATACGTTGCGCCAGGCGATCTTTACCAGGGTTCCCACGGCGCGCCTCCTATTTCCGCTCGTCGGCGTGGACCAGGCCGTCACGGATGGTGACGACCCGGCGCGCGTGCTTCTGGACCAGCGCGTCGTGCGTCGAGAACAGGAAGGTGGCGCCGCGCGTCCGGTTGATCTCCCGCATGATGTCGACGATCTCCTCCGCATTCGCCGAGTCGAGGTTGGCCGTCGGCTCGTCGGCGAGCACGATGAGCGGCTCCTTCACCAGCGCGCGCGCGATGGCGACCCGCTGTTCCTGGCCGCCCGAAAGCTCCCGGGGGTACCGGCCTTCCATGCCGGAAAGCCCCACCGCGGCGATCACCTCGCGGGCTTTTTCGCGGATTTTGTCTTTGCCCAAGCGCCGCTCGATCACCAGCGGAAGCTCGACGTTCTCGAGCACCGTGAGCACGGGGATGAGGTTGTACGATTGAAAGATGAAGGAGATGTGCCGCTTCCGGTACTCGGAGCGCTCGTCCTCCTTCATGGAGGCCAGCGGCTTGCCGTCGTAGCGGACGACGCCCGAGGTGGCCGAATCGAGGCAGCCGACGATGTTGAGGAGCGTCGTCTTGCCGGACCCGGACGGTCCGACGATCGCCAGGAATTCCCCCCGCTCGATGGAAAGATCCACCCCGGCCAAAGCGTGGACTTCGGATTCGCCCTTCCGATAGGTCTTCACGACCCGCTCCAATTCAAGAATCGCGTCCATATCGCCCTCCGCACATAGTCTATTGTACTACTACAATAATACAATAAGCGATGACGGACGCGCCGTCAAGGGCGGAAGATCAATCGGCGAATAATTCGGCCATCGGGAGGGTCAGGCCGGGAAAAATGAAGGATGACACGGTTTCCGACGGCGCGCGTCCGCGGAGCTCGACGACTTCGCCGTCGTCGAAGCGGCCGCCGTCGTTCCGCCCGTAGATATGGACGGCCCGATCCTCGGGAAACACGATCCAGTATTCGCGCACGCCGAAGCGCTCGTAGAGGTCGAATTTCTCCCGGAGGTCCTTCTTCGACGTATAGGGGGAGACGATCTCGGCGACCAGGTCGGGCGCGCCCAGGCAGCCCTTGTCGGTGAGCTTGGACTGATCGCAGATGACCGAAAGATCCGGCTGCACCACGTTGACCGAATCCCGCCAGTCGCGAAGGCCCGCTTCGGGCAGAACGACATCGAAGGGCGCGGCGTAGAGCCTGCAGGGCTTGCCCTTCAGGTAGTTTCCGAAATACAAGGTCATCGTTAGGCTTATACCTTGATGGCGCCGGGACGGAGCCGCGCACATATCGAAAGCGCAGCCGTCGATCAGCTCCCAGCGCTCATCGTCCGGCCAGGACTCGTAGTCCCGGTACGTAAAAGGAATCTCCTGTCTTTTAACGACTACAGACACACCCATACCTCCTAGTATACGCCTACTAGCAAAAAATATTCATCATCGCTTTACTGCACATGCAGGGGATCGCAGTTTATGAGGTGCATGTGACGATCGATATTCTTTGCAAAGTAGTCGACAACTACGGCGACATCGGCGTCGTCTACCGGCTCGCCAGGGCGCTGTCCGACCTGGACGCGGGACTCGAACTGAGACTGATCGTCGACGACCTGCGCGCGTTCAAGGCCCTGGAGCCGGCGATCGACGAGACCGCCGCTGTGCAGACGGCCCGCGGCTGGACGGTCGCCGCCGCCGCCCCCGGCGCGCCGGAGCTCTTCCGCGCGCGCCGGCCGCGCTTCGTCGTGGAATGTTTCGCCTGCGGCCGCCCCGATTGGTATGAGGAGATCCTCTTCGATCCGGATGATCCCGTACCCCGCCTCATCGTAAACCTCGAGTACCTGAGCGCGGAGGATTACGCCATCGAGCTTCACAAGGCGCCCTCGCTCACGCGCTCATCGCTCGTGCGCAAGGCGATGTTCCTGCCGGGCTTCTGCAAGGGGACCGGAGGCCTCATCATCGACCGGCGCTTCGCCGCCCTGCTGCGAGACTACGACAAGCGCGCACGCCGCCCCGTCCTCCGCCGGAGGCTTGCCGAGCGGCTCGGCCTCGCCGCGCCGGAGGGCTCCTACTGGGTCAGCGTCTTCACCTACGAGCGCAGCTACGCCGCGATCGTGCGCGACCTCGCGGCGGCGCGGGAGGCACCCATCTTCGCGCTCGCCGCGCCCGGAAGGAGCGCCGCCCCCTTCGCCGACGCCTGGGCGGCGGCCGGCCGGCCCTTCCCGCTCGCCGCGCTGCCCTTCCTGCCGCAGGAAACCTGGGACGAGGTACTGCTCGCCTCGGACCTCGCGATCGTGCGCGGCGAGGAATCGCTCGCGCGGGCCGCGCTTTCGGGCCGGCCCTTCCTCTGGCACGCCTACCTCCAGGAGGACGGCTACCAGATCGTCAAGGTCCGCGCGCTCCTCGAGCGCATGCGGCCCTTCTTCGCCCCGGAAGCCTTCGAGCCCATCGAGCGGACCTTCGTCGCCTTCAACGAGCGGACGGAGGACGACGCGTCCGCTCCCGGAGCCGACGACGGCTTCGCGGCCTTCCTGGAGGGATGCCGGACCGAGCGCGGCCGGGCCGGATTCGAAGCGTTCGCCGGCAGCATCCGGGCCCTCGGAGACCTCGCCGGGGGGCTACTGACTTTTATGCGCGATTTCGGGTAGAATGGGAGACCCGCTGTTCGCGGATACACAAGAGCACATTTTTATTCGCAAGAGGATATCATGTTAGTTACTTCCCAACTCAAAGTCGGCGTCGTCTTCAAGTCCGGCAACGACATTCTGGTCGTCCAGCGCATGCTCGGCCAGAAAGGCGGCCGCGGCGCCCTCGTGACCAAGCTCCGCGTCAAGAACCTGCTGACCGGCCAGACCATGGACCTGGGCCTGGACGCCGGCGAGAAATTCAACGAAGTCGACCTGGACAAGCTCAAGATGAAGCTTTCCTACCTCGACGGCGACAACTACGTCTTCATGGAGCAGTCCACCTACGAGCAGTACGAGCTCTCCAAGGAAGACATGGGCGACGCGGTCAACTATATGACCCCGGACGACGACATCGAGGTCGAAGTCACCTTCTACGAGGGCAAGCCCGTCGGCATCGAGCTCCCGATCGCGGTCGAACGCGAGATCACCTACTGCGAACCCGGCATCAAGGGCGACACTTCCGGCAAGTCGATGAAGCCCGCCACCCTGGACACCGGCTTCGTGGTCAACGTGCCGCTCTTCTGCGACATCGGCACTCGGATCAAGCTGGACACCCGCGACGGCACGTTCATTGAGCGCGCGAACAAATAAAACGGCTTGAGGCCGTTTTATTTGTTCGTCGGAGTTTCGCTTCGCGAAACTCCACTGCCTTAAAAGGGCGCCATCCGTGGCGCCTTTTTTTATGCCGTTCCGCTAAAACCGGTCGATGACCCTGATGCCGGTGCCCGGGAAAGAATCCATGCGCTGGAGAAAATCGATGCCTTCGGCGAGGGACAGCCGTTCGGTCACCAGCAGCTCGGGCCGGAGCGTGCCCGCGGCGACCATTCCAAGGAGCGTGCCGTAGCGGTGCGCCTGGATGCCGTGGCTGCCGTAGATCTCGAGCTCCCGCGCGACCACGATGTCCATCGGCACCTCGGCGCGGCTCTGGTCGGCCAGCATGAGGCCGACCTGCACGTGCCTGCCGCGCTTGGCCAGACAGGAAACCGAGTTGAAGCAGGTGATCTTGCTGCCGAGGGCGTCGATAGACGCATGCGCGCCGCCCCCGGTGATTTCCCGGATCGCGCCGGGAACGTCGGCGACTTCCCTTCCGTTCACCGCCGCCTCGGCGCCGAAGCTCCGGGCGGCTTCCAGCTTGTCGGCCTGCACGTCGACGGCGACCACCCGCGCCCCCATGGCCCTGGCGATCATAATCGCCGATAGGCCGACGCCGCCGCAGCCGTGCACGGCGACCCAGTCGCCAGACCGGACCCGCGCCTGCGCGTCGAGCGCGCGGTAGGCGGTCACGAAGCGGCAGCCCAGGCTCGCGGCCGCGACCGAATCGAGGTTCTCGGGGATGCGGACCAGGTTCAGGTCCGCGTAGTGCACGGCGACGTACTCGGCGAAAGAGCCCCAATGGGTGAAGCCGGGTTGGAACTGGTGGTCGCAGACCTGCTGGTTGCCCGACGCGCAGGGCGCGCAGTGCCCGCAGCCGCACACAAAGGGCAGCGTGACCCGCTCTCCGACCTTCCAGTTCTTGATTCCCTTCCCGAGCTCAACGATCGTGCCGGCCAGCTCATGGCCGGGGACGTGGGGCAGGCGGACATCGGTATCGTGGCCCTGCCACGCGTGCCAGTCGCTGCGGCATACGCCGGTGGCGTCTACTTTGAGAACGACTCCGCCCTCGGGGGCGACGGGATCGGGAACGTCGGAAATCGCGATGGGGCCGCGGAATTCGGAAAAAACGGCTGCTTTCATGCGCCGACTCTACACCCCTCTGCCGCCGCCTGTCGACGGTCCGGCGGAGAATCCCGAAATCGCACCGGGCGCCGCCCGCACGCTGTTCCAACAGCCCCGCTTCTCGCTTATACTTAGATCCTATGGATCGCCCGTTCCGTATGCCCAAGGCGCGCTTCGCCACGTACCTGCTTATAGCGAGCCTCGCGCCGACGCTGCTGGCCGCAACGATCGGTTTGGGCATTTGGTCCACGTGGGACCGTTTCCGCACGGAAGAAAGGCAGATCGGCAGGCTCCTAGATCAAGGCAACCACGCCGCCGCGATGATCCGAGACCTCCCCCTGGAACTCGCCGACCCCGCGGTCAAGCGGCTGCTCAAGAACTTCGCCCTGATCGACGAGATACGCATAACCGTCATTCTGCCGGACGGCACCGTCTTGGCGGACACGATCACCGACAAACCCGCCGAACTGGAAAACCACCTCGAAAGGCCGGAAGTCAAGACGGCGCTTGCGGGAAAGATAGGCACGAGCGTCCGGAAGAGCGCGACGACGGGTATCGAATACCTGTACGCCGCGCAGCCCTACCGGCAGAAGGAAAAGATTGCCGCGGTCGTCAGGGTGGCAAAATCCGCGTCGCTGATCAGGAGCGAACGGAACGCACTCTTCAACCGGATGGCTTCGATCGGCGGCATCTACGCGCTGCTGGCGGCTGCGGTGAGCCTCACGATTTCGGGCATCTTCGGCCGGTTCGTCCGGAGGATGAGCGATATAGCGGAGCGGATGGCGGACGGCCGCTTCGACCTCAAAATGCGCCGCATGCATATAGAGGAGCTGGACATCCTGGGATCGACGCTCAACCGGATGGCCGAAGGCGTAGAACGCAGCATGCGGGATCTCGTGCTGGAGAAGAACGAACTCGAGTCCGTACGCGACGAACTGAAGAAAACGGTCGCCCTGAAGGAATCCTACCTCAAGGAACTGCAGCACCGCGTGAAGAACAACCTCAACGTCATCTCCTCGATGCTCAATCTCGAGATCGGGCGTCTTCAGGAGCCCGCGGCCCGTCAGGCGTTCAAGGAAATGGCGGCGCGGGTCGACACCGTATCGCGCATCTATGAAACCCTCTACAAGTCGGCTGACCTCGAAACCGTCGATCTGAAGCCCTATCTCGAAGGCCTCGCGGCGACCATACACCGGGCGTACGTCAAAGACCTGGACGGAGGGGGTCTCGAAATCGATATCGCCCCGGTCCGCATCGATTCCAAGCGGGCGCTGCCGCTCGGCCTCATCCTCAACGAATGCCTTTCCAACGCCTTCAAGTACGCCTTCCCGCCGCCGCGCGAAGGCGCCGTACGTATCCGCGTCGAAGACTCTCCGGCCGAATTGATCTTCTCCGTTTCCGACGACGGCGTCGGCTTCCCGCAGGGCTTCGCACCCGAAAAGAGCGACACCCTCGGCCTGCAGCTGATCGTCATGCTCGCTCGGCAGCTCGGCGCGAAGCTTTCCATCGACGGCATGCAGGGCGTGACCATCGAATTGAAAATACCGAAGTGAGGAATAGACCCGCATGACTCCGAAACCGGCTTCCGCTTATGCGCTGCTCGTCGCCGCGACCGTCTTCTGGGCGGGAAACTACGTGCTGGGGAAGTTCGCCGTGAGCGTGATACCCCCGATCAGCCTGGTCTACCTGCGCTGGCTGATCGCGGCGGCGCCGCTCCTGCTGACCGCCCATTTAGTCGAGAAGCCGGATTGGAAGGCGGCGCTTGGGCGATGGAAGCTGCTCGCGGCTCTGGCGGCGCTCGGGCTCGGGGGCTATACGTCCTGCCTCTACTTCGCGCTCTACTTCACCTCGCCGCTCAACGCATCGCTCATCAACTCGTTCAACCCCGCGCTCATCATGCTCGCCTCGGCGTTCTTCCTGGGCGAATCGGTCGGGCCGCGCCGCGTGGCGGGAACGGCGCTCGGCTTCCTCGGCGTCCTGACGGTGATCACGAAAGGGCGCCTCGACGCCGTAGCCGCCCTCCGCTTCAACACCGGCGACCTGCTCATGCTCGCGGCGATCGCCTGCTGGACCGCGTATACGATCCTGGGCCGAAGGGTCAAGCCGCTCAAGCCGATCACCGCGACGGCCGCACAGGCGGTCCTCATCGTCGCGATGATGACCCCGATCCTGCCGTTCACGGGACTCGTCCTCCCGAAGACGCCGCAGGCCGCCGCGAGCCTGGCCTATATCGCCGTCTTTCCTTCAGTGCTTTCGTACGTGTGCTGGAATCTGGCGCTCTCGGCCGTCCAGCCGGGCAAGGCCGGCGTCTTCCTCAACCTCATCGTCGTATTCACCGCGATCGCCACGGTCCTGCTCGGCACGCCGCTGACGGCGCCCCAGGTAGTCGGCGGCGCCTTGGTGCTCGGCGGCGTGCTGCTGATCAGCATACAAGGCAAGGCCGCGGCGAAATGACGGGAGAGGGGGCAGCGGAGAAGCCCGCAGAGACGAAGAAGGCGGCCATGCGGCCGCCTTCTTCGTCCGAGGACTTCGGAGCGAGGGGGAGACTTCCCCCCATAAAAGAAAGGCTAAGACGACGGGATGCCGCCGCGCGCGTGAGCGCGCAGTCAATCCATTCCAATCGGCAAACGGCCGCAGGCCGTATGGCGCCCCTCAGCCAAGGAACGACAAGCCCGATCAAGGCTCAAGACAGGCGCCAGGAGGGCGCCCTGTAGGGCGTGCAGTTCCGCCGGGGCGGAACTGCAAATTATTTGATCGACACGATGTCGATCAAATAATCGGTTTCATAGCCGTCATATACGCCCGCAGCGTCTTGCCGATCTTCTCGACCGGGTGGTTGCGGATATCCTCGTTGACCTTGATGAGCTCGCGGTTGGAGACGCCCGAATCCTTGAGCGCGAGGCCCTTGCCGATGACCTCGGTGCCGACCTTGGACATGAAGTCCGCCAGGAGCGGCCGGCAGGCGTTGTCGAAGAGGTAGCAGCCGTACTCGGCGGTGTCGGAGATGACCTTGTTCATCTCGTAGAGCTTCTTGCGGCTGATGAGGTTGGCGATGAGCGGAGTCTCGTGGAGACTTTCGTAGTAGGCGCTTTCGGCCTTGATGCCCGCTTCGGTCATGGTCTCGAAGGCGAGCTCGACGCCGGCCTTGACCATGGCGACCATGAGGATGCCCTTGTCGAAGTATTCCTGCTCCGAAATCGCGTCAGCGGTCGGGGAGGTGGTCTCGAAGCCGGTCTTGCCGGTCGCCTCGCGCCAGGAGAGGAGGTCCTTGTCGCCGGCCTTCCAGTCCTCCATCATCGTCGAGGAGAATTTGCCGGAGATTATGTCGTCCTGGTGCTTGCGGTAGAGCGGCGTCATGATCTTCTTGAGCTCGACCGAGAGCGCGGCGGCCTTGATCTTGGCGGGGTTGGAGAGCCGGTCCATCATGGCGGTGATGCCGCCGAGCTTGAGCGCCTCGGTGATCGTCTCCCAGCCGTACTGGATGAATTTGGCGGCCCAGGCCTTGTCGACGCCCTTCTCCACCATTTTGTCGAAGCAGAGGAGCGATCCGGTCTGCAGCATGCCGCAGAGGATCGTCTGTTCGCCCATGAGGTCTGATTTGACTTCCGCGACGAAGCTGGAGGCGAGGACGCCGGCCTTGTCGCCGCCGGTGCCGCAAGCCAGGGCCTTGGCGATCGCCCAGCCTTTCTGCTCGGGGTCGTTCTCGGGGTGCACAGCGATGAGGGTCGGGATGCCGAAGCCGCGGGTGTACTCGACTCGGACTTCCGTGCCCGGCCCCTTGGGGGCCATCATGACGACGGTGATGTCCTTGCGGACCTGCATGCCTTCCTCGACGATGTTGAAGCCGTGGGAGTACCAGAGCGCCGAGCCCTTCTTCATCAGCGGCATGACCGCGCCGATGACCGGCGTATGCTGC
>QKCO01000130.1 GCA_003245635.1 Treponema sp.
ACCCCCCGCCGCGTCCCACGATGAGCACATCGGCGAGCTTCCACTCGTTCGCCTGCTCGATCCTGCGGCCGATGATCGGCGCGGCCTCCGCGCCCTGGACGGGCGCAGGCAGCACGACGACCTCGATCCCCGGCGCGCGCCGGGCAAGGACGTTGAGTATGTCCCTGAGCGCCGCTCCGGTCGGCGAACTGACTACGCCGATGCGCTCGGGGAATCGGGGAATCGGCCTCTTCCGCTCCGCGCCGAACAGGCCTTCCGCCGCGAGCCGCTTCTTGCGCTCCTCCAGGAGCGCGAGCAGCTCGCCCATTCCGGCGCGCTCGAGCGATTCGCAGACGATCTGGTAGGTGCCCCGCTGGGCGTAGACCGAGAGACTGCCCCGCGCGCGCACGAGCATGCCGTCGGTCGGCTCGAAGGAGAGGGACCGCAGGCGGTTCTTGAACATGACGGCGGAAATCGCCGCTCCCGAATCCTTGAGCGTGAAATACAGGTGCCCCGTGCTCGAGGGCCGGAAATTCGAGATTTCGCCTTCAACGGATACGGAGCCGAAGGTTCCCTCGAGGCAGGTCTTGATGAGTTCGGTCAGCTGCGAGACGGTGAATCGCGGGTCGCCCTGCATAGGGCGAGTATACGCGAGGCCGGTGCGCGAAGGCAACGGCGAATCGGGCCGTTTCGTCCGCGCGCGGCTATTCCCGAGACCGCTCCGTGCCGATACATTAAACGATATGAAAGCACTCGCCGTTCTATTCGCCGGACGACTGTCGCCGGACGCTTTCGAACCCTTCGCGGGGGGCCTCGACGCCGTATCCTTGGCGGTTTCCCGCGCCCGCTCCTTTCCCGATGTTTCCGAAGTCGTCCTCCTCGCGGACGATTCCTTCGTGCCCGCTTCGCGGCTCGGGCAGGTGCGCGTCGAGCGGGCCTCGGCGTGGGGCAAGCGCGGCCTGCTCGATCGCCTGGCCGTCCTCTCCGAGGGCTTCGATTTCGTCTACTACGCGTGGGCCGATTGCCCGCTGCTCGATCCCGCGCTCGCCGGAGCGATCCGGGACCGGCACCTCCGCTTCGCCGCCGAGTACTCCTTCGCCGACGGCTGGCCCTACGGACTCGCCCCCGAGCTCCTCTGCCCGACCACGATCGCCGCCTTGGCCTACCTGGCGGGAGACGACCAGGGGCGGGTGGAGCGCGACCTCCTGTTCTCCGTCGTGCAGAAGGACATCAACTCCTTCGACATCGAAACCGAGATTTCCCCGGTGGACCTCCGCAACCACCGCCTGATGCTCGCCGCCGACTCCCGGCGGAACCGCCTGCTCGCGCGCTCCCTGTTCGAGGCGGGGCTGACCGACGCCGCGTCGGCCGAGCGGGTCCTCTCCGAGCGCGCCGAGCTCCTCCGTCCGCTGCCCGCCTTCTATTCGGTCCAGGTCTCCGGCGGCTGCCCGCAGGAATGCGCGCTCTGTCCCTACCCGAAGCTGAGCCTGGAGAAAACCGGCAAAGCGGCCGGTTCGCGGCGGGACCGCATGGAGCCGGCCCGTTTCGAGAAGCTTCTCGACGACATCGCCGCTTTTTCGGGCGATGCGGTCATCGACCTTTCGCTTTGGGGCGAACTTTCCCTCCACGAGGAGGCCGAGCGCCTCATCCGCGCGGTGCTCGACCGGCCCGCGCTCTCCCTGATCGTCGAGACCAGCGGCATCGGCTGGAAGAGCGGCCTGGCCGAAGCGGCCGCCGAAGCCGCCGCCGCGGCGGCTCCTCGCGCGAACGGCATGGCGCCCGTTTCCTGGATCGTGTCCCTGGACGCCGAGGACCCCGCACGCTACGCCGAACTGCGGGGCGCCGGCTATGCCGAAGCCCGCGCCTTCGCCGAAAGGCTCATCGCCCTGTTTCCCGCGGACGCCTACGTGCAGGCCCTTCGCGTGAAGGACGGGGAAGACGACCTGGAAAAATTCTACCGCGCCTGGAAGGCGAAGACTCCCAACGTCATCGTCCAGAAGCACGACGACTTCTGCGGCTATTTGCCGGTTCTGAAGGCGACCGACCTTTCCCCGGTCAGGCGCTTCCCCTGCCGCCACCTGATGCGTGACATTTCGGTGCTCATCGACGGGACCGTGCCTTTCTGCCGGGAAGGCCTCTCCGGAAGCGAATGCTGGGGCAACGTCTTCGAGGAGCCCCTTTCCTCCATCTGGGAGCGGGGAAAGGCCCGGTACGCGGCGCACTGCGGCGGAACCTATCCCGACCTCTGCGAGAATTGCGATGAATACTATACCTACAATTTTTAACGAGCGGCGCGCGACCTACACGGTCGTCGGCGGCACCCGTCGGCAGGGCAATACCGGGCTCTCTGCCGTGCTCCTCAACCGCGGCGGACGCTACCTCAGGCGCGGCGTCTTCGAGGATATCGAGAAAGCCGGTTTCGATCAGGTGGTTTCGGTCGAAGGGCCCCGCGAAAGCTTCGATCTCGAAGAACTCTCCGCGCGCTTCCCTACGGTGAAATTCCTCACACTTCAGGAGAAAGTCGGCATCGGCGAGTCGGTCAACCTCGCGGTCGAGGAGCTTTCCTGCGAGCGCTTCATCGTCCTGTGGAACGACATGCGGGTGGTGAACGGCCTCGCTCCCTTCCGCGCCGTCGAACGGCTGGCCGCCGAACCATTCCTCTGCGCGGTGCCTTCCCTCCAGAACGGCCGCTTCGAGACCCTCCCCACGCTCAAGGCGCCCGCCTTCTTCCGCGGGAGCGTCAAGACGGTCTCCTTCGCGCCGCTGCGCGAAGGGGCGCCGTCCCTGTACCCGTTCGACTACGCCGGCGTTTACGACAAGGACCGCTTCGTGCGGCTCGGCGGTTTCGATCCGTCGATCGCCGGCCCGTATTGGCAGCTCCTGGACTTCGGTTTCCGCGCCCAGCTCTGGGGCGAGGCCATCCGTTCCACGAACCTCATCCGGCTGCGCTACGAGGGCGATCTTCCCCTCGAGGACGCGACCGTCGACGAAGGCTACAAGACCTTTTATCTCAAGAATCTCGCCCCGTCCTTCCGCGGCGACCAGGCCCATCTGCCGATCCGCCGCTTTCCGCAGTACCTGGCCCGTTCCGGCGTCGGTCCTTTCGACGCCTGGCGGGAATACGCCGAGGCGCGGCGCTGGGTGCGGGTCAACCGCTACCGCTTCGTCTGCGATGCGCGCAGGGTGACCGAATTGTGGGAGAACCCCGAAACGTGACCGCCGTCGTCCTCCAATCGCGCCTCGATTCGACCCGGCTCCCCGGCAAGGCGCTGCTTCCGATCGGCGGCGAGCCCCTGGTTTTCCGGGCGATGTCCGCGCTCAAGGCGGCGCGCGCCGACGCCTACGTGCTGGCCTGTCCCCCCGACGCCGAAGCCGCGTTCGCGCCCCTGGCTGAGCGCGCCGGCTTCCGCCTGGTCGTCGGTTCAAAAGAAGACGTCCTCGAACGCTACTGCGACGCGATCCGCGCGACCGGCGCCGACCGCGTGATCCGC
Source organism: Treponema sp. (assembly GCA_003245635.1). Taxonomy (GTDB): domain Bacteria; phylum Spirochaetota; class Spirochaetia; order Treponematales; family Breznakiellaceae; genus SZUA-426. The sequence continues at coordinate 3,471 of QKCO01000130.1, forward strand.
GCGACCGGGGACAACCCCTTCGTGTTTCCGGACGCGGCCGACGCGATCGAAGCCGAAAGCGCCGCTCTCGGCGCCGACTACGGGGCCTACGCCGGCCTTCCCTACGGGGCGGGCGTCGAGTCGGTAGCCGCCGAAGCGCTCCTGCGCGCCGAGCGCGAGGCTTCGCTCCCCTTCGAGCGCGAGCACGTCTGTCCCTACCTCTACGGCCATCCCGAGCTGTTCTTCCTGCACCGGCCGCTCGCGCCGCGGCGCTGGCGCGCTCCCGAGGTCCGGGTGACCGTCGACACGGCCGCGGATCTCGAGCGGGCCGCCGCTCTCTACGCCGCGCTCGGCGGGGCGGTGCCCTTCGGCGAGGCGGTGCTCCGATGCGCTCGCTGACGCCCTGGTCGGTTCTCGTCGTCCCCGCGACCGCGCGCGGCCGCGGGAGCGGACACCTCAAGCGCAGCCTGTCGCTCGTGCGCTCGCTGCGCGGCCTCGGAAAGGACGCATTCCTCTTTCTTGAATCCGCGGATGCCGATGCCGTTCCCCGCGAAGAGCTGGCCGAACGTTTCTCGATCGAAGCGGAAATCCTCTTTTCGGGCGATCCAGCTTCCCGCCCCTGGACCTTCATCCTGCTCGACCGCTTCCGCACCGATCCTGCCGAATTCGGGTATTGGTCGGCCATCGCTCCGGTCGTCGGCGTCGACGAAGGTGGCCGGAGGCGCACCTGCTTCGATTATCTGATCGATCTGCTTCCCTCGCTTCCGTCGACACCTCGTCCGAACATGACCGCGCCCGGCTTCCTGGAAGCTCCGGCGCGTCGGCGTGCTTCCTTCGACGCGCCGCGTTTTTCCCAAAGCGCGCCCCTGCGCGTCCTGGCGACCTTCGGCGGCGAAGACTCCGCCGGCATGTCCCTTCCCGCGGCGCGTTCCCTCGCCTCCGATCCGCGCGTTTCGGTCGATCTCCTGCGCGGAGCGCTCGCCGCCCGCGTCGAGCCGATGCCGGGCGTCGCCGTCCTAGACCCGCTGCCCGATCTCAAGGAACGCCTCGCCGACTACGATCTGGTGGTGACCCAGTACGGCCTGACCGCCTTCGAGGCCGCGCGTGCGCGGGTCCCTGTTCTTTTGGTTTCTCCGACGCGCTACCACGAAAAGCTCGCCCGCGCCGCCGGCTTCGTCTCGGCCGGGGTCGGACCCCGGGCCGCTTCTCGCGTGCGCCGCCATCTCGACGATCTATCCGTCCTGGCCGCCCGTACGGCCGCGGCCATTCCCTCGGACTCCTTTTCGGGCGATCCGTCCGCGGACGTCGCCGCCTACGCCCAGTTCGTTTCCGGTCTCAACTTCCCGTCGACCGGCCGCTGCCCGCTCTGCGGCGCTCGGGACGCCTCCTCCTCTCGGGTTCTCGGCCGCTTCGCCGACCGAACCTACCGGCGCTGCGCGTCCTGCGGCATGGCGCACCTGATCCGGATCGACGATCCTCCGATTGTCTACGCGCGCGACTATTTCTTCGAAGACTACAAGAAGCAGTACGGTAAAACCTATCTGGAGGATTTCCCGAGCCTCGAGCGCTCAGGCCGCGCGCGCGCGAAGCGGATCGCCTCGCTGCTCGCGCCGCGCGGAAGAGGCGCCGGTCCCGCGACGCCTCCGCGCATCCTCGACATCGGCTGCGCCTACGGGCCTTTCCTGGCCGCGGCGCGCTCCGAAGGCTTCGCCTCGTTCGGCCTCGACCCCGCCGAGGACGCGGTGCGCTTCGTCCGCGACGAATTGAAGATCCCCGCCGTTCCCGGACTGTTTCCGGATACGGATCCCCGCGCCGCTTTCGGCATCGACGAATTCGACGCGATAGGCATGTGGTACGTGATCGAGCATTTCCCCGATCTGGGCGAGGTGCTCGATGCCTCGTCCCGCCTGCTGCGCCGCGGCGGCGTCCTCGCTTTTTCGACGCCCTCTTTCGGCGGCGTCTCAGGACGGGTCCGGCCTGCCGATTTTCTCGAGAAAAGCCCCGCCGACCATTTCACGATCTGGGAGCCCGGCAGGACGGCCGCGCTTCTGCGCCGCTTCGGTTTCCGCCTTGCAAAAATCGTCGTCACCGGGCATCATCCGGAACGGTTCCCCCTTTTGTCCGAGGTCCGTACGGACGGCATCCTCTACACGAAAGCGATTATCGCCAGCCGCTTGCTCGGCTTGGGCGACACCTTCGAAGCCTACGCGGTCAAGGAGACTTCCCGCCATGAATAAACGAATTCTCATCCTCGGCGCCGGCGTCATGCAGGGACCCGCGATCCGCTTCGCGAAGGAACGCGGATTGACCGCCGTCGTCGTAGACGGCGATCCGACCGCTGCCTGCGTCGGCCTGGCCGACCGCTTCGAGCGCATCGACCTCAAGGACAAGGACGCGATCGAGACCTTCGCCCGATCGCTCAAGAGCGACGGCGGACTCGACGGCGTCATGACCGCCGGCACCGATTTTTCAGCGACCGTCGCCTGGGTCGCCGAAAGGCTCGGCCTGCCGGGCATCCCCTACGAGACCGCCCTCGACGCTTCCGACAAGGAACGGATGCGCGCCCGCTTCCGCGCCGAAGGCGTGCCGTCTCCGGAGTTCCTGATCCTCCGCGAAACGCCTGCCGCCGGGTTCGAGCTCCCCTTCGCTTTTCCCGCCGTCGTCAAGCCGGTCGACAATATGGGGTCCCGCGGCTGCCGCCGGGTCGACGGTCCCTCCGAATTGAGCGAGGCGGTCGCCGACGCGCTCCGCTATTCGCGTTCCGGCAGGGCCATCGTCGAAGAATACATGGACGGTCCCGAATTCAGCGTCGATTCCCTCGTCCACGACGGAAAGATGACGATCTGCGGCCTGGCCGATCGGCATATCTTTTTCCCTCCGTATTTCATCGAGATGGGGCATACGATGCCGACCGCCCTGCCGCCTGAGAAGGCCGCCGAGCTCCTGGCCGTTTTCGAGCGCGGCGCGCGCGCCCTGGGCATCCGCAACGGCGCCGCGAAGGGCGACGTGAAGCTCACCTCCAAAGGCCCGATGATCGGCGAGATCGCCGCGCGCCTTTCGGGAGGCTATATGTCCGGCTGGACCTATCCCTACGCGTCGGGCGTCGAACCGACCAAGGGCGCGCTCTCCATCGCCGTCGGCGAGGCGCCGACCGGCCTCGAACCGATCAGGGCTTGGACCTGCGCCGAGCGGGCCTTCATTTCGATACCCGGCGTAGTCGCCGAAATCGTCGGCGCCGACGAGGCGTCTCGCGTTCCCGGCGTGAAGGATGTCTTCTACCGGATCGCTGCCGGCAGCGAAGTCTCCTTCCCGGTGAACAACGTGACCAAGTGCGGCAACGTGATCGCATCGGCACCCTCCCGGGGCGAGGCGATCGATTCCGCTGAGTCCGCGGCTCGGTCGATCCTCGTCAGGCTGCGCGCCGGCGTCGCCGCGACCGACGCGTTCCTCGCCGGCGGAACGCGCGGCGCTTCCTCCTTCCCCCCGGATTCCTTTGAGCTTCCGGAAGGCGTATCGCTCGAAGCGGTGGAGGAGGGCGACGCCGATTCGCTTCCTCCGGGCTCCCTGTCCTCATCCGATCTCGCGCGCCTCTCGATAGTCTCGTTTCCCGCATTCGCCGGCTCATCCGCCCGCGACTACGTCGGCAGGAGCGTCGGCGAGACGCTCGACGCCGTACGCCGCCTCGTCGGGGCTCCCCTTCCGTTCGCGGCCGGTTCCTCTTCGGCCTCCGGCTCCCCCGTCCTCGGCCGCCGCTTCTGGGCTTCCCTCGTGCGCGGCGGCTATCAGGCGGGCGCCTACGCGATCGACCTTCTCGTCGGGAGCGGCTCCGCCCGATGACGCGAATCCGCGGCCGCGCGCTGCTCTTCCTCTTTTCCGCCGTCCTCTCCCTCGCGGCCGCGGGCGAAGATTCGCTTTCCGTCTCCGATGCCCTCTCGAAGCTCGGCGCGATCCTCAGCTGGGATCCGCTGACGCAATCCGGAACCCTCGTGAAGGATGCCCATCGGCTGGTATTCCTCGCTTCTCCGGGAGATTTCTCCGTCTTGGACGGAGCCGATCTCGTTAAGGCCCCGGCTCCCCTAGTCGTCGACGGGACGCTCCGTTTCCCCGCTTCGTTCGTCGCGGCGGCCTCTGCCGCCTTCTCGGAAGCCGCGGCAGCCGAGAAGACCCGTTTCCGAGTCGCCGCCGTCATCGTCGATCCGGGCCACGGCGGCCGCGACTCGGGCGCGACGGCGACGCATTCGATCGGCGGAAAGGATAGGACGCTCGTGGAGAAGGACCTCGTGCTGGATGTGTCCAAGGATCTCCGCGACCGTTTGGCCCGCGCGTATCCCGACAAGCGGATCATCATGACCCGCAACGGGGATGTCTATCCCACTCTCGAGCAGCGGGTTTCGGCCGCGAATGCCGTCAAGCTCTCCGAGCACGAGGCGATCGTCTATGTTTCCGTCCACGCGAACGCTTCTTTCAACAAGAAGGCCCGCGGCTACGAGGTCTGGTACCTGTCCCCCGAATACCGGCGGAACGTGATCGACGAGAAGAAGTTCGCAGAATCCACGGACGTGCTTCCGATCCTCAATGCGATGATGGAGGAGGAGTTCACGACTGAAAGCATAATCATCGCCCGCGATATCATGGACGGATTCTCCCGCCTCGTCGGAAACATGAGTCCGGCGAGAGGCATCAAGGCGGAAGAATGGTTCGTGGTCCGGAATGCGCGGATGCCGTCGGTCCTCGTCGAGATCGGCTTCATCACCAACCCCGAGGATGCCCTCCTGCTGTCGGACGGCTCTTACTTGCGGAAGCTGTCCGAAGCGATATATAGTGGCGTTCGAGAATTCATAGCGAAGTTCGAACGAACCGGAGGATTCACCGCAGTCCGATGAATAGCGCAATCGCACGCCTTCAGGCCTTCTTCGGCGCCCCGTTTCGGCGGCGCCTTTTCTATATAGCTGTTCTTTTCCTCTTCGCCGCGGTGGACATCGCGCTCGCCGCCCGTTCGACCCGCGTGTTCGAATTCGTCTCGATCCTCGACGGCCGCACCGAGCTCGAGCGCCGTTTCCTTCCGAGGACCTTTTCCCGCGAAGAGTCCGTGCGCCGCTATGTCGCCGAATATCTGCTCGGCCCGACCGATATCGAGTTCGCGATGCCTTTCTATCGGGGAACGTCGCTCCGCTCAGTCATGGTCCGCGGCGGCGTCGCCTATGTGGATTTGTCCGCTTCGGCGGCTCTTCCCGCCGACGAAGGGCTTGACGTCCGACGGTCATTAGACATACTCATAATGGGAATTAAACTAAATTTCCCTAGTTTAAAAGACGCGAAAGTGTACATCGAAGGTCATGAGCCGTACGCCGATTCCGTTTCGGAAACGCCCCAGAACGGGAGCGTTCCAAAAAAAGGAAAAAGCGTTGACAAATGAAATCCTTCTCGTATAATTCTATACGATCATAGGCTTATCGCGTGATTGAAAGGAGCTTTGAATGAAACGGATGTTCATTCTTGTCGCCATCGCGTTGCTCGCCGCCGGCGCCGTTTTTGCGGAAGAAGCCGTGCTCATCGACTTCTCGAAACTCGCGGCTGACAGCGAACCGAACCAGGACAACGTACCCACTCAGAACCAGCGGACCGTTATGGATTATTCCAATACGGCCGGCGGCAGCTTCACCGCTGAGCAGAAGGCAGTCATGAAGACTTCGCTCGCGATCCCCAATTGGGACGTGGTTCTCGCTTCCTCTTCCCGTTCCGTCACGAACCAGACCAAGAGCTATACCCTGGAAGCTCCTTCCAAGCAGTTCGGCAAGGTCATGGGCGTGCGCGTGCATTTCCCGGTCGAGACCTTCAATTCTTGGGCGCGCATCCAGCCTCCCTTCGATATTCCCGCTTTCGAGCCTCAGGAAGGCAGCAAGTTTACCCGCTTCGAGGAAGGCTACGGCGTCGTCAAGAATGTCGGCGTCATCAAATCCATAGCGGTCGATGCCTACGGCCTCAACTTCCCCCACGGGCTTTCAGCCATCCTGATCGATTCCACCGGCCGCGAGCAGGTCGTGTTCATGGGCTATCTGAACTACGACGGCTGGGGCGAGCTTCGCTGGGACAACCCGAACTACGTCACCGAAGTGCGCAACCGCGAGCTCAGAATCTATCCTCTCTATCCGAAGGCCACCCCGTTTGTGAAGTTCGGCGGCTTCCTCGTGCAGCGGGACGCTGCCAAGGACGGCGGCGACTTCATCGCCTACTTCCGCGATGTCAAGGTGATCTACGATAAGGCGGTTCTCGATACTGATCGCGACATCCAGGATGAGGATCTCTGGCATATCGTGAAGGATCGGGAGGATTCCCGCAAGAACGCTGAAATGGAGCGCTTCGGAAACGTGCAGGTTCTTCGCTATCTGGAAGGCCAGAAGAAGGCTTCCGAGTCCGGATTCACTCCTTCTGAAGGTCAGAAGTAATACCGTTCTTAACGTAAGGGAAGAAGGCGCCGATGTGACGGCGCCTTCTTTTTTTTTATGCGGCTATGCAGTATCCTCGTTGCATGACGGATAAAGCCTGGTTTCCCAATCGAGGCGCACTTCAGAAACAATACGAAAAGCTTAATTCCGCGCGCAACGAAACGACTCGCGACTTAATACAAAGGATAGAAGAAGCTCTGCAGGGACTGACCCCGAAGCCCTCGGTGAAAGGGCGTTCCAAGAGCTTTCAGAGCTATTTCAAAAAGCTCGTCCGCATCATGCAGCAGCAGGATCTTAAGGATCAGCTGCCGACGATCACCGATATCATCGGTCTGCGCGTCGTGTGTCCCTTCATAGAAGATCTCTCCAACGCCGAGGCTTCGCTCGAGCGTTCTTTCAGCATCACCGAAATCGAACGGAAAGGGTCTACGTTTTCCTTCAAGGAGTTCGGGTACGAGTCAACGCATATGCTCGTTGAGATTCCGGAGGAGATCATCAAGAAACGCGGCGAATGCGGGACGCGGATTGCTGAAATTCAAGTTCGGACGATTCTGCAGGACGCATGGGCGGAAGTGGAGCACGAACTTGTCTACAAAGCCGAGTTCACGCCCTTCGACGAACCGATGAAGCGTAAACTCGCCGCCGTCAACGCCAGCCTTTCCTTGGCGGATATTATTTTCCAGGAGATTCGCGACTATCAGCGGCAGCTGAACCGGGAACTCGGAAAACGGCGCGAGGCTTTTTTTCGAAAAATTGAAGCATCGACCGATGCGCTTTTATTCGAGCGAAGCGCCGGGGAAGAGAAAATCCAACCACTGTTCCGCCTCGAGCCGTCACACGGCGGAGAAACGATCGACGATATGCTTCTCGATGCGCTCTATGCGCACAACAACGATCAGTTCGATAGGGCCGTTGACTTGTATACCCGCATCCTCGAGCTTGAACCGAGAAATTCCATAAAATCCGTTATCTACAAGCATCGGGGGATGGCTCGTTTCGCGCAGTCTCAGTATGAAGAAGCGCTCGGTGATTTTTCGATGACGCTGGAGCTCGATCCGAACTGCTATAAGGCGTTCTATTACCGAGCAATCGTCAATTCAGTGAGGCAGCGGTACAATGAGGCCATAGAAGATTTTTCTCAGTCTTTGTCGATCAATCCGTATCAGCATTTTTCGCTGTTCAGGAGGGCTCAAGCTTATTATCATATCGGCGACTATCCTAAGGCGCTCGCCGATTGCGAGAATGCGCTCGCCGCCGAACCCGATTCGGTTCAGGCGCAGAAGTTTCGGGAAATCCTGATCAAGAAGCTAAAGATGTGAGATATCCGGGAAGATCGCGGAGCCTTGACACGAATCGTTCGTTTCGGTATAGTGCGATCAACGACAGAGAGTCGAGTCTCCTTCGTCTAGGGGTCAGGACATCGGGTTTTCATCCCGACAACAGGGGTTCGAATCCCCTAGGAGATGTGAATGCCGGATAACGTATTTCGTTATCCGGTTTTTTTTTAAGGTGGTCATACGTGAGAGCCGATCGGCGGCTTGATCCAGACGCGATCGTTTTTCTGCGCGAAGCGATCGGAGAGGCCGACGGCAACGAAGTTTTCGCCGTCGGTATTGTCCGCGAAGACGGCCTCGTCGGGGATCTGCGCGTCGTCGCTCGAGGAAACGACGGAGCAGTGCTAGCGCTCGAATCCTGGTATGCGGATGCCGACGTGCTTATCCACAACCATCCTTCCGGACGGTTGGCGCCTA
>QKCO01000048.1 GCA_003245635.1 Treponema sp.
GTTGCGCTTGATGATGCCCGCGTTGTTGACCAGGATGTCCGCCCGGCCGAAGGCGGAGAGCGCCGCCTCGAGCACGCGCGGCGCGGCGGCCGCATCGCGCAGGTCCGCCGACAGGTAGGCGAAGCGGCGGCCGGCCGCCTCGACGTCGGCCTTGGTGGCCGGCGCTTCGGGAGCGGCGCCCACGCCCAGCACGTCGGCCCCCGCCTGAGCGAGCGCGGCGCAGGCGGCGCGGCCGAGGCCGCGGCTCGCGCCGGTGACGATCGCGACCTTCCCTTTGAGCGAGAACGAATCGAGTATGCCCGCCATGGAACGCTCCTACTTCAGGGTCTCGGGCGACACGAAGTCCATGTCGTCGAAGGTCTGGTTCTCGCCGGCCATGCCCCAGATGAAGGTGTAGCTGCCGGTGCCGACGCCCGAGTGGATCGACCAGGAGGGGGAGATGACCGCCTGCTCGTTCGCGACGACGATGTGCCTGGTTTCGGCCGGCTCGCCGTGGAGGTGGAAGACGCGCGCGTCGGGGGCCATATCGAAGTAGAGGTACACTTCCATGCGCCGCTCGTGCGTGTGGCAGGGCATCGTGTTCCAGACGCTGCCCTTCTCGAGGATGGTCATGCCCATCACCAGCTGGCAGCTCTTGCAGACAGCCGGGTGCACGTACTGGTAGATCGTCCGCACGTTGCAGGTTTCCGCCGAGCCGAGCTTCTTCGGATTCGCCTTGGCCAGCTCGATCTTGACCGTCGGGAAGGACTGGTGCGCGGGGGAGCTCACCAGGTAGAATTTCGCCGGATCGGCGGCCGACGCCGATTCGAAGGAAACCGACTTGGTCCCCATGCCGACGTACATGCCGTCGCCCTTCACCAGGTCGTAGGCCTTCCCGTCGAGGACGACCCTGCCCTTCCCGCCGATGTTGATGAGGCCCAGCTCGCGGCGCTCGAGGAAATAATCGGTGCCGAATTCCTTGCCGGCCTCGAGGCCGACAGCCTGTTTAGCGGGCATCGCGCCGCCGAAAACGACACGGTCCTGATGGCTGTAGGTCATCAGGACCTCGTCCGGCGCGAAGAGCCGCTCGACCAGGAAATGCCCCCGCTGGGAGGCGGTGTCGTACGACTTCGCGTCGGAGGGATGATTCGAATATCTGATATCGAGCTTCATGGTTTTCCTCCAGAGTAATCATTATAAGGCAAATACTTATATAGTCAACTCAATTATGAAACACCGGTCCATTCCGATGCGGATCGATTAAAATTGACGCCGTTTCGTAGGCCCTGTACAATTTTCCGATCACTAGTCGCGCTAAGGAGGCACTATGGTTTCCGGAAGCTTGGCTTTATTGTTCCTGCTGATCGCGGTCGCGGTCATCATCGTCCTGACCGGCAGATTGAAGGTCCACGCCTTCCTCGTCCTGATCGGCGTGGCCTTCGTCTACGGCATGGCGATCGGCATTCCCGGACTCGACGTCATCAAGCTTGTGAAGTCGGGATTCGGCGGCACGCTGACGAACATCGGCATCGTCATCGTCGTCGGTACGATCATGGGGACGATCCTCGAGGAGACCGGCGCCGCGCTCGCGATGACCGAATCCATCCTGAAGCTGGTCGGCAAGAAGCGCGCGCCGTTGGCGATGAACATCGCCGGCTACGTCGTCTCCATCCCCGTCTTCTGCGACTCCGGCTACGTCATCCTCAATCCCCTCAACAAGGCCCTTGCCAAGGAATCGGGAACCTCGATGTCCGTCATGGCCGTCGCGCTCGCCACGGGCCTGTACGCGACGCACGTCATGGTGCCGCCGACCCCCGGCCCCCTCGCGGCCGCCGCCGCGCTCAACGCGGACCTCGGCAAGGTGATCGTCTTCGGCGTGCTGGTCGCCATCCCCGCGGCGCTCGCCGGCCTCCTGTGGGCGACCAAGGTCGCCAAGAAATACTACATCGAGCCGGACGTCAGCGAATCGTATTCGGACATCGTGAAGAAGTACGGGAAGCTCCCGAGCACGGCGCTCTCGTTCCTGCCCATCGTGGTGCCGCTCCTCCTTATCTTCATGAAGACGGTCGCCGAATACCCGACCAAGCCCTTCGGCAAGGAGGGCTTCCAGAAGCTCCTGTCCTTCCTCGGAGACCCGGTGGTCGCGCTCATCATCGGCATGTGCTTCGCGCTGCTCCTGGTCCGCAAGGGCGAATTCAAGACAGCCATCTCCGACTGGATGTCCAAGGGCATCAAGGATTCGGCCATCATCCTGGTCATCACCGCCGCCGGCGGCTCCTTCGGCGCCATCCTCGCGAAGTCGCCCATCGCCGACTTCATCAAGACGAACATGACGGCCCTCCCCCTCGGCGTGCTGCTGCCGTTCATCATCTCCGCCGCGCTCAAGACGGCGCAGGGGTCCTCCACGGTGGCCATCGTCACGACCTCGGGCATCATCGCCCCGATGCTCGCGACGCTCGGGCTCGACCCGGCCCTCACCGTCATCGCGATCGGCGCGGGCGCGATGGTCGTCTCGCACGCGAACGACTCCTACTTCTGGGTCGTTTCCCAGTTCTCCAACATGCCGGTCAACACGGCGTATAAGGTCTACACGTCGGCGACCGCGGCCGAAGGCGTCGTGGCGATGATCTGCGTCACGATCCTTTCGTTCTTCATGTAATTCAAGTCCGACGACGATCCGTCCGGGAGGGTTCGCTGAACCCGCCCGGACAATCCCCTTCGAGGTGAATCCCCGCATGAAACTGCTCGACAGCCTTTCCGAACGATTCGGGCTCAACGCCTATGCGCAGGGCGACTACGAACGCGCCGAGAAATGGTTCCGGCGCCTCGAACGGACCGAACCGGAGTCGCCCCGGGTGCTCCGCAACCTGGGCGTCATCCTGCTCGCCCGGGGCGACTCGGAGGGAGCCGCGTCCTACCTCCGGCGGGAGGAGGCGCTCTACGGCGAAAGCTACCAGCGCCACCGAAGCCTGGCCGACATCGCCTACGCGGCCGGAGACGCGCGCGGGAGCGGGCGGCGCTACGCGGCGGCGGCCGCCTTTCCGGAAGCCGCGCGGGAACCCGACGCGGCCTTCCTCGCCGCGCGCCTGGCCGTCTGCCGCGACGCAAAGCTCTTCGAGCGTGCGCGGAAGGCGGCGGAGGCCTTCTCGGCAGGAGAACGGCAACGGGACGTAGGAGACCGAGCCGCCGCGTACGAATCGTTCACGGAGGCCGCCGAACTCGATCCGACCCACTGGCCGGCGCTCAACAACGCGGGAGCCATCGCGCTCTCCGAACGCGGCGACCCGGAGGCGGCGCTCGGACACTTCAGGCGAGCGGCGGCTCTGGTGCGCCATCCCCTGATCGTGCGGAATATCGCCGCGGCCGAAGCGGAAATCGCCAAAAAGGTGGCGCGCAAAGAACATCGGAAGTAGAATAGTCCCAACCGATGCATAAGCCGCTGGTCGCCTGGAAATTCATCTTCGGAAACGCGCTCATACTCTTTTCGGGCCTCAGCCTAACCGTCGGCCATGTGCTGGCCCCGCTGATGGGCGGCGGCGTCAGGCCGATTCTCTTCTTCAGCGTTTTCCTCGCAGCAGGACTCGCAGGCCTCCTGCTGCTGGCCCTCTCGGCGGTCGACATCGCAAGGATATCGCGGCGGCTGTCGCTCCTGGCCGATATGAGCGTGGAGATCAACCGCGCGCTGCTCCTCAACGAGGATATGGAGTACATCTACGACACCATCCTCGAGTACCTGTTCCGCATTTTCCCCCACGTCGGCCAAGGCACGGTGCTCGTCCTGGATGAAAACAACGAGCTCAGTTGCGCTGCCTCGCGCGGCTACAGCGCCGCGTACGCCGCCGCATTCAAGCTGCCGCTCGAGCGTTCCTTCCTTTTCGTGGAATCCGGTGGGAACATCGACGGAGCGCGGCTCATTTCGCGGAAGACGCTCGAAAGGCAGGTTCGCCTTCCGGAGCAGGGGGTCTGGCGCTACCAGTCGGTCATCAGCGCTCCGCTGTACGCCGGCGGACGCCTGTACGGGCAGCTCAACCTCGATTCGCCTCGGGCGCGGGTTTTCGTCGCCGAGGACGTCCGCATCGTCGAGCGCTTCACCGCGCAGATCGAAGTCTGCCTGCTCGTCCGCGGCCTCTACCGCAGCCGCATCGAAAGCTCGCGGACGGACGCGCTCACCGGCCTCTATACGCGCCGGTATTTCGAGGAGCTGTTCGGCATCGAGCTGGCGCGGGCGGAACGCTACGGGGAAAGCTTCACGCTCGCCCTGTTCGACGCGGACGGACTGAAGCGGACGAACGATGGGATCGGGCACCAGGCGGGAGACCTGATGCTCAAGGCGATCGCCGACGCCCTGCGCGAGGGCCGGCGGAAAACGGACTTCGTCGGGCGCTACGGCGGCGACGAGTACATCGCCCTCTACCATACCTCCGACACCGAATCGATGGAGCGCGCGCTGGAGGAAACCCGGGAACGGCTCGGCGCGGCGTCCCTTTCCTACGCGGGCACAAGCTTTACGGCATCCTTCTGCTTCGGCGCGGCGAAGTACCCGGACGACGGCAAGACGCTCGACGAGCTCACCGCCGCCGCCGACCGCCGCCTCTACGAGATGAAGAAGCGGCGGCGCTGAAATCAGCCTTTCAGTTTGCGCTCAAGGTCCCGGAACGCAGGTCCGCAACCGCCTGAAGCAGCGCGGCGATCGTTTCGTCCTTCACCGAGCGGTCCATGTTCACGCAGCAGAAGCCGGTCAGCATCGGATCGCCCGAGTCGGCGGCCAGCCGCGCGACGGTCGAGCGGATCGACGCTTCGTCCATCGACGAAATCTCGGTCGGCGAAAGCCGGATGCTGAAGAAAGTGTCCGGCAGGGCTTTCCGCAGCAGCGCCACGTCGCCGCCCCATCCGAGATCGAGGAAATCGAGCCGCGGCAGCCGCGCGAAAGCAGAGGCGAAGCGGTGAGGATCGGCGCCGCAGTAGTGGATGCCGAAGGGCTCCCGAGAACGGCTCCAGGCGGCGTCGTAGTTGAACAGGAATTCGTCGTATACGGCCTCTGAGACCATGGTATGGCTGCACTCGGAATGCAAAAACACCGGCCGGTCGAACGCGCGGACGATGCGGTTGACGGAAACGGAAGTCGAGCCCGTCTTCGCGGAGATGCCCGCGGTGAACTTTTCGAGCGTCCGGGAAATTCCGTCGAAGAAGGCGGCCGTCGCCTCCGGTTCGTCGTACACGTCGGTGAAGATGCTCTGTCCCCGAATATCCAGGGCGATATTCAACACGCCGCCCCAGTTGACGTCGCCCCGGATGGTTCCGTGCGTGGTTTCGAGCTTTTCTACCATTGATTCGAAGCGCTTGAAGGCCGGCGTGCCGAAGGGGTCGGAGTCCGGCAGCGCCAAGCGATCGATCTCGGCCGCGTGTACGAGCGGCGGCCCCGACTCGAGGTAGTCGACCTTGCAGCCGAGCATCTCGGAGACCATGAAGCCCGCGGCCAGGTGCACCGCGCCGACCTGCGGAGCGGCGCCCTCGCCGTCCGATCCGAGACCCCAACGGCCCCAGCGCTCGTAGAGCGCTTTCTCCATGGCCGCCTCTGCTTCGACGCGGCGGGCGGGATGGTAGAAGAAGTCCTCGTCGAAGCTGAGGCCCTCTCGGTCGTGCCACCAGTCCGGGTGCAGCACGATGTCGACGGGGTACGGTATCGTAGAACGGAGGCTCATGACGAAGCGATCTCCTTGATGCGGTCGTAGGCGCGCTGCTGTTCCTTGGCGGTATCGCAATAGGTGACGACGATGCTCTTCAGTCCCGGCCGATAAAGGCGCGCGAAGGAAGCGGCGACTTCATCAGCGCTTCCGACCATGCGGGCGTTCAGAGTCACGCCGGTCCCGGCGAAGGCATCGCCGAAGGCCTCCGGCGGATTCGGATCGGGGTCGGTGCGCGCGGTGAGCGCGGCGTCAACGGTCCTGAGGCCCGCGAGCGAGTTCACGGTCGGGATCTTCGAGCTCCAGTTGCCGCAGGAGTGGAAGACGGTGCCGCCGGTTTCCGCGCCGAAGCGCTCGAGGGCGGGCGCGAACAGTTCGCGGTAGGTGTCCGGGGACACCATGACCGAGTTGTCGTCGCTCGCGCCGAGACCGGCGAAATGCCGGGAGGAGGCGAAGCCGTGGCCGGGCCGCACGAGGGCGCCGCCGATGAGCGCGGCCTGCTTCTTGAAGAAAGCGACCGACAAATCGACGACGCGGCCGAGCAGGACCGCGACGTCCTCGGGCCGGTCGAGCGCGTCCATGAAGAAGGTCGAGGTCGGGAACAGCGCGGTCGTCGCGTTGAGCGGCGACTGCACGTCCGAGCAGGACATCGGCACCTTGCCGCCGGTGGCGTCCAGGAAGTACTCGATCATCTCGAGGATGCGCTTCCCGGCGGGCGTATTCTCGATCGGAACCGGGTCGCAGGCGAGCGCGGCGTCGAGATCCTCGAATACCGGCTCGGTCGCGGGCGCCTGTCCCGCGGGCCACAGGTACTCGGCCCCGAAGGCGCTAGCCACGTAGCCGATGCCGTACCAGGGCTCGAGGAAGTTGGGGACGTCCATCGCGTAGGCGCGGCTCGCGTCGAGCGCGCCGAGCTGAAGCTCGAGGGAAGCCTTCATGTCGGCCGAGGCCCAGGAGAACACCTCCGGCGCGCGGAAGCGCCGATGCACGAGGACGCCCGAGGAAGCGGCGGCGAAGGCCGCGCAGCGCTCCTCGAGAGATAGGGCATAATCCGCGTAGGCGGCCGAGTCGAAGCGGTCGGCCGGCAGCGGCTTCACCGAAGTGCCTTGAGCGTCGGCGACGCTCGAATCGAATGTCGAAGTCTGCTTTTCCATACCTGATTCCTATTTCCTGTCGATCGAAGAAGACGAGCCGCGCAGGGCGGCGCGGTCGGCGAGCCAGGAGACCGCGAGATCGAACCATCCGGCGACGCGCGCATCGGGGTAGCGGTCCTTGGCGATTTCGGCGACGTCGGGCGTCGCCAGGGAAAGCCCGTGGACGCCGCGGGGAAACACGTGCAGCTCAGCGGAAACACCCGCCGCCAAGAGGGCCTCGAAAAAGAGAAGGCTGTTGCGGATGGGGACGTCCCGGTCCTCCGCCGTGTGCCAGAGAAAAGTCGGCGGCGTATGCGCGCCTGCGAAACGTTCGAGGGAGAACGCCTCCTGCGCGGCCCGGTCGGGACCCGCCAGGCGCTCGAAGCTGGAGCGGTGGGCGCAGTCGCCCGAACTGATCACCGGGTAGGCCAGCACGAGCGCGTCGGGCCGGTGCGCCTCGAGCTCTGTCCCCGGCGCGAAGCGCTCGGGATCGTTCCAGAAGACGCCCAGGCTCGCCGCCAGGTGGCCGCCGGCGGAGAAGCCGCAGACCGAGACGTCGGCCGGATCGATCGACAGCTCGGCGGCGGCGCTTCTGATCAGCGCGACCGCGCGGGATAGCTGGCGCAGGGGCTCCCAGCCCAGCGGCGAGGCCGCGCAGGAATAGCGGAGCACGAAGGCGTGGTATCCGGCGCGGTTGAACGCGCGGGCCACCGGCTCCCCCTCCCGCGGAGAAACGGAGGAGTACCCGCCGCCGGGGCAGACCACGACCGCTCCGCGCGGCCGCCCGTCGTGGAGCGGGTACGCGTCGAGCGAGGCGCCCCGGAGGCGCTCGGAAAGGGAAGCGTCCATGGTTCCGCCCCGATCAGCCGACTGCCAGCGGCATCATGAGGTTCGGCAGCCACATCACCAGGCCCGGCACGTAGGTGATGACCAGGAGGACGATCACCATGACCGCGTAGAAGGGCAACAGCGTCTTCACCAGGCGTTCGATCTTGACGCCCGAGACGGCGCTGCCGACGAACAAGGTCCCGCCGACCGGCGGCGTGATCAGGCCGATGCCGAGGTTGAGGATCATGATCGCCCCGAAATGGACCGGATCGATGCCGATCTCCATCGCGATCGGCAGGATAATCGGCGTGGCCACCAGGATGATGGCGGACATGTCCATGATCGTGCCGAGCACCAGCAGCAGCACGTTGATGATCATCATGACCAGGTATTTGTTGGTCGTTATCCCGAAGATCGCCCCGGCGACCATCGCCGGCATCTTGAGGTAGGTCAGGAGCCAGCCGAAGACGGTGGAGGTGGAGATCAGGATGAGGACGATCGCCAGGGTGTTGAGCGAGCGTTCCATGATCTGCCAGAGGTCGGTGATCTTGATCTCCCGGTAGATGAAGATACTCACCAGGATGGACCAGACGACGGCGATGGCGGCCGATTCGGTCGCGGTGAAGATGCCCGCGACGACGCCGACGACGACAATCATGACCGTGAACAGGCCCCAGACGGACTCGAAAATGCTGCGGATGACGTGGCTGATGCTGAAGGGTGTTCCCTTGGGGTATTTCCGCTTCACCGCGAGGATGTAGCTGTAGATCATAAGCGCGATGCCGAGCGTAATGCCGGGGATGAAGCCGGCCAGGAACAGGCGGCCGATCGAGACCCCGCCGGCGACCATCGCGTAGAGGACCATGTTGTGGCTCGGCGGAATCAGGAGGCCCTGCACCGAGCTGGTCATCGTGACGTTGGTGGCGAACTCCTCGTCGTAGCCCTGGGCCTTCATCATCGGGATGAGGATGGTGCCCAGGGACGCGGTGTCGGCGGTGGAGGAGCCGGAGATGCCGCCGAAGAACATGGACGCGACGATGTTGACCATCGCGAGCCCGCCGCGCAGCCAGCCGACCAGCGCGTCCGAAAGCGATATCAGCCGCTTGGAGATGCCGCCCGCGCCCATGATCTCGCCGGCGATGATGAAGAAGGGCACGGCCATGAGCGTGAAGACGTTCACGCCGCGCACCATGAGCTGGGCGATCTGCATGATCGGGAGGCCCAGGTAGATGACCGTGAAGACGCTCGAGATGCCGATCGCGAAGGCGATCGGGAAACGGGCGATGATCATGACGAAGAACGAGCCGACCAGGATGAGGACGGCGACGGTGTTGGTTTCCATGCTATTCCAGCCTTTCGGAGATGCGCCGGGCGACGAATTTGATGAACCATTCGATCTCCATCAGCGCGAGCGCGACGCCGGCCACCGGAACGGACAGGTACAGCCACATCGACTTGATGCCGACGCCGGTGATGACGTTCTTTCCGGCGAGCATGGCGAACTGCCAGCCGTTGAAGATCATGAAGATCGAGAAGCCGAAGATCATGACCTGAGCGCAGGCCTTGCAGACCGCGATGACTTTCTCGGGGACGAAGAGGTCGATGATCGTCATCCGGATATGCGTATCCTTGCGGATGGCGAGCGAGGCGCTGATGAGCGACATGTAGACCATGCACATCAGCACGATGGGTTCGCCCCAGACGGGGCTCTTGTTCAGCACGAAACGGCCGAAGACGACGTAGGAAGTGATGACGACCATGCCGATGAAGCAGAGCTTGCAGAAGCTCATGAACACGAAATCGACTGCGTCGAAGAATTTGACGACGGAAGAAATTTTCACGGCGACTCCATTCTGAGGTTGCCGAACGATCGCGCGCGCGGCTGTTCGGCGTCCGGTCGGGCGAAGCGGCGGGATGCCGGGAAGGCATCCCGCGGAGAGCTTACTTGGCGAGGATGGCCTGGTACTCGGCCTCGAGGCCGGCGCTGTACTTCGGAATGATGGGCTTGAGGGCTTCGATGTACGGGGTCTTGTCCTTGACCTCGATCACGTTGGCGCCCGCCTTCTTGATCTGCTCGAGCAGGTCGGCGTCGAGCTTCTCGATGTTGGACTTGTTCCAGTTCTCGGTTTCCTTGCCGGCTTCCATGATGATCTTCTGCGCCTCGGCGTCCATGGCGTCCCAGACCTTCGCGCTCATCAGGACGATGGAGGGGCTGTAGGTGTGGCCGGTCAAGAGGTAGTTGGGAGCGACCTCGTAGAACTTGTTGGACGCGTAGCCGGAGTGCGGCTGCTCGGCGCCGTCGACCGCGCCGGTCTGGAGCGCGGAGTACAGCTCGGAGAAGGAGATGGGCGTGGACTGGGCGCCGAGGGCGGCGACCGTGTCGCTCATGAGGTTGGTCGTCGGGACGCGCAGCTTCTTGCCCTTGAAGTCGGCGAAGGCCTTGATCGGCTTCTTGTTGCCGGTGAAGAAGTTGCGGGCGCCCTCGTCCAGGTAGAACAGGCCGACCATGCCGGAATTGATCTCCTGCATCTCCTTCAGGTAGGACTGGCCGATTTCGCTGTTGAGGACCTTCCACAGGTGCTCGCGGTCGCGGAAGGTGAAGGGCAGGCCGAAGAGGGTGAGCTTCTTGGCGCCGAAGTCGCCGAGGCTGTTGGTGTTGCCGCGCGCGATGTCGATGGCGCCGCCGCCCATCTGGAGGGTCTGGTAGGCGGTCTTCTCGTCGCCGAGCTGGCCGGCGGGGAATACGTCGATGGTGATGCGGCCGCCGGACTTCTCCTTGACCAGGCGGGCGAACTCGTCGCCGCAGTTGTCCATGATGTGGCCGTTAGGGTTGAGCTCGGCGTACTTGAGCTGGTAGGTCTTCTTCTCCGGAGCGGCGGCGGCCTTCTTCTCGGCTTTCGCGCCGCAGCCGGCGAGCAGGGCCGTCGCAGCAGCCAGCGCCACGACGGTCGCTAGGTACTTCTTCATTGGGTTTCCTCCTATATTCTTTACAGATTTCCTCTGTAAGATCCCGATTCGTATTGCCCCAGATTGCTCCGGAACACCATGACGCTCTCGACGAACTGCGTGTCGGATAGCGGCTTCTGGCCCTTGATCAGAAAATTGAGCAGGATCCTGGACGCGCGGTAGGCCTGGCCGTAGGGGTCCTTGTAGACGAGGTTCGTGAGCGTACCTTCGCGGAGGCTCCGCGCGTTCTCGTCGAACACGTCGCTGCCGATCGCGCGGACCTTGCCGGCGAAGCCCGTCTCCCGCAGCGCTTCGGCCATCACCACGGTGCCGCGCGCGCAGACGCAGCAGGCGGCCGCGAAGCGCCCGGTCTTGCGGAACGCCTCGATCGTCCGGAGCTTGAGGTCCTCGCTGTTGAGGTAGCCGTACACCTTCACCAATTCATTGGAGAGTCCGTGGTCCGCCATGTACGCCTCGAAGCCTTTCACGACTCCGTAATGGGCGGGCACGAGCATATCGCCGGCCAGGAGCACGACCGCGCCGTCCGGTCCTATCTGGCTGAAGATCTGCTCGGCCATCATCCGGCCGGTGACGTCGTGGTCCACCAGCACGCAGCCGAGCCGGGCGAGCCCCTCCGAATCGTCGCAGGCGAGCGCGATGGGGATGCCCCCCTCGGCGCAGCGCATGAGGGCCGGCGCCGCCCGCCGGTCGATAGGCCCGACGGTCACCAGTCCGTCAACGCCTTCGGGGTAGCGAGCGATCAGAGAATCGAGCTCCGCCGCCTGCCCCGCCTCGCCCTCGAAGAAAGGGAGCTCGATCAGTTCGAGGTTGTAGTCGCCGGCTTCACGCGCATAGTCGCGGAACCCCTGCCAGATGAACGAATAGAAATAACGGTTGCTTTCGGTCAGGCCCGGAAAGGAGGCGGCGACCCGCAGTTTCTTGCGCTTGAGCGAAGAGGCGACGTAGTTGGGCCGGTATCCGCTGATCTTGGCCTCGGCGATGATTGCGGCACGGACGGGCTCGCTGACGCCGCTCTTGCCGGTGAGCGCGCGATGGACGGTGAGCGCGCGATGGACGGTCCCGGCGGAAACGCCGACCCGATGGGCGATGTCAAGAATCGTAATCCGTTTGGGCACGTCGTCTACCTTCCGTCACGCTCATCGAACTAAAACGTTTTCGTTCCGAAATAGTGAACCCATATTCCATTTATGTCAAATTTATTGTGATTTTTTTTGCATAATAAAAATATATTGTGCACTGTATACGCAATAAGAAAAATACAGACGTGAAATGCGGAAAAGATTGTAAAACGTTTTTCTAACCGGTAATATGTCTTATGAGTTCATCAAACGCGACGATAGAACCGTCCGTCGACGTCGAGACGGTCCTCACCCCGAAATCGTACGCCGACTTCAGCGCGTTCAACGCGTTCTCGGCCAACCGGCGCGGTCTGGCGCTCGCCCTGTTTCCCGCCGCCATGGCGGTCATGGGCGCCGTCAACATCGCCACCG
>QKCO01000137.1 GCA_003245635.1 Treponema sp.
TTCGATGGAAATGGCCGGCATGTCGATCTCGGTCATCGCCCTGGACGGCGAATTGGCCGGATACCTGGATGAGCCCTGCGAAACGCCGTTCTACCGCCAATTCGGAGCGGCGCGATGAAGCTGGACAAAGCCGCGCTCGAAGGACTCCTGGCCGCGGTCCACGCGGCGGTCGTCGCGGAGCGCGACACGCTCACCCTCCTCGACCAGGAGCTCGGCGACGGAGACCTCGGCCTCTCGATGGGCAACGGCCTGGGAGCCGCGCTCGAATACGTCCGGGGAGCGGACGCTTCCGATTCCGCCTCCGAGCTGCTGACGCAGGCGGGCTTCGAAATGGCGGAGAAGGCGCCGTCGACGATGGGGACGCTCGTGTCCATCGGCATCGTCCGCGCGGGAAAAGCCATCAAGGGCAAGGAAGAGCTCGACGCGGAAACCGCGCTCGGGATGCTGAAGGCGGCGGCCGAAGGCATCGCCGCGAGGGGCAAGGCCAAGCGCGGAGAGAAGACGATCCTGGACGCCCTGTACCCCGCGATCGAAGCCTCGGAGAAGGCGATAGCGGCCGGCGCCGATTTGGCCGCGGCCGGCGCCGCCGCCGCCGCGGGCGCCGAGGCGGGCGTCGAGGAGACTAAGAAACTGAAATCCACGTACGGGAAGGCGGCCGTCTTCGGGGAAAGCTCGATCGGCAAGCGCGACCCGGGAGCGACGGCCGCGGCGATCATCCTTGCCGGGGCTGCGAAATGGTGCGCGGAGGCGGGCAGTCCCCGCTGAATCGATAGGATCAAGGAGTCGGAAATGAAGAAACTGTATGGCGTCATCACGGCTATGGTCACGCCGTTCGACGGAAACGACCAGGTGGACCTCGGCGCGATGGCGAAGCTGACCGACTGGCTCATCGGCAAGGGCGTCCACTGCCTGTATCCGACCGGCACGACCGGCGAGATGTTCCTGATGTCGGTCGAGGAGCGCAAGAAGATCGCGGAAACGGTAGTGAAGGCCGCGGCCGGAAGGGCGACCGTCTATATCCACACCGGAGCGATGACGCTCAAAGACACCATCGAGCTGTCCCGGCACGCGAAGGACGTCGGAGCCGACGGCGTCGGCGTCGTCACCCCGGCGTATTTCGGCGTGAACGACCGCGAGATGGTCGAATACTACGACGCGGTGTCCAAGAGCATACCCGCCGATTATCCCCTGTACCTCTACGGCATTCCCCAGTGCGCGTCGAACGACCTCAAGACCGACGTCGTCAAGAAGATCGTCGAACGCTGTCCGAACGTCGTCGGCATCAAGTACAGCTACGCCGATATGCTCAGGACCAGCGAATACCTCCAAATCAAGGACGGCTTTTCCGTCGTCGTCGGCACCGATCGGCTGTTCCTCGCGGGGCTCAGCCTCGGCTGCGACGGCACCGTGTCAGGCATTTCAGGCGTCTGCCCCGAACCTTTCGTAGCCACCTACGAAGCCTTCAAGAAGGGCGACCTGGAAAAGGCGCGGAAGATGCAGCGCGACGCCTACGGCATCTGCGAGATGCTCAAGAACGGCAGCAACATGGGCTACTTCAAGGCGGCGCTGAAGCTCCGCGGCATCGACATGGGGCACATGCGCCGTCCGCTCATGGACATCCCCGAGGCGGACGCCGACGCGCTCCGGAAGCAGCTCGAGGCGCGCCTCAAGGAGCTTTCGATCCCCGTCCGCTGAGCATTCCGGCAAAAGGCTCTGGGTTTTTCGCGCAAGCCGCATATACTTTTGCGGCATGCGCACCATAGAACTCAGGGTCGGCCTGGACGACGCCTACGGACGGGCCGCCGCCCGCGGCGTGATCCGTTACGCGAAGGAACGCGGCGACTGGAACCTGTACGGAGCGGTCAGCCGCGATTTCAGCGGGCAGGATGCCGACGGATCGGCCCTGACGCGCCGGCCCGACGGCATCATCGCCCGAGTCGAAAGCCCCGAGGCTGCGCGGGAACTCGCGGCTTTGGGCATACCCGTCGTCGACATCGCCGGGGCCTTCCCCTTCTCCGGCGCCGCATCGGCGCCGTTCCTCGAATCGAACAACGACGATTTCCTCACCGGGCTGAGAGCAGGCGAATACCTGCGCGGCATCGGCTTCGCCTCTTTCGCCTTCTGCGGCGTCGGCCGGGCCGAGTGGTCGGCCAAACGGAGAAAAGGCTTCGCGGAAGCGATCGGCCGCGAAGACGCGCGGCTGCCCGCCTTCGAGCGGCCGCTCCAATGGTGGAAGGAACTGCGGGAAGGAACGGACGAGCTCGAGGACTTCCTCCGGTCGCTGCCCTCCCCGAGCGCGCTCTACGCGTGCAACGATCGGGCGGGGCTCAAAACGGCCGAAGCGTGCCGGAGGCGGGGCATCGCGGTGCCCGATCAGCTGGCCATCCTCGGAACCGACGACGAGGACCTGATCTGCGAGCTGGCGGCGCCGTCCTTGTCGAGCGTGCGGCTCGACTGCGAGGGCATCGGCAGAGCCGCGGCCCGCATGCTGGAAGACGTCCTGGATGGAAGAAATCCCGAACGCAGCGTCCGCGTCATGCCGCGGGAAATCGTCGAGCGGGAGAGCACCCGCACGGCGGTCGCCGACGACGAGCTGGCGTCGCGGGCCCTCTCCTGGATACGAACGAACGCGCCGCGCGGCGTGGACGCGGGAGACCTCGCGGCGGCCTTCCCGCTCTCGCGCCGATCGCTCGAACGCCGGTTCAAGGCGGCTTGGGGCAAATCGCCGCACGAAGCGATCGTGGAAGCCCGCGTGGAGCGGGCGAAGGGCCTGCTCGCGTCCACGTCGATGACGCTCGACGAGGTCGCCCGGGAAAGCGGCTTCGGCGCTCTGCAGCGCTTCCATATCGCCTTCAAGAGAACCGAAGGCGTTTCTCCGGGAGCGTGGCGGCGCGAGCGCAGAAGCGGCCCCCGCTGACGGCGCGTTTTTAGCCCGCAGAAATAAAAACCGGGTTACAATCGTTGCCGTGGATCCGGAATCGTACACCTTCGTCATCGTCGACGACGAACCCGAAATACGGGAAGGCATACGCGACAACGTCCCCTGGGAAAGCCTCGGCTTCCGCTTCGCCGGAGCCTGCGCGGACGGAGCCGAAGCGCTCGAGCTGATCGAGCGCGATGCCCCCGACGTCGTCATGACCGACATCAACATGCCCTTCATGGACGGGCTGACGCTCGCCGAGCGGATACAGTCGCTCTCCCCGGCGACGAAAGTGCTCATCCTCACCGGCTTCGACGACTTCGAGTACGCCCGCAAGGCGCTCAAGCTGCAGGTCCACGATTTCATCCTGAAGCCGCTGACGCCTTCCGAATTCAAGGCGACGCTCGAAAAGCTCAAGGCGACGCTCGACGAGGAGCACGGCGAGCGGAGGGACATCGAGCGCCTGAAGCGGCAGCTCGCCGAAAGCCTGCCGCTGCTGCGGGAACGCTTCCTCAACCAGCTGGTCTCGGGCACGCTGCGGGACGGCGCGGATCGCGCGGAACGGCTCGGCATCCCCTTCCCCTCAGGCGGGAGCGCCTACCACGCCGCCGTGATCGATTTCGACCGCAGGCCCGAACGGGCCGATTTCGACCTGGACCTCATCGCCGAGCGGAACGTGCTCGAGCGCGTGCTCGAGGAAAGCGCGTCCGGGAACCGGGTCTCCGCGCTCGCTTTCCAGGACGGCGAGGACCGGATGGTCGTCGTGTCCTGGGGAGACGCCAAGGACGGGCTCTTCCGGGAGGCGCTGAAAGCCGCCGAGGCGGTCAGGACGCGTCTGTTCCGCGCGGGCTTCGCGTCGGTCAGCATCGGGCTGGGAGATCCCGTAGACGGGGTCGAGCGGCTGAGCGAATCCTACCGGGGAGCGCTCGACGCGCTCGCCCTCGGGCAGGTGCGCGGCGGCGGCTCGATCACGACGCGGCGCGAGCTGACCGGCAGGAGCGGCCCCGATCGGGAGCGGGACGCCAGTTGGGGAAAAATCGCCTGCGCCGCTATCAGGACGGCCTCGCTCGAGCCCGCGCTAAAAGCTATCGACGAAATGGCCGCATCCTTCCGCGCCGCCGACCGGGGAGTCGACGAGTACCGCCGCACGCTGCGCGGAACGCTGGCCGCCGTGGTCCAGCTTCTTGACGACCTGGAAATTCCGGAACGGGAGATATTCGAGGGAAGCGCCGATCCTTTCGTCGAGCTTCGGGAACTCAAGACGCCCGACCTCGCCCGAAGCTGGTTCCGCGCGCTGGTGGAGCGGATCGTCTCCTACCTCCGCTCCCGCCAGGAGAATTTCGCGCAGGCCAAGGCGCGCGAGGCGGCCGAGTACATCGAGTCCCGCTACGAAGATCCGGATCTATCCCTGCCGGCGCTCTGCAAGGACCTGTACATCAGCACCAGCTACTTCAGTTCGATATTCAAGAAGTTCACCGAGAAGACCTTCGTGGAATACCTGACGGAAGTCCGCATCGAGAAGGCGAAAGAGCTGCTGCGGACCTCGGGCCTCAAATCGTACGAGGTCGCCGAGCGGGTCGGATACCGCGACGCGCACTACTTCAGCCTCAGCTTCAGGAAGGCCGTCGGGGAGACGCCGACGCGCTACCGCAGCGGGCAGGACGATGAGCAGGACTGAGCGGCGGGGGCGGTTCAGGTCCATCCAGATCACGATGGCCATCGCGTTCTCGCTCCTCTCGGTGTCGATGATCGTCTCCACGGTGATGCTTTCGTTCGCTCTCACCGACGAGGTGGCGCGCATGAGCTCCCGCCGCTACACCAAGCAGCTGATCGACCAGGTGGCGGCCAACATCGAATCCTACATCGACTATATGGAGAGCGTCTCGGCCTTCGTCGATTCGAACCCCGACGTGCAGGAATTCCTGCGCGGAGGCGACGCGCGGAGGGCTTCGGACATCCTGGGAACCATCGTCCGAAGCCGCAACGACGTTTCGCTCCTGGCCGTGTTCGACTACGGCGGGCGGGCGGTGACGCACCAGGACGGGCTGCTCTTCAACCCGGCGATCGATCCGCGGAAAGCCGCCTGGTACGCCGCGGCGCGGACTGCGGCGGGGAAGCCGGTCATCTCAACGCCGCACGTGCAGAACGCGATCAAGGGGCGCTACCGCTGGGTGATCACCCTGTCGCGGGAAATCCGCGACGCCCGGACCGGAGCGGGCGCCGGCATCCTCCTGGTCGACCTCAAATTCGACGTCATCAGCCAGATATGCGGCTCGGTCGCGCTCGGGAAACGCGGATACCTATTCATCGTCGACCGCGAGGGCAATATCGTCTACCACCCCCAGCAGCAGCTCATCTACGGAGGCTTGAAGGGGGAAAACATCCGAAACGTGCTCGAAGGCAAGGGCGACTATTTCGCGGCCGGCGGCGCGGACGACGGGAAGCTCTACAGCGTCGCGGACATGCGCTCGACCGGATGGAAGATCGTCGGGGTGAATTTCCGCGGCGAGCTGGTGGAGAACCGCCGGGAGATACGCCTGACCTTCACCGCCTGGGGACTCGGCTTCTTCGCGCTGACGGTTCTCCTGTCCATAATGCTTTCGCTGCGCATCTCGGGCCCGATCAAGCAGTTGCGCAAATCGATGCAGGCCGTGGAGATGGGGAATTTCGACATCAGGGTGGACATTCAGAGCGAAGACGAGATCGGCGAGCTGGGGAAGGATTTCAACATCATGATCGCCGAGATCCGCGCGCTGATCGAGCAGAACAACCGACAGCAGGAGCTGAAGCGGAAGAGCGAGCTCAAAGCCCTGCAGATGCAGATCAACCCCCATTTCCTGTACAACACACTCGACTCGATCATCTGGATGGCGGAGGGCCGCAAGGAGCAGGAAGTCATCACGATGGTTTCCGCGCTCGCCCGCCTGTTCCGCCTCAGCCTCGGGAAGGGCAAGGAAATCATTGAGATCGGCTCCGAGATCGAGCACGTGGGGCATTACCTCACGATCCAGAAAATGCGCTACAAGGACAAGCTCGACTACGAGATAGCGGTGGATGCGGACATCCTGAGGTACAAGACCGTGAAGATCATTCTGCAGCCGCTGGTGGAGAACGCGATCTACCACGGCATCAAGAACAAGTCGAGCCCGGGGAAGGTCACGATACGCGGAGGGCGGAAAGGCCAGGGAATCGAGCTGTCCGTGCACGACGACGGAATCGGCATGAGCCTGGAGACGCTCACCCGGCTTTCCGGCGAGCACCATGAATCGAAGACGGGGAGCGGCCTGGGAGTGCGCAACGTCGACGAGCGGATAAAGCTCTATTTCGGGCGGGAATACGGACTCGATTTCGAGAGCGCCGAAGACAAGGGCACCACCGTCTACGTGCGGCTTCCGGCGCTCGAGGATGTGGAGGAGCAATGAGAAGGATCGCCTCCCTTGTCGCGCCGCTCGCGTTGCTGTGCATCCTGCTGGGCGGGAGCCTGGCCATCATGCTGATAGCGGGGTCCGCCCCCCAGCGGGAGCCGGTGCGCATCGTCGCGGTCCTCAAGACCATCGATTCGAACATGGAATTCTGGGAAGTCGTGAAAACGGGCATGGCGGAAGCCGCCAAGGAGTTCGAGGTCGAACTGTCCATCCAAGGGCCGTGGGTCGAAAGCGACGTGGACGGCCAGCTGCGGATCGTCTCGGACGTCATCGACGGGAAACCCGCGGCGATCATCCTGGCGGCGACCGACTTCGAAGCCCTCGTTCCCGCGGTCGAGCGGGCCGTCCGGGAAGGCATCAAAGTGATTACCGTCGATTCCGGCGTGAAGAGCGATCTGCCCGACAGCTTCGTCGCCACCAACAACATCGAGGCGGGCGAAAAGGCGGGCGCCGAGATCGCGCGCATACTGCAGCCGGGCGCGACCATCGCCCTGGTGAACCACATCAAGGGAGCGACGACGGCGATGGAGCGGGAGATCGGCGCGACCAAGGCGCTCGGCGTGAGCGGAGGCCTCGACGTCCTGGGAACCTGGTACACGAACAATTTCGAGGAGAACGCGTACGACATCGCCTCGACGCTCCTGAAGAAGCACCCCGACCTGGCCGGCTTCCTCGCCCTGAACGAAGTGTCCACCGTCGGCGTCGCCCGGGCGCTGCGCGACCTCGGCCGGAGCGACGTGAAGCTGGTCGGCTTCGACAATTCGCTGTTCGAGATAAAGCTCATGGAGGAAGGGTGGATCGACGCGACGGTCATCCAGCAGCCCTTCAACATGGGATACCTCGCCGTGCGCGCGGCCCGGGCCGTAAGCGACGGCGAACGGGTGGAGCGCTTCATCGACACCGGCTCGCTGCTCATCACCCCTGAAAAAATGTACCTGCCCGAAATCCAAAAAATCCTTTTCCCCTTCGCCGAACGGGAGACGCGCGAGTAGCTTTTTACCCAATCCTGAGAGAATCGTGCATTTACGCCTCCGGAAAACGGATCGATCCTGAAACTCGAACAACGGAGGTCGAGCAGGATGAATGAGGTTCTCGTACGGATGGAGGGGATCGAAAAGAACTTCCCCGGCGTCCACGCCCTCAGCGATTGCCGATTCGCCCTGAACGCGGGCGAGGTCCACGCGCTCATCGGTGAAAACGGCGCGGGCAAATCGACGCTGATGAAGATCCTTTCGGGGGTCTACCAGAAGGATGCGGGCACCATCGAAGTCCGCGGCAAGAGCGTGGAGATCGGCAACACAAAGCACGCGCAGAGCTTGGGCATCAGCATCATCCATCAGGAGCTGAACCTGATGAAGCATCTGACGGCCGCCCAGAACATCTTCATCGGCCGGGAGCATTCCAAGCGGATGCCGTTCCTCGTCGACGACCGGGACAGCATCGAGAAGACGAAGGCGCTGTTCGAGATGATCCACCTGGACCTCGATCCGCGGGTGCGCATTTCCGAGCTCACGGTCGCCAAGCAGCAGATGGTCGAGATCGCCAAGGCGCTCTCCTTCAACATGGACGTGCTCATCATGGACGAGCCGACCTCGGCCCTGAGCGATTCGGAGATCGAGGACCTGTTCGCCGTCATCCGCAAGCTCCGCGACCAGGGCAAGGGGATCGTCTACATCTCGCACCGCATGGACGAACTCAAAGTGATCTGCGACACGGTCACGGTCATGCGGGACGGAAAGTACATCGACACCAATCCAATGAAGGACATGACGACCGAGAAGATCATCAGCCGCATGGTCGGACGGGAGATCTACGAGACCGCCCACATCCACGGCGACGCGGAGAAGGAAGAGGTCGTGCTCGAGGTGAAGGGGCTCAACAGCGGCAAAAAGATCCGCGACGTTTCCTTCCAGCTCCATAAAGGGGAGATCCTCGGCTTCGCGGGACTGCTCGGCGCGGGGCGCACCGAGACCGCGCGCGCGATCTTCGGCGCCGACCCGATCGACTCGGGCGAGATCTACGTCAAAGGCGAGCGCATGTCGATCAAGCATCCGAAGGACGCCGTCCGATGCGGCATCGGCTACCTTTCGGAAGACCGCAAGCAGTTCGGGCTCGCGCTCGGCCTCAGCGTCGAGACGAACACCGTCATGGCGTCGCTCGAAAAATTCGCCGGCCCCCTGGGAGTGGTCGACGAGAAGAAGACGCGCGAGACAGCGCTCAAGTACGTCGACCGGCTGCAGACCAAGACGCCGAGCGTCGACCAGCGGACCCGGAACCTTTCCGGCGGCAACCAGCAGAAGGTCGTCATCGGCAAGTGGCTGGTGCGCGACTGCGACATCCTCATCTTCGACGAGCCGACCCGCGGCATCGACGTCGGCGCCAAGAGCGAGATCTACAAGCTCCTCAACGAGCTGGCCGACCAAGGCAAATCCATCATCATGATTTCTTCCGAACTGCCCGAGATCCTGCGCATGAGCCACCGCGTCGTGGTGATGTGCGAGGGCCGGATCACGGGCACGCTGCGGGCCGACGAGTGCACGCAGGAATCCATCATGCACTTCGCCACGATGCGGGCGTAAGGGAAAGGACCATGGCAAACATCCAGTCGAAACTGAAGCCGAAGAACTCCAAGGCGACCCAGACCCTGCTCGCGTTCGCGAGCCTGATCCTTCTGGTGATCATCTTCACCATCGCCTCCCCGAATTTCTTCCGGACGGAAAACCTGATCGGAATCCTGCTGGCCACCGCCGTCAACGGCATCCTGGCGGTGGGCATAACCTTCATCATCGTGACCGGCGGCATCGACCTGTCCATCGGCACGGTCATGACCTTCGGCTCCGTGATGGCGGGCGTCTTCATCACCATGTGGGGACTGCCGATTCCCGTCGGCGTGGCCGCGGGCGTCCTGGCCGGCGGGCTCTGCGGCCTGATCAACGGCTTCTCGATCGCCAAGCTCAAGGTGCCGCCTTTCATCGCGACCCTCGGCATGATGATGATCACCAAGGGCCTCAACCTGATCTTCTCGGGCGTGAAGCCGATCTATTTCGTCGATACCCCAGTCTTCGCCAACATCGCGACCATGCCCGTTTTCGGCATCCCGATGGGCGTCGTCATCTTCTTCGTCATGGCGATCCTGGCCTGGTTCATCCTGTCCAAGACCGTGCTCGGCCGCTACACCTTCGCGATCGGCAGCAACGAGGAAGCCGCCCGGCTGTCGGGCATCAACACCGACGCGTGGAAGATGGGCATCTACGCCCTCGGCGGCGCGTTCGCGGGCGTGGCCGGCATCGTCATGGCCAGCCGCCTGCAGTCCGCCCAGCCGGCGCTCGGCGCGGGCTACGAGCTGGACGCGATCGCCGCGGCGGTCATCGGCGGAACCTCTCTCTCCGGCGGCGAAGGGACCATCCTGGGAACAGTCATCGGCGCCTTCATCATCACGGTGCTCACCAACGGCCTGCGCATCCTGTCGGTGCCGCAGGAGTGGCAGATGGTCGTCACCGGCCTCATCGTCATCGGCGCCGTCTACCTGGACATCGTCCGCCGCCGCGTAAAATAGGCAACAACGGCCGTCGCGCCGTTCGCATAATGTAAGGAGGAAAAGAGTATGAAGAAGTTCCTAGCCATCGTGGCCTGCGCGGCCATCGCCGGCGCCGGCGCCTTCGCGGCCGGACGCGGAGACAAAGCGGCCGACAGCGGTAAGATGTACATTCCGCTCATCTCCAAAGGCTTCCAGCACCAGTTCTGGCAGGCGGTCAAGAAGGGCGCCATGAACGCCGCCGCGGACCTCAACGTCGAGGTCACCTTCGAAGGCCCCGAGTCCGAAAGCCAGGTCGACAAGCAGATGGAGATGCTCCAGGCCGCCATGGGCAAGAACCCGAAAGCGCTCGGCATCGCGGCGCTCGACAGCAAGGCGGTCATTCCCGTCCTGCAGTCCGCCCAGAAGAAGGGCATCCCGATCATCGCCTTCGACTCCGGCGTCGACTCCGACATTCCGCTGACCACCGTATCCACCGACAACCTGGTGGCCGCCGGCGTCGCCGCGGACAAGATGGCTGAAGCGATCGGCGGCAAGGGCAAGGTCGCCGTCATCGTCCACGACCAGACCAGCCGCACCGGCATCGACCGCCGCGACGGTTTCCTGAAGCGCATGAAGGAGAAGTATCCGAACATCCAGGTGCTCGAGCCCCAGTACGGCGGCGGCGACCACCTGAAGTCCACTGAGATCGCCAAGGCCGTCATCAACGGCAACCCCGACCTCAAGGGCTACTTCGGCGCCAACGAAGGCTCCGCCATCGGCGTGCTGAACGCGGTCAAGGAACTCAAGAAGGAAGGCCAGATCGTCATCATCGGCTACGACTCCGGCAAGCTCCAGATCGACGCCATCAAGAGCGGCCTGATGTACGGCGCGGTTCAGCAGAACCCCGTTCTGATGGGCTACAAGACCGTCGAGCTCGCGGTCAAAGCCATCAAGGGCGAGAAGCTCGAGAAGCACACCGACTCCGGCTACGTCTGGGCCGACAAGACGAACCTCGACAAGCCCGAAGTCGCCGGCGTTCTGTACGAGTAAGGGTAGTTGTTCGAACCCTGGCTGGGTTCTCTCAACTACCTCGCAGTTCCTTGCGGAACTGCGAGCCTTTCAGGGGCATGGAAGCTGAAGCTTTCATGCCCGGCCCGGTCGGGTTCGGACCGATACCCCTTAGAGGAGGGAGCCCTTTCGGCGCGGAGCGCCGGAAGGGCTTTTTCATGACCGGGGGCAAGCTCCGGAGGCCGTCGCGGCTCAGCCGAGGCAGACGTCCAGATAACGGGCCGATCGGGCGACGTCCTCGCGGAAGCCGCGCGACAGATTCCCCTCGATGGCCAGCTTCCCTTCGTATCCGCACGCGTCGAGCACGGCGATCACGCTCTTGAAGTCGATCGCGCCGAAGCCGGGAAACAGGCGGTTGTTGTCCGAAACGTGGAAGGAACCGAAATGGTCCCGATGGCGGAACATCGAAGCCGCCATGTTCGACTCCTCGATGTTCATGTGCCAGGTATCGGGCAGAATCCAGAGATAGTCGTTCGCGCAGGGCTCGATCAGCGCCCAGGCCTCGTCCAGGGATCTGCCGAGCGGAGATTCGAAGCGGTTGATCGCTTCGATCAGGAGCGGCGTCCGAAGCTT
>QKCO01000083.1 GCA_003245635.1 Treponema sp.
CGAAATCCCCCTGGAAGCGATCTTCGCGCCCCGCTGAGGGGGTTGCCGAACCAGCCCAAGCAGTTCCTAGCGTTCGGTCAGCATCAGGCGGGCCATGACCTTGGCGTCGCCGAGGATGTTGGCCAGCACGGCGTACTCGTCCGGCTGGTGCGCGCTCTCCAGGAGACGGCTCCAGACGACCGAATCGATGCCCGCGTTGCGCAGGTACGCTCCCACGGTACCGCCGCCTATGCCGATCGGCCGGGTGTCGACGCCGTAGACGTCCTTGACCGCGGCGGAAAGGAGACGGACGACCGGCGCATCGGGGGAGGTCGGCTTGGACTCGACGCTCTGGAGCGCCTGGTGGGAGATGCGGACCTTCCGCTTCGCTTCGACCTCCCGTTCGATCTTCTCGACCGCGGCGATCACCTTGGACAGCGGATAGCGCGGCAGGATGCGCATATCCATATAGAACGTATCCTCGCCGGGAATGGTGTTCACGTTCGGGACGTTCGCATCGGTCTTGGTCGGCTCGAAGGTCGAGCAGTCGGGCTCGAACAGGGCGTCCCGGTCGGGAAAGGCGAGCGCGAGCTCGTCGTGGAGACGAACGACGAGGTCCGCAGCTGCCAAGTGGGCATTGGAGCCGAGGTCCGGCCGGGAACCGTGGCATTGGGCGCCCTGCACGTTCAGCTTGAGCCAGAGAAGGTTCTTTTCCGCCACTTCGATCGTCTCACCTTTTCCGTCGCCGCTGTCGGGGATGAGGACCATGTCGTCGCCGCGAAAGAGGCTCCGGTTCTCCAGAAGCCACCGGATGCCGAATTCGGAGCCCGTCTCCTCGTCGGAGACGAACAGCAGCTTGACCGTATGCGGCGGGACGACGCCCGCGGAGACGAGCGCGAGCGCGGCCAAAGCCGATGAGCAGAGTCCCTGCTGGTTGTCCTCGACGCCGCGGCCGTATACGCGGCCGTCCTTGACGACGACCGCCCAGGGATCGGCGGACCACAGCGAAAGCTCCCCCGGCGGCACTACGTCGAGGTGGCTCATGATCCACAAGCGCTTGGCATCGGAGGCGCCGGGGATGGTCGCTACCAGGTTCGGCCTGACGCCGCCCTTGGCCCGGGGATCGGGCGCGTCGTGCCGTTCGAGGGCGCTTATGCCTTTCGAGCGCAGCCAGCCTTCCAGGGCCAGGCACTTGTCGAGCTCTCCTACCCCGCCGGATTCGGGCGAAAGCGCCGGATGGGAGCACAAAAGGGTTTCGAGCTCGACCGCGGCCGCCTCGTACGAATCGATTAGCTTCAAAACATCGCTGTTCATCATCGCCCCTTCGCGTTCTTCAGGTACGCGTCCCAGCTGGTTTTGACCAGGGTGTCCACGTCGGAGTGCTCCGCGGTCCAGCCGAGCAGCTCGCGGGCCCGTTTTGAGGAGGCGTAGAGCTTGGCGGGGTCGCCGGGGCGGCGGCCGACGATGTCGGCGGGGACCGGTCGGCCGGTGATGCGCCGGGCGGCCTCCACGAGTTCGAGCACCGAAATGCCCGACTCGCTGCCGAGGTTCACGGTCAGGCTCTTGTCGTTCTTCGCGATGTAGTCGAGCGCGGCCACGTGGCCGACGGCGAGGTCCGACACGTGCACGTAGTCTCGCACGCCGGTGCCGTCCTTCGTGTCGTAGTCGTTTCCGAAGATCTGCACCTTCGGCCGCATGCCGATGGCCGTTTCCATGACGACCGGCAGGAGGTTGGCGGGGTTGCGCTCGAGACCGGAGAGCCGGCCCTTGACGTCGTAGCCGGCGGCGTTGAAGTAGCGGAGCGCCGCGAAGCGCATGCCTTTGAGCTTGTCGTACCAAGCGAGGAAGCGCTCGATCTCGAGCTTCGTGAAGCCGTAGTAGTTCTCCGGCTCCGTCGGGTGGTCCTCGTCGATGGGCAGGTACTTCGGCTCGCCGTAGGTCGCCGCCGAGGAGGAGAAGATCACGCGCTTCACGCCGGCTTCGGCGGCGGCGTTGAGGATGTTGAGAGTGCCGGTGATGTTGTTCACCGAATATTTTTCCGGCTTCAGCATCGACTCGCCGGCGGCCTTGAAGGCGGCCAAATGCACCAGGGCGTCGAAGCCGCCCGCCATGGCGCGGGCGAGGGAGACGGGGTCGAGGATGTCGCCGTGGATGAACGAGGCTTCCGGGAAAAGGTTGTCCCTGAGGCCGCTGGACAGGTTGTCGAAGACGGCGACCGAATGGCCCCGGTCCAGGAATTCGCGCGCGACGTGGCTGCCGATGTAACCGGCACCGCCGATGATCAAAACCTTCATTCGGAATTTCTCCTATTTCGTATCGCTATATCGAACTGATAATTCTTGCGGAAGCCTCGTCCATCGGTTCAGCAGGATGCGCCCGAGCGTACGGCTTCCAGTTCGGCCGCCGCGCGTTCCCAGTCCTCGGCCGCCGCGTCGATCGCCGTCGCGGCGGCGTCGAGCTTCGCCTGCACCGCCTTGCTCTTCGCTCCGTCCGAGTATACCTCGGGTTGGGAAATTTCCGCTTCGAGCGCCGTTTTTTCCGCTTCGAGCTTTTCCATCCGCGCCAATATCTCCGATTCTTCCCGCTCGAGCCGCCTGACGGCCGCCTGGCGCTTCTTGTCGGCCTCCCGCTTCTCGGCCGCCGAAAGCGTCGGCTGTCCCGATTCGGCGCCCGCCGGGGGCACCCCTGCGTCGGGAGCCGCAGCGCGCGCCGCCTCCGGAACGGCCGCCGTCTCCCCCGCCTTCTCCCGCGCGAGGCGATCGAGGTAATAGCCGTAGTCGCCGTAGAAGAGCCGGGGCCCGGCGGGACTGAGTTCGAGCGTCTTGGTCGCCAGCGCCTCCATGAACGCGCGGTCGTGCGAGACGAAGATGACCGTCCCCGGGTAGGACTTGAGCGCGTCCAGGAGCACGTCCTTGGAGTGGAGGTCCAGGTGGTTGGTCGGCTCGTCCAGGATGAGGAGGTTCACCGGATGCAGAAGCAGCTTGAGCAGCGCGAGACGGCTCTTCTCGCCGCCGGAGAGCACCGAGACCGCTTTGTGGATATCGTCGCCCCGGAACAGGAAGGCCCCGGCCAGATCCCGCAGCTTCGGAATGAGGTCCGTCGGCGCCTCGGATTCGAGCGTTTCGATGACCGAGAGGCTCCCGGTCATCGTTTCGGCCACATCCTGCGAGAAATAGCCGATCGCGATGCCCGAACCGAGCGAGGCCTCGCCCTCGTAGGAGGGGTCCGCTCCAGAGAGGATGCGCAGGAGCGTCGTCTTGCCGGCGCCGTTGCGGCCGACGACGACGAGCTTTTCGCCCGCCTCCACCAGCAGATCGAGGCCGCCGAGCACCCGGCGCTCGCCGTAGCGCTTGCCGACGCCGGCAAGAGTGAGCGCGATGCGGCCCGAATGGGGCGGCGGCGGAAAGCTGAAATGGATCTTCTTGAGCGATTCGGGAATCTCGATGGGCTCCATCTTCTCCAGGCGCTTCACCCGGTCCTGGACCATCGCGGCCTTGGATTGGTTGTAGCGGAAGCGGCGGATGAAATCCTCGGTCTTGGCGATCTCCTCCCGCTGCGCCTCGTAGCGCGCGAGGAGGCTTTCGAGCTCGACCTTGCGCACCTTCTCGTAGGAGCTGTAATTGCCCGCGTAGCGCTTGAGGCTGCCCTGGAAGAGCTCGTAGACCTCGTTGACCGTGACGTCCAGGAAATAGCGGTCGTGCGAGACCAGGAGGTAGCCGCCCTTGAAGTCGCGCAGCCAGCCTTCCAGCCAGTCGCGGGCTTCTATATCGAGGTAGTTGGTGGGCTCGTCGAGCAGGAGGATGTCCGGAGCGCCGAGCAGGACCTTCGCCAGAGCGATGCGCATCTGCCAGCCGCCGGAGAATTCGTCGGTCGGTCGATCCAGGTCGTCTTTGGAGAAACCGAGGCCTCCGGTCACCAGTTCGACGCGCATGCGCCGCTCGTACCAGCCGGACGCCTCGACCAGCTCGTGCAGGGCGTGGTGCTCCTCGATGCGAGCCTTGGTGGCGTCGTCGTCGGCGACGGAGGACTCGAGCTCGCGCCCGAGCTCCTCCATGCGGCCGATCAGCGCGGCGATGTCGTCGAAGGCGCTTTCGGCCTCCTCGAGCAGGGTCCGCCCGCGATGCACGATGCCCGACTGCGGCAGATAGGCGACGCGGGTGCCCTTCTGGACCGCCCGCTCTCCCGAATCGGGGGAAATCTTCCCGGCGATGACCTTCATCAGCGTCGACTTTCCCGACCCGTTCGCGCCGGCCAGCGACGCTCGGCTGCCGGAAGCCAGGTTGAGGCCGACGTCCTTGAGTATGTCCCGGTCGCCGTACGCGAGGGAGACCTTGGTGAATTGGACGAACGCCATCGCTATTGTTCCGCCTTCGCGAAGGCGACGACGATAGGCGAAGCCGCGCGCCGCTTGACCGTGGTCCCGTCCAGCGACGAGCGCGGCAGGTATTCGAGCCGCATGCCGTTCGGCTCGAGCGTATACAGGAAATCCACCGTACGTCCGTCCGGCGCTCCCTCGAAGCGGAGGGAGAAGGCCCCCGTGTAGAGCGAGGAGAGCGCATCGTCCAGGAACAGGCGCATCTCGACCCTTCCGGTCGTGCCGGCCTCGGCGGGAATCGAGGTCGGCCGCAGGAGGTCGCTGCCGAGCCAGGAAAAGCCGCCCTCGGTCGTAAAGACGAGCGTGCCGTAGTTCTCGCTGCGGAAGGTCGGGCCGAGGCTCCTCAGCGCATCGAACAGCGCCTGGCGGCGGTCCTTCTCCTGCGCGACGATGTCCGCGGCGTCCGCAGCCAGCGCGACGAACACGAGGGTGCGCTGCGCGCCGCCCGAGTCGGAGTACTGGACGGCGAGCACCGAATCGCTGCGGAGCGTCGCCTGGAAGGAGGAGCCTTCGAAGCGCCATACGCCGTCCCGCAGCTTCTTGATGCCCGAATACGACTGCTCTAGGTCCAGGTCCGGCATGGAAATCTTCGCGACCCCCGAATCGTGCCCGGGGAAGAAGCCGTACTTCACCGAGAAGCGCTCGAGGTCGATCCGCCGCTTGTCCACCAGTTCTTTGTACAGCTCGGGCCGCCAGGTGCGCGAGAGCATCAGGTCGAGCTTCGGATCGGCCTGCTCGGCGCTCTCGTCCTTTGACGAGGCTATGGCCTCGTCGGCCTGGTCGAACAGCCTGAGCCGGTAGGAGAAGCAGTAGCCCCGCGTGCCGTCGTCGGTGAGCACCGACATCCAGTCGCCGGGGAGCGGAGAATCGCCGGCCATCGCCGGATTTCCCTTCGCCTTGGCGAGCACCTTGACGATCTGGCCCTGGCGCAGCCGGTAGACGCGCTTGGCGAGGTTGTCCGGCTCCTCGCGTATGGGAAGACCGTCGGTGAGGGTTTCGGCGTACACGGTGGCGTACTCGGTGAAGCGCTTCGCGCGCTCGGCGGCCTTCCGCTTCGAGCCGACCATATCCAGCTTCCAGAGCTCGAGCTCGATCTTCTGCTTGGTGCCGGGAACCCCGACCACCCACACGTTGTCGATGTTGGATCTGATGTAGACGGGGAGCACCGTCCCGGAGGGGATGCGCGGCTCGTCGACCGACCACAGGAGCAGCCCGTAGCCCATGAGTCCCGAACAGGAGCTCAGAGAGATCAGCGCGGCGGAGAGCGCCGCCAGCAACGCGATTCTTCTTCTGCCGTGCGCAGCCATTCCGTCGATTCCTCCGGGTTTCGAATTGTGCATGCCGCGGCGCCTCATTCCTTCAGCTCCGTTTCGAGCAGGACGGACGCCCAGTAAGCGACGAGGAAGCGGAACCGGTCGTAGCAGGAGAGGTCCGAGTCGAGCGCCGCTTCGGCGAACAGCGGCTCGGCCACTCCCGACGCGACGCCGACGCGGTCCTGTATCCAGCGGGAAAGGGCCGCGCCGTCGCCGGTTCCGACGAAAGCGGGCACGGCTTCGCGCAGCAGCGCCAGCCGCTCGGGGCTGCCGAGCGCGGAATCGCGTTTCTTCCCCTTCTTCCGGTCCTTGGGCGGGAACCGTTCCGCGGCGGCCTCGATCTCGTCGGAGACGAGCGTCGCCCCGAGCGAATGATCCGAAAGGAAGGAAACGTAGGCCGGGTAGAAGCGGTCCTGGAAGCCCAGGATGCCGGACATCGCCAGGACGATCTCGTCCCGGAGGAAGGGAGGCGGCGACTCCTTGCGCAGGAGGTCGAGCAGGCAGGCCAGGGACGACGGCTGCCCGAACACCTCGAGCGCGACCGTGCCCATGATCAGGAGGCGCGGATTGCTCGATTGCTTGAGGCGGTCCTCGATGAGGGAAACGCTCTTGAGGTCGCCCTGGCGCGCGAGCGCGAGCATGGATTCACCCGCGAGCATGTAGTCGTCGGAGCCGAGCGTCCTGCGCAGCAGCGCGGTGGATTTCTTGAAGGAGCCGCTCCGCCCCAGGACGCGCGCCGAAACGTAGGCGGTGGTGTACGGGTTCTGCTCCACGTCCGCTATGAGCGCGGCCTCGACTTCCGGCGAAAGTTCGGGAAGCGACTCGATGGCGCGGATCGCCTCGAAGCGGATAAAGAGCCGCGGCGAATCGACGCGGTCCAGCAGCCCCGCGGCCCCTACCGACGAGGGAGCGTTGTGGAGCGCCTCGAGCAGCTGGGCTTCCTCGCGCGGGCTGCGCGTCTTGTCCAGGCGGTTGAGCAGCGTGATGGCGCGCAGGTCGCGGAAGGAGAAGATGACGCCGAGCGCGCCCTTGAACGGCAGCGCCCCGAGCCGCACCAGCCCCCGCTGGAGAAAAAGAGCCAGCGCGAGGAGCAGGACGAGGGAACCGAAGAAGACGCGGAAGGCGGGCACGGCGGACATGCCGGCGGCCTCGAGGAGGTCGAGCGACACGCCGCCGAAGAAGGAGCCGGCGGCGCCGGCGATGCCGAAGACTATGTAGTAGAGGATGCCCAG
The DNA here is from genome assembly GCA_003245635.1 of Treponema sp. GTDB lineage: Bacteria > Spirochaetota > Spirochaetia > Treponematales > Breznakiellaceae > SZUA-426. Next base: position 6,900 of record QKCO01000083.1, read on the forward strand.
ATCGAGCAGGTCCTCGCTTTTCACCAAGCCGAAGAAATAGTTCTGGGCGACGCCCTCGGTGCCGGCGAAGCCGAAATTGAGCACGAAGTGGAAGAGCGACAGGAAGAGGATCGTCGCGGCCGCGCCGGTCAGTCCGGGGGAGACTATCGACGGCACCAGGCTCAGCGCCGAGATCACCGTGTAGAGGATGTAGAGCGGCTTCGCGCCTATCCGGTCCACCAGGAGGCGCGAGAACAGGCCGATGGACAGCGCGCCGAGGCTGCCGAACACGGTGAACAGGGCTACGCGGCCGTCGCTCTGCAGATAGGCGTCCCGGCTGTAGACGACCGCGAACGCGCGGGCGGTGGACGACACGAAGCTGACGAAGAAGAAAACCGCGACGAAAAGGCGGAACGAGGGCTGCGCGAAATTGCGCCGCAGCGTCTCCCCGAAATTGGAGGTCTCCCCGTCGGCCGACTCGGGCGGTTCGGGGATCTTGAAGATCGTCAGTCCGGCGATGAGTCCCGAGACGATGCCGAGCGCCATCAAGAGGCCGTAGAGCCCGAGCGGCGGATTGCGGCCGAGCAGCAGGGCGAGCGAGACGCTGCCGAGCATGGTGACGCCCGAGTTGATGATCTGGATCTGGACCACGTACCCGCCCCGGTCGGGTCCCACCGCCAATTCGTTGAGCACCGGGTTGTTGCCGATCATGCCGATGCCGCGGAGCACTTGGAACGAGAAGACCGCCGCCACCATCAGCGCGAGGGCGATGTCGAGCCGACCGCGCGCGGCGAAGAAGGGCGCGGCCAGGATCGGGATCATGGCGAGGTTGCGGAGAACCCAGGCGGAACCGAACACCTTCACGATGGGGAAGCGCGCCACCAGCCGCTTGCCGATCGGCATGAAGAAGAAGGAGACGAACGCGAACGCGTTCAGGATGCCGATCATGGTCGACGACGCCCCGAGCCGGAGCGCGTAGAGCGTGATCACGTTGCCGCTCAGCATCGTGAAGGAGAACGCGTTGAACGTGGTGAAGACGTTGTATACCTGCCGCGCCTTGCGCAAACGGTACGGCGATAGCGAAGAATTCATTTGTCCATATACTAGCGATAGCCGGCCCGGAGGGCAATAAGCCCCCGCTTCAGGAAACGACCAGGCGCAGCCATTTTCCCGATTTGATGCGCGCGGCGGCGAGGAAGAACTTGACGACTTCCTCCGAGGAGAGGAGCAGGAATACGCCCCAGGGCGGCAGGCGCAGGACGAAAGCGCCGACGAGGGCGGCCGGAACGCCGATGCCCCACACGCCGAAAAGGTCGAAGAACATGCCGAAGCGGGTGTCGCCGCCGGCGCGGCCGATCCCGACGATATAGTGCAGGTTGTACGACTTGACCGGATAGACCGCCGCGAGCGCGGCGAGCATGAAGGCCGACTGGGTGAGGACGGCGGGCTCCACCTCGAAGAGGAAGGGCAGCGCCGGCACGGCCGCCAGCGCGCACGCGCCGACGCCCAATCCGAGAAGCGGCGCCGAGAAGGCGAAACGGGCCGCCCACGCGCGCGCGGTCGCCGGATCGTTCTCCCCGATCTTCTTGCCGATCATCACGGCCGCCGCGCTCGCGGATCCGAAGATCATGACGTTGAGCAGCTGCATGATCGACTGCAGGATGCCGTAGGAAGCCGCCGCCTCGGTGGAGACGCGCGCGAAGACGGCCGAATGGACGGTCATGCCGAGGGACCAGAACACCTCGTTGACGACGACCGGAGCGGCGATCAGCGCGAAGGAGCCGACGAAGGCGCGGTCGGCCGACAGGAATTCCGACAGCCGGCCCGCCGGGGGATAGCGCTTGAGGTAGCTTCCGCCGACGACGATGAAAACCTCGATCCAGCGGGCGGCCGCCGTCGCGATGCCGGCGCCCAGGACGCCCAAACGGGGGAAGAAGCCGATGCCGAAGATGAGGACCCAGTTGAGCGCGACGTTCACGGCCAGCGCAACAACGGTGCCCGCCAGCGGCAGCCGGACGCGTTCGACGCTCCGCAGCGCCAGCGAGAACACGAAGGAAAGGGAGGTGGCCAGATAGCTGAAGCCGACGGTCCTGAGGTACGGGACTCCGATGGCTACGACCCGCGGATCCGCCGTGTAGAGGCGAAGCACGGAGGCGGGGGCAACGACGGCGACGAGGCCGTAGGCGAGCCCCACGAAAGCGGCGAGAGAGAGGGAGAGGCCGACCGTGCGCCGGATGCCCTGAAGATCGCCCTTCCCCCAGTACTGCGCCGTAAAGACCGCCGAGCCGGACCCGATGCCGAACAGGCACAGCAGAAGCAGGAAATAGACCTGGTTCGCCAAACCGACCGCCGCTATGGCGTCGGCGCCGAGCCGGCCGACCATCACCGTATCCACCAAATTGACAGCGGAAACGATGAAATTCTGCAGCACGATCGGGACGGCGATGCGCGCGAGGTCCCGGGAGAACGCGGAAGGCATAGGTAGATGATACCGGTTTTCGCTTTCCTGTTGAACATGTCGCCCCCGGCAAGTAGATTTAAATAATGCGAAGGGGAGGCCTCAATGAATATCGCCAATAACGTCGCGGAACTCGTCGGCGGAACGCCGCTCGTTTTCGTCGAAAAGCTGAACGACGGCGCGGCCCGAATAGCGCTCAAGCTCGAGAGCAGGAACCCCCTGTCGAGCGTCAAGGACCGCATCGGCAAGGCGATGATCGACGACGCCGAGCGCCGGGGGATCCTGAAACCCGGGGGCCTCATCGTCGAGCCCACCAGCGGCAACACCGGCATCGCGCTCGCCTTCGTGGCCGCTACCCGCGGCTACCGGCTCACGCTCACCATGCCCGAAACCATGAGCATGGAGCGGCGAAAGCTCCTGAAATCGCTCGGCGCCGAGCTGGTGCTGACCGAAGGGGCCAAGGGCATGAAGGGTGCGATCGCCGCCGCCGAGGAAATCGTCGCCAAGACGAAAGGAGCCTTCATGCCGATGCAGTTCTCCAACCCCGCCAACCCCGAGGCGCACCGGACGCAGACGGCCGAGGAGATATGGAAGGACACCGAGGGGAAAGTCGACATCTTCGTGGCGGGCGTCGGCTCTGGCGGCACGATCACCGGCGTCGGCAGGGGACTCAAGGCGAAGAAGCCGGGAGTGCGCATCGTGGCCGTAGAGCCGGCGGATTCGCCGGTGCTCTCCGGCGGAGCGCCCGGCCCGCACAAGATACAGGGCATCGGCGCCGGCTTCGTGCCGGACAATTTCGACCGGTCGGTCGTCGACGAGATCCTGCGGGTGCGCAGCGACGACGCCGGCGCGGCAGCGCGGAAGCTCGCGAAAACCGAAGGCATCTTCGGCGGCATCTCGAGCGGCGCCAACCTCTGGGCGGCCCTCGAGCTGTCCCGCCGGCCCGAGAATGCTGGAAAGCTCATCGTCACCGTGGTCTGCGACACCGGAGAGCGATACCTCTCCACCTGGCTCTACGAGGAAGCATAATTCATTTTGGAGGCATCGATGGCTGAGGGCGCGAAAATACCCCTGCGGAGCGAAGTTGCGGTTTCCGACACCTGGGACCTTTCCAGGCTTTATCCGAACGACGAGGCGTGGGCCGAAGGGCTCGCCGCCTACGAGAAGATGGCCGAGCGCATCGAATCCTACCGCGGAACCCTCGGAAAATCGGCCGGGGCGCTCGCGGACTGGCTCGACTTCAGCCGCGATTTAGGTCTGCTCGAGGAACGGCTCTCCTACTACAGCGAGCTCAGGCAGACCGAGGACGTCGGCGCGAGCGAAGCGCGGACGATGACCGGCCGCTTCATGATGGCCGCCACAACGGCCCAGGCCGCTTCAGCGTGGGCGACGCCCGAGATTCAGGCCATCCCCGACGCCGACATGGAAAGCTTCCTGGCAGACGAGCGGATGGAGGAGTACCGGATTTACCTCAGGAAGATCCTCCGCTGGAAGCCGCACATCCTTTCCGACAAGGAGGAGCGCATCCTCGCCCTTCAATCGGAAGCGATGGAAACACCGCGGGAAACCTTCTCGGTGCTGACCAACGTCGACCTCGACTTCGGCACCGTCGAGACCGCCGACGGACCGCGCCCCCTGTCGCAGTCCACCTGGTCCTCCTTCATGGAGAAGAGCGACCGCGATCTGCGCAAGCGCGCGTACGTCGCCTTCTACAAGGAATACGAAGCCCACAAGACGACCCTGGCGAGCCTCTATTCGGGCGCGGTCAAGCAGAACGTCTACCGCGCGCGCGTGCGCGGCTTCCCCTCGGCCCGCGCCATGGCGCTCTTTCCCGACAAGGTCGACGAGGCGGTCTACGACAACCTGGTCGGGACGGTGACGGCGCACCTCGAGCCGCTCCACCGCTACTACGCGCTGCGCAAGAAGGCGCTGGGGCTCGACGAGCTGCGCCACTATGACGTGTACGCGCCCATCGTCCCCGCCCCGAAGAAGAAGACCGGCTGGAACGAGGCGGTGG
>QKCO01000090.1 GCA_003245635.1 Treponema sp.
GCCCCCGGCACGGTTCTGGCCGGCGACAACGAGTACGGTCTGAACTACAAAGCGTACGATTACCTCGGCCGGGAGACGACCGCCCACGAATGGCGGATAAGCCGCGACGGACGACTTGGACAAAGGTAAACCTTTCAGGCGGCGCGCTGACGGTGTCCGCCGAATCCGGAGCGCTCTACTTGAAGGCCCGGTGGTACGAAGGCTGCGCCGACGAATCAGGCCAGGCGCGGGTAAGGGAACGGACCTGGAGGTTCGAGGTCGGAGCGGCTGAAACGCCCATCGCGCTCAGTTTCGGGGGAGAGCGCGCCGGGGCGGAAACGATCAACGGCGACGAGTTCGGCCCGAAGCCCAGCGGCAAGGAAGCCGGCTTCTCTATCGACCACAACGACCGCGTGAGGAGCTTCCGTGCTGAGCGGATCAGCGCTGAAGCTAGCCATGGCCGAGCGAAAAAGGATGAGCGAACCGAGTACTACATATCTCTTGAAAAGGGCGAGACCTTCTCGCTTAAAACCGGCACCGGGCGGATTAAAGCGACGCTGGTCCTCGGTCCCTACTGGAAGACAGGCAGCTACGAAGTCCGCGTGGAAGGAAAGACTGCCGTCATAGAGAAAGGAAGAAAAGACGAGGAAGTGTGGGAAGCGGAGCTTGAGACGACGGTGGAGGACGGCGTGCTGGATATATCGAGCAGCGCCGACCTGCCGCTGATTGAAGCGACCTTCGAGAGGCTGGGACCCGAGTCACCGCCAGTAGAAACCGCTGTGCGGGAACGGGACGATTTCCGGGTACTGGAACACGGATCATGGCAGCACTAAAACACGAGGGACGAAATATGAAGGACTCTATAGAGAGGTTCGGGGCGACATTCCGCCGCGTGGTGTTGACGGCGCTCTTCATAGCTGTAGGAAGCGCCGCTTGGGCGGGGGGCGGCGCGGAGAAGTCGATCGATTGCGTGGTGTACGAGAACGGGATGATATCGAAAACGTTGCAGATGCATGTTTCGTATTCAGGCGGGACAACGGCAATAACGATTCCGCTTCCATCCGCCGAATACGCGGTACTGAAAGAGACGAAACCAGGCAGTTCGCCCGTATACGGCAACCCCTTATCGAAAGCCCCTGAAATGGAGATCTCCTCGGCAAAAGCGCAGAGCTTAGCCGACGCAAGCATCAACGCGAATGCGTATTCGTTGGAGCTGAGCTCTGGATCGGTGATCAGCGCGAGCTACGCGACCGGAACGGCTCCCGGAAATCTCGATGCGTCCTTGTCGAAAGTGCAAGGCGAGGCGACGATCCTGTGGCGTTCGTACGGAGAAAGAGCGGTATACGAGTTGAGCTGGACGGTTGGGAACAATCTATACCGTCTAACTGCGGAAGCGGTACCGGAATTCGTCCCCGGTGAACGGAAGCTGTTCAATCTGGCGCAATACGAAAGCATACCCTACGAACGGAAAGCGCTCTCCTTATTGGCGAAACTGTTCGATGCGGGGGAGTTTGAGAACAAGGTTAAACCTTTGCTGGGGACGGGAAGCGGCGCGAGTTTGTTTCCGCTCACCGTATTCGACTCGCCGAGCGGAAGCGAAGCGATCGATGCGCTGAACGCGGCGAAGAAAGCGTTAAAAGGGGCGATAGCCAGACATTTCCTCTTCCATCAGGGGGATGTGGATGATACCGCGTACGAGATAAAAGACGAATATGATTTTCCGACTATTCAGATGAATGAGACGACGTTCGCGGAACTGTACGGAGGCGTGCGGAATCCCTATTTGATGGGATATTTCACCTACCTTCACGTTCGGGGCAAACCCGTGTTGTCGTATCCGGCGCAAGTGAGATTGTGGAACGACACGAGCCGGGGAACGCCGACTGTGTATGATTGGAAGCAATACGAGGGGATAAGCGCGACCGCCGGAGAAAAACTGGCAGCGGCGGCGCTGCGCTACGTGACCAGCGGCGTTGAGTATTCATTGTTCACGAATACGACAAGGGAAGAAGCCCCGAATGCGAGTGGACAGGCCCATTTCCTGTACGAACGATACAAAGCGGGCATTGATTATTGGATAGCCGGCGGAAATAAGGCCGACAGGTCTGAAAATTACCTACCGATCGGTACCGCATTTTCTTCCGTGCTCGGTGCGGTACCAGCTGCTGCTGTAAACGATCTAAAGACTCCATTCGGGGAGGATCTCGGCAATCCGCTGCCATACGCGCCCTACGGTATCGATACGCCGCGAAGCTTCGCATATAAAATGGTCGAACAGCTGGCGGCTCGAAGCGCGTTGAGCGCGAAGGCGAAGAAGAAGGATTCGGCCGCGGTGTACCGGAAGAACGCGGCCGCGTTGAACGATAAGCTCAAATCGACGGCCGTCGAGAATGCGGAAGCGAAAGAATATGCCGAACTGAACGAATTCGATCAATCCGATCGAAGCGCCGTCAAGCCGTTTCTTCCCGGCGCCTATCGGATGGGAAAAAAAGTTTCCAAGAATGCCGGTGAGGGGGAAAGCTATTATACGCCCGATCAAACCGCCGGCATCGATTCCGTCGGCTTGCTCGCCGGAGCCTTGGCGATGACCCCCGATTTGGATGGCGTCGCGGATGCGCTCAACCGGAGCATCGGGCGTTTAACCGATGCCTACAGTATGTTGGATCCCGAGGCGAGCGGAAGCGCAGTGATGGCGGACGGAAGCCGCAACCGCCCTTCTCAACTGGCCGTTCTCGGTCTCGACGCGCAGGGGAAACCGGCCTTTCATACAACAAATGTAACGAGCAGAATCAAGTCCACCGGCGCGACGCTGACCTGGAGCGATCTGGAACGAACGACGACGTTGGTTCCGGATATTTCCTTGGTGCGCAAAGGCGACCTGATCGCCGGGCGGGATAAGGAAGGCCGCCCGCATCTGGGCATCGTCGTCGGTCTGGGCTGGAATTCCAGCACGAAACCCAATTACGGTTCGGACGCGACGTTATGGTATAATAAAGTATATGTGGTATCGGTTCGCCGGGGTCTTCGCGTCGCGACG
>QKCO01000127.1 GCA_003245635.1 Treponema sp.
CATCCTGGTCGGAGAGGCCGCCGCCAAGGATCCGGGGCGGGCCTCGGAAGTGGTGAACGGCTTTCTTGGCGCCAAGGAAGCCGCCTCGGGCGCGTTCTGGCGGAAGATTGCCGAGCGCGCGGGGGGGCTTAGACTGAACAGCCTAAGCTCGCAAAAGCCTGCGGCGGGGCTTAGGCCGACCGGCCTAAGACCGCGCCGCCGTCCCCTCGTGAAGATCTGCGGTCTCGCCCGGATCGAGGACGCGCTCGCGGCCGCCGAGCTCGGCGCGGACCTCTTAGGCTTCGTGTTCGCCGAAAGCCCCCGCGCCGCCGACCCGTCCGTGCCGCGCGCCGTCCGCGCCGCGCTTTCTGAGCGCGCTGCAGACGGCGCCGCCGGGACGGAAGCTCAGTTTGGAGGCCGGCCGCTCCTGGTCGGCGTCATCACCGAGCTCGATTCGCCCCGCGCCGCCGCGGCTCTGTCCCTCGCGAAGGAAGGCATCCTCGACGCGATCCAGTGGCACGGCGATCCGGCCCCCGCCGCCTTGGCCGCGCTCGACGCTGTTCTGGATGGAAAAGTTGGGCGCTATGCGGCCGTCCGCGTCGGGACCGAGGCGGATCTAGCGGCGCTCGACCTGCTGCGCCGGAGCGGCGAACCTCGTATACTGGCGGACGCGCGCGTCGAAGGCTCCGCCGGCGGCACCGGGGCGGCCATCGTTCCCGAGCTAGCCCGCGCGCTCTCCGAGCGCGGCTTCCTCTGGCTCGCCGGCGGACTCGGCGTCGGCACCGTCGGCGCGGCGATCGACGCCTACGCTCCCGAACTGGTGGACGCCTCCAGCAGGCTGGAAGCGGAGAAAGGAAAGAAAGACCACGGCCTCCTGGCCGGCTACTTCAAGGAGATCGCAGAACATGTCCGCTGACGAACGACCCAATGCCCGCCGCTCCGAGGCCGGCTACTTCGGCCCCTACGGCGGCCGCTACGTGCCCGAGGTCCTCCGGAGCGCGATCGAGGAGATCGAGGCCGCCTTCTTCGTGGCCGTCGAGGATGCCGCGTTCATGGCCGAGCTCGAGCATATCCGCGCCGACTTCATCGGCCGCCCGACGCCGCTTCTCCACGCGGCCAACGTTTCCCGGCTCCTGGGGGGCGCCGACCTCTACATCAAGCTCGAGGGCTACGCGCACACCGGAGCGCACAAGATCAACAACGCCATCGGCCAGGCCCTGCTCGCCAAGCGGATGGGCAAGCGGCGCGTCATCGCCGAAACCGGCGCGGGCCAGCACGGAGTCGCGACCGCCGCCGCCTGCGCCAAGCTCGGCCTCGAGTGCGTCGTCTACATGGGCGCGGTCGACGTCGATCGGCAGCAGCCGAACGTCGCCACCATGGAGCTCTACGGCGCCACGGTCGTACCGGTTCATTCCGGCTCGCGCACGCTCAAGGACGCCATCAACGAAGCCTTCCGCGATTGGGCGGGCAGCTTCGGCGACACCTTCTACCTGATCGGCTCGGCGCTCGGGCCCGCCCCGTTCCCCGACATGGTCCGCACCTTCCAGTCGGTCATCGGCCGGGAAACCAAGGCCCAGCTCGCCGAACGCGGCGTGGTTCCCGAGGCCCTGGTCGCCTGCGTCGGCGGCGGATCGAACGCCATCGGCTTCTTCGAGCCCTTCACCGCCGACGAATCGCCGCGCCTGATCGGCGTGGAGGCCGGCGGCATCGGCCCCGGCAAGGGCGAGCACGCCTCGCGCATGACCGGCGACGGCGCCCGCACGGGCATCGTCCACGGCTACAAGAGCCGCTTCCTCCTGGACGACGACGGACAGGTCGCCGAGACCCGCTCGATATCCGCCGGCCTCGACTATCCGGGCATCGGCCCCGAACTCGCCTCCCTCGGCCGCTCCGGCCGCGTCGAGTTCCGCCGCGCCACCGACGTGGAGGCCCTCGAGGCCCTGACCTTCATCGCCCGCAGCGAGGGCGTCGTCTTCGCCCTGGAAAGCGCCCACGCTGCGGCGGCTGCCATATCGCTCGCGCGTTCGCTGCGGCCGGGCAAGGCCGTCGTCGTCAACATGTCCGGACGCGGGGACAAGGACCTGTTCATCACCGCGCCCATCCTCCGGCCCGCGGAGTGGAAGGCCTTCCTCGAACGGGAACTCGCCGCGATCAACGCATCAGAAGGAGCCGCGAAATGAGCAACGGACGCATACCCCTGATGGCCCACCTCGTCGCCGGCTACCCCGACGCCTCCGGCTGCCGCGCCGCCGCGCGCGGCCTGGTCGAAGGCGGCGCGGCCTACCTCGAAGTCCAGATCCCCTTCAGCGATCCGAGCGCGGACGGCCCCGCCATCCGCGACGCTTGCTCGGCCGCGCTCGAAAAAGGCAGTTCCGTCAAGGAAGCCCTCGCGCTCGTCGCGGACCTGCGCAAGTCGTATCCCGAAGTGCCCGTCTTCCTCATGGCCTACACGAGCCTCGTGTTCACCCCCGGTACCGCCGCCTTCGCCGAGACCGCGGCGGCCGCCGGCGCTTCGGGCCTCATCGTTCCCGACCTCCCCTTCGACGCCGACGAAGGCCTCGCCGACGCCTGCGACGCCGTATCCTCGAAAGGCGGCCGCGCCATCTGCTCCGTCCCCGTCGCGGCCCCCTCGATGAAAGCCGCCCGCCTCGCCGCCATGGCCTCGCTCGGCAGGCCCTACCTCTACGCGGCCCTCCGCGCGGGCATCACCGGCGCCTCCACCGAAATCGGAGAGGACACCAAAGCCTTCCTCTCCGCCGCCGGGAAGGGCGGTTCGAAGCTTCTCGGCGGCTTCGGGATCAGGTCCGGGGCGCAGGCCCGGATCGTCGCCCCGTACGTGCATGCGGTCGTCGCCGGTTCGGTTTTCGTCGACGCGATCTCCGCAGTCGCCGCCGCACAGAGCGCCGGCCGCAAAAACGGCTTCGCCGGCTCTCCTGCCGTGCGCGACGAAGCGATCCGCCGCGCGGTGTACGAGAAGGCGAGGGAAATTACCGAAGGCTGATCAGGACAAAAAAAGCCGTCCGATGCTTCACCGGACGGCTTCATTCCTTTTATCCGCCGCGCTCATCGCTGCGGCGGATAAAGCGCAGGCGCCTTACTTGATCTTCACCTCGATTGAGCGGGGCTTGGATTCGGGGCGCTTCTTGATCGAGACCGCTAGGATTCCGTTCTTGAAGCTCGCTTCAATTCCGTCGACTTCCGCGTCCTCGGGAAGCGTAAAGGACCGGCTGAAGGACGATGCGCGGCGTTCGCGGAGAACGTAGCGGTTTTCTTCCTTTTTCTCGGTCTTCTCTTCCTTGACCGATTCGATCGTGAGGGTCCGATCCTCGACTTTCACGGAGATGTCCTTCTCGGTGAGGCCGGGAAGCTCCGCTTCGACCGTGTATCCGTCCGCGTCTTCGCGGACGTCCACGGCGGGAGCGCGGGTTCCGGTCAGGCCGGCCGGCACGAAGGGGTCGCGGCCGAAGAATGATTCGATCATGTCGTCGAAGTTCTCGAAAACGCTGCGGGCGACGGCCGGACGACGATAAAGGGTTACGCTGTTCATACGATACCTCCTGGTTCGCTTTTGGTTTGTTCGTAGCCGGCGGCTGTCATCGCCGCCGACATTATCTATAATGCAACGATCGTGCCAAAAATCAGGATGAGTAATAAAAAGATATGTCATAGTTAATAACTATCTATAATATAAGTAAATAAAATACGAATTATCTGAACCGAGGTGGAATTCGGGATGCCTTCATCTCTGAAGCTTTTCGGAGCTCTGTTTCCCGACGATACATGATGGAAAATATGACACATTTACGTGTGTCTAAATGACACTATTGGGCGCATCTGCATGGATTCGCTGTCTCCCTTGATCCCGGTCCCGTTTCCGGTTCATAGTGTGGATTGCCTATGACCGTAGTTCAGGAAGATGCTCTTTACGATTTTCTCGACGATGCCTCCGCTCCGTTCTCGACGGCCTCGGCCGCCGCTTTCGTCCGCCGCAGGGAGTCGGGCAGTTCCCGCCGTATCGTCGAAGAGGTCGAAGCCTTTCTTCGTTCGCGCAAGCTCGCCTTCCCCCTCGAGACTGCCGACTCCTCCGGCGCCGAGTGGGTTTCCCGGCGCGCTTTCTTCTCGTCGGGTTCCTTCTCCATCGCTCCGACCAGGCTCGAGATCCGCAACGGCATACTGATTCCCGGTCACCGCTGCGTGCCGTTCGCGAACCCCATCCTGCTTCCCCACGAATTCCAATTCCGCTTCGAAGGAGCCGTCATCCCGCAGACGACGAGCGAAGGTCCGCCTGAAGATTTCTATCCCTATTATGATCTGTACGGCGAGGAATACGCTCCCCAATACCTCGCCAGGGACAATCCGGAGAACGAGGATTCCTACAACGCCGACGCCTACGAGGATCCGCCCGAAGTTTCCGTGAAGACCCTCGACATGCGCGCACTCTACCGGGAGCTGTCTTTCGTTCCCGGCGATCGCTTCACCGTCCGCGTCGTCGACTGGAAGGGCGGTATTTTCGAGCTTCTGCGTCCCGAAAAGAACCCGGATTCCGCGGCGCTGTCGGAGTGGTCGTCCGCGGCCGAAGCCGGCTTCTTCAAATCCTTCGAGGCGCTCGGTCCCGCGGCCTCCACCGAGGAACAGATCGCCTTCGCGTATTGGTACGGCGGCGAGCGGTTGCTGCGCGCCCCCTCGCTCTCGCTCGAAGAATTTCTGTACGAGCGCACCGACAAGATCGATACCGTGCCGTACGGCATGGAGACGCGGTTTTGGCGCGCCGGGAAGGAAATTCCCGACAACGGCCCCTGGTCGGTCGACAAAGGCCCCCCGGACAAGACCGATGTGGAGCTCCTGCTCGCCCGGCTGGGCATACCGGTCTCCGAATACGTCGTGGAGTCCTATATCCGCGACGCGTTCTTCCTGAAGGACGCGGAAGTCCACCGGATCTTCCAGCGCCTCGTGCCCGACGGCATCAAGATAGACCAGAACGAGCGCCTCTTCATCGCCCAGTTCATCTCGGAAGCACGGGACGATCTGGTCCGCAGCTACAATTTCTTCTCGGACAAGGATACGGGTCCGCTCCGTACCCGGGTCGCGGAGCTCCATACGGCGGTGATCGATCTATCGGCCAGGCTCGGCGAGCAGAAGGGCGACGCTTCGTGGCTTCCCAAGCACGCGCTGGTCACGCTTTCCCAGCTGCAGACGCACGCGGCCAACCTCCTCGAGGATCTCGATTTCGACGATCCTCCGGAGGAGCGGGAATTGGTCGGAATGGAGAACTCCCTGGACGGCATGATCGATACTTTCGACGACCTCAAGGATTCCATCGACGAGGCCCGGGACGGATTCCGCCGTACCCGTTTTTCCGTGGTCCGGTCCGCACCGAACGGCTCGAGCGCGCAGTGGCGCACGGTGCAGCTGGCGCTTTCCGGCACCGGAGTCTGGCGGCGGCTTTCCGTTCCGGAGTCGTTGACGCTCGCCGATCTCCACCGTCTCATTCAGCACTGCTTCGGCTGGAAGGGCGGGCGGCTCCACGGTTTCGTCGCGGCCGGTACGGTCTACGGTCCGGAAGCCGATGCGGGCGTGATCCCCGAACGCGATGAGACGCTGGCGGCGCTGCTTTCCGACGGCGTCTTCGAAATATCCTACGACTACGACTACGGATCCGAATGGGAGGTCCGTATCGCGGTGCTGCATGCGTGCGATGCCGAGCCGTCCCTCACGCCGGCCTGCTCGGCGGGAGAAGGCGCCGCGCCTCCCGAGACGATCGGCGGTCCGCTCCGCTATCGCCGTTTCGTGTCCGCGCTCAAAAGCGGCGACGGCGGCGAGCGGGAGTTGGCGATTGCCGAACTCGGTGCCGACTTCGACCCGGATTCGTTCGATCGAGCCGAGCTGAACACTCGTCTGGCGGGTTCATTTTCTTCCATATAGAAAAGGAGGGGAATCATGATCGATCTGATGGAGCGGGGCGGCGTATTCTACAATCTGAGCGGGGCCTCGCCTGCCGAGGTCTTGTCCGACGCGGTGTCCAGCATTCCGCTTCCTCCGGGAGTCGGCCGCGAATCTTTCCTCGCCGCGATTCTCGAACGGGAAGCGCTCATGCCCACCGCCATCGGCGACGGCATCGCGCTCCCTCATCCCCGGTCTCCCCTGATAAGCGATCCCGCCGACCAGTTCGTTTCCGTATGCTTCCTCAGGCAGCCGGTCGCTTGGCGGGCCCTGGACGGCAAGCCCGTCGGAACTCTCTTCATCATCTGCTCCGCTTCCGCGCGCCTGCATCTGCAGACGCTTTCCCGCATCAACTTCCTTTGCCGCCACCCCCCCTTCCGCGCGCTCCTGCAGGCCCGCGCTTCCCGCGAAGAACTCACGGCCGCCATCGAGAGCGCCGAGCGGGCTTGGAGCCAGGAATGACCGAAAAGGAACGAGTCGAGTCGCGAAAACGCGTCGCCATCGATACCCTGACCGAACGCTTCGGCCGGGACGAGATTCCGATGGACGAATTCGAGCGTTTGGTCGCCGATCTGAACGCCGCTTCATCGCTTCGCGAACTTGCGGTCGTCGAAGACATCGCGGCGGGCGTTTCCGGCTATGCCGGTTCAGCCGTAGCCGCAGCCGCAGCCGCCGGAGTCGGCGACTCCCGAGCGTCCGATTCCGATCCCGACGCGGCCGGCGGGTTCATCGGCCAGGACCAAGTGCAGTCCTGCGCCGCCATCCTGTCCGAGCGCCATCACCGCGGCGATTGGCTGCGCAAGCCGAACGTCGCCGCCGCGACCGTCCTCGCTTCCCAGGTGTTCGACTTCACCGAAACCGGTCTTCTCTCCGGGACCACCACCCTCGAGGTGCTCGCCGTCCTCGGTTCCGTGGAAATCACGGTTCCCGCGGGTGTTGCCGTCCGCATGGACGTATCGCCGGTGCTCGGCGACGTGAAGGTCGACCGGGGCGTTGGCGCCCGCGAAGCGGAAGGCGGCCCCCTCCTCGTGGTGACCGGCAACGCGATCCTCGGTTCCGTCGTCGTGAAGCGGGCCTGATCCTCCCTATCTGCGCGTACCGTTCCTATGGTAGGATTCTTCAACCGCCAAAAATCCACAGATCGAGGAGTACGATATGAACGTCAAAGCTCTTGAGAAGACCGCGCTGTCCGTCCGCGCGCTGTCCATGGATGCGATCCAAAAGGCGAATTCCGGCCATCCGGGTCTTCCCCTCGGCGCCGCCGAGCTCGGCGCCGTCCTCTACGGCGAACTGCTTCGCCATGACCCTGCCGATCCCTCGTGGGCCGACCGCGACCGCTTCGTGCTTTCCGCCGGCCACGGCTCGATGTTTCTGTACTCCCTGCTCCACCTTTCCGGCTACAAGGTCAGCCTGGACGATATCAAGAACTTCCGCCAGATCGGCTCCCCCTGCGCCGGCCACCCCGAATACGGCATGGCGCCCGGCATCGAAACCACGACCGGTCCGCTCGGTCAGGGCATCGCGACCGCCGTCGGCATGGCCGTCGCCGAAGCGATGCTCGCCGCCCGCTTCAATACCGCTGCGCACAAGGTCGTCGACCACTTCACCTACGTTCTCGTCGGCGACGGCTGTCTTCAGGAAGGCATTTCCTCCGAGGCGAGCTCTTTCGCCGGCCACCAGAAGCTCGGCAAGCTCATCGCCTTCTACGACTCCAACAAGATCACCATCGACGGTAACACCGACCTCACCTTCACCGAGGACGTGAAGAAGCGCTACGAAGCCTACGGTTGGCAGGTGCTTTCCGGGTCGATGTACGATATCGAGGGCATCGCCAAGCTCACCGCTCAGGCCAAGGCCGAAACCGGCAAGCCGAGTCTCATCGTACTCACCTCGATCATCGGCAAGGGCGCCCCGACCAAGCAGAACACCGCCGGCGCCCACGGCGCCCCTCTCGGCGTCGATGAGATCGCCGCCGCCAAGAAGAATCTCGGCATCGAAGGCGATTTCTTCGTCGCCCCCGAAGCCCTCGATTATTTCAAAACAAAGCGCGATGAGTGGAAGAAGGCGCATGACTCCTGGAAAGCTGTTTTCGACGCGTGGGCCAAGGCTAACCCCGCCAAGAAGGCCGAGTGGGACGCTTTCTTCTCCGGCAAGTCGCTCAACGCCGTCGAGCTTCCCACGTACAGCCTGGGCGATAAGCTGGCCACCCGCGCCGCCTCCAACAAGGCGCTCGTCGCCGAGGCGAAGGCCTGGACCAATCTCGTCGGCGGCTCCGCCGACCTCCAGGGCCCGAACGCCGTGGCCCTCGCCGACTCAGGCGTCTTCTCCCCGTCCGACCGGGCCGGCCGCTATATCTACTACGGCATCCGCGAGTTCGCCATGGCCGCGATCGCCAACGGCATCTCCCTCCACGGCGGCCTGCGCTCCTTCTGCGCCACCTTCCTCGTCTTCGTCGACTACCTGCGCCCGGCGCTCCGCCTCTCCGCGCTCATGAAGCAGCCGGTCGCCTACGTCATGACCCACGATTCCATCTACGTCGGCGAAGACGGCCCGACCCACCAGCCGATCGAGCATCTCTCCTCGCTCCGCGTCATCCCCAACGTCCGCGTCCTGCGCCCCGGCGACGCCGAGGAAACCGCTGCCGCTTGGGAAATGACGATGGCCCAGACCGACGGTCCGACCGTGCTCGCGCTCACCCGGCAGAATCTGCCCGTCTACGCCAAGGCCGATCCCGATTGGCGCGAGACGATCAAGACCGGCGCCTACGTAGTCAAGAAGGCAGACGGAAAGCCCGATGTCGTGGTCATCGCGACCGGTTCCGAGGTATCCTTGGCCCTCGATGCCGCGGCCAAAGCCGCAGGCAAGAAGGTCCAGGTCGTATCGATGGTCAGCCGCGAGCTGTTCGAATCCCAGCCGCAGGCAGTCCGCGACGCCATCGTTCCCGCCGGTGTCCGCACGGTGGTTTGCGAAGCGGGCGTCCGCAGCGGTTGGGAACGCTGGGCCAAGGTCGAAGACATCATGTCCATCGATCGCTTCGGCGAATCCGGCCCCGCCGAAAAAGTCGCGGCGCACCTCGGCTTCACGTCGGACGCGCTCGCGGCGCTCATCGCCAAATAGTTCCGCATCGCCCGTCGCAAAGGGCGCTGGGAAATCTACAGGATCATCGATTCGACTTCATTTACGGCCGACGTCGCAAAAGGGTGGCGTCGGCCGTTTTTTATTGAGAATTCGCTTGGGATAGACAATCAGGAAGGACTCTGAGCTCGTATGTTTGATGTAAGAAGTCGGCATTTCCGCAGAGCGCAGGAATCGATTTTTAATAATTGTGTTGCGGGTTTTCATATCACTCAGCATAATGGGGAGGCTTCGATGAAAGACGCGAATGCGGTGTTTCGGCCTGATTCAGCGTTTAAAAATTTGCGGCCCTTCATTTTTGCAGGATTATATATCCAACTTTATATATTTTAGCGATTTTTGATAATTTAGGGCAGATTTTACCGATGCAAGTATCGATTATCGGGCAACCCTGGGGATCATGGGCAATAAACGTTCGTCCGGTTGATTGGACCATCGTCGGCCTTTTTCGGTCTCTGCCGGGAAGATGGTGGGATCCTGACCGGTACTCGTGGTTCATCCCCGGGACAGCAGCAGCGACGACCGCCTTGCTCGATGTGCTCTTCTCGACCGGTCTTTTTTCGGATGAGGAGCCTCTTTCCGAAGCTATCCCTGAAGTTCCTGTAGCGACGAAGCCGCCGGGTAGTTCCGCATCACCACCTATCGAGAATAAGCCTGAGCTGTTTCGTCGGTATGTTGAAGCTCTCAATTCTCGTCACTATAGCAAGCGGACCGTTCAGTCTTATCTTCCTTGGCTGCAGCGTTTTGCAGATTTCCATCGCGGCAAGAGGCTGGAGACGCTCGACGAGAAAGCGATAAATGACTTTCTGACCTCTCTGGCCGTTAAATCGAATGTCAGTTCATCGACTCAAAACCAAGCTCTCGCTGCGGTGCTTTTCTTCTACCGCTACGTTCTCGAACGGCCAACTACTAGTCTAGGCGAAGTCATCCGCGCTAAAAAGCCGATACGCCTTCCGGTCGTATTGAGCAGGGATGAGATCAGGCTCATTCTCGGTGAGTTGTCCGGCGATAAACTCCTAGTAGCGAAGATATTGTATGGAACCGGTCTTCGATTGATGGAGTGTCTTAGGCTTCGGGTACAGGATCTCGACTTCCAAAGAAATGAAATCATCGTACGCGGCGGGAAAGGTGCCAAAGATCGCGTTACCATGTTTCCAGAATCGCTCAAGGGAGCAGTCGCAGTGCATCTCGAGGCTGTAAAACGTTTACACTCCGCAGATCTAGCTGTAGGTTGGGGGCGAGTTTCTCTTCCGGATGATTTAGCCCGTAAATATCCTAATGCTGACTCCGAGTGGGTATGGCAATGGGTTTTCCCTCAAGAACGTAGATGGAGAAACGCAGCAAATGGGGAAGAGGGGCGTTTTCATATAGATCCGTCGATCATCCAGCGAATTATCCATGAGGCGATACTCAAATGCGGCATAATGAAGCGGGCCAGTTGTCATACCTTCCGCCATTCCTTCGCGACCCATCTTCTTGAAGACGGATACGATATCCGTACCGTACAGGAGCTTCTCGGCCACACAGATGTCAAAACAACAATGATATACACGCATGTCCTTAACCGCGGTCCTTCTGGCGTCCGTTCACCAGCCGACCGCCTCTGAGTTCAATAAGTTTAAAAACTTTACTGATCAGTCTAAGATCGAAATATTTACAATAGGCAATTATAATTTTTTGTATAATAGATAATTATATGGGATCGAATGCATAACTACGCTTCTTATACTGACAAGTTTCTAGGTTTGTTAAACTTAGTGAGGAAGGGTCGAATAAATGTTAGAATGACGCCGCTTGCGCGGCGCACTACCTTTATTTAGTTGAAGATGCGCCGGGCCTCCGGCCGTCGGCGCAGGATGAATAAAGAACCGAAACTGGATTATTAAAACCTTATAAGGTTCATGTCCTGAGAAGAACCAATTAAGAGATCAATTTCGATTACGTTGACCGTTTCTCCATTAAAATAAAGAAAAAATGAAGAAGGGTATCGGAAGTACAAATTAAGAATTCGAGAGCCGATTGAATGTAGAATGTATTCTTGAGTGAAATCGGCTCTCGAATTCTTAATCCATATTCTGTATACGCAAAATTCTCGTCTTGCTTTAATGGAGTATGTAAAATATTGAAGAAAATGATTAAATGAAGAGCGGAATACTTCATATAAGTTAAGAAGAGAGAAGATGTATTGAAGATCCTGGTGTTTGCCCCTTGCCCTCCGGGCGCGCGGGGCAAAATCT
>QKCO01000159.1 GCA_003245635.1 Treponema sp.
GAAGTCCCATCGGCATTGAGAACAGGTCTTGTGGATGGAGCCGAGGGTACGGCGACATCCTATTTCTCCGACTCGTTCTATGAAATAGATCCGTATCTTTCTCTGATAAATTATCAATGGACGGCAAATGCTTTGCATATGAATAAAAAGGCATATGATGAATTGCCCTCTGATTTAAAAGCCGCGGTTGATCAAGCAGTTTCCGAGGCAATCTCGGCAGTGAATAAAGCGTATGATGACTTCGATAAGGATTTATATGCCAAATTGGAGTCGAAAGGAGTTAAGATCACCTATTATAACGATATAAAAGATATGAGCGAATGGCGCAGAAAAGTGGCCGCAACCGGAATCGTGGAGAAAGTACTGAAGACCGTCCCGGACTTCCAGACTGTTATCGATAAATATGTAACCAAATGATGAGACTTTGCACCGGCATCGATATCTAAGCCATGCCGGTGCGATGTCGCTGATCTGAGATCGCCGACATCGATGTCAAAATATTTGAAGAGATACGGTAGATCCTCAAGCAGGGGCGGGCGGAAGGCCTCTTAATCAAATGATTCCGCTTTCGTATAATCGAGTAGATATGTCGAAGATAGTGATGATCGCTCAAGGGCAACATATCGCTCGTTACGGATTGGAGCTGAAGAACCAGCTGTCCGATCCCGAAGAATTCGATATATACATCGCACATATGGAAGACGCCGTTCGCCTAGCGAAACGACTATGCGTCGAAAGCGTCGACGTTTTTATTGCGCGCGGATCTACCGCCGATCTGCTGCGAGCCGCCGATCTGAACACTCCGATCGTCGACATCATGCTCGGCAATACGGAAGTAATCGCCAGCATCAAGGAAGCTCGCGCTCTTTTCCCCGGCAAAAGCCCTCATATAGGGATTCTCGGCTTCAATCCGATATACTCGTCGGTCAAATCCTTTTTGGATCTCCTAAACATCCAGGTACGGCTGTACCCCATTGGAACGATGCAGGAAACCGTCGGACAGATTGAAAACGCCAAATCAGACGGCGTTGACGTGTTGATTTGCGGAGCTCTTAGCTACGACTTGATCCGGAACGTAGGCGGCATCAAAGGAATTCTGCTCGAATCTTCATTCGAGGCGGTTTCGGAAGCATTTCGCAGGGCGAAAGAGGTACAGCGAGCCGTATCCATTGAGAAGAAAAAGATTGAGAGAACAAACACCATTTTCAACTCCGTTTCGGATGCGATAGTCAGCACCGACGGTGAAGGGCTTTTGACCTTCTTGAATAAGAACGCGGAATTGCTGTTCGAGAAGGAATCATCGGCCGTTTTCGGACGCCCAATGAGGGACGTCCTTCGGGAAAGCGAATGCGCTCTGGTCCGGGAAGTTCTCATCACCGGGGAAGAGGTGATAGGGGGCATTTTCGAGCGACGCGGACGTAAATACGCCATCAGAATTGTCCCTATCATCGTAACCCAGCAAGCGGAAGGCGTTGTCATCACATTGCAGGAAATACATTTGCTGCAGAAAATGGAGACTACCGTCCGCAAGGGGCTGTACGCGAAAGGCAACATAGCGAACTACACGTTCGACGATATAAAGGGCGGGTCAGAGGAAATACGAGACACGGTCGAAACCGCCCGAAGTTTCGCGAAGCTTCAGTCCAACGTGCTGATATTCGGCGATACCGGGACAGGGAAGGAACTATTCGCTCAAAGCATCCATAACGCGAGCATTCGACGGGAAGGCCCCTTCGTAGCCGTCAATTGCGGGGCAATCCCCTCCACTCTGATGGACAGCGAGTTGTTCGGATACGTCGACGGATCGTTCACCGGCGCCAGGAAAGGCGGGAAAATAGGTTTATTCGAGATGGCCCACGGCGGCACCATTTTTTTAGATGAAATCTCGGAAATGGACCCTCAAGGGCAGGTCATCCTCCTCAGGGCCCTGCAGGAGCGGCAGATACGGCGGGTTGGAGGCGATACGAATATTCCCATCGACGTGCGCGTCATCGCCGCGTGCAACGTGAACTTGAACGAAAAGGTCTCGGAGAATAGATTTCGAAAAGACCTCTATTACCGGTTGAGCGTTCTTGTATTGAAAATACCGCCGCTGAAAGACCGAAGGGGCGACATTGCCCGGCTGGCGAGCCAATTCATCGATACCTACAATGCGCAATTCGGGAAGCAAGCAGTTCTTTCCGCCGCGGCAGTTCGCGAGCTTGAAACCTTCGATTGGGATGGAAACATCCGGCAGCTGAAGAATTTTTGCGAGCGTATCGTCGCCGTGGCGGAAGAATCGGTGATGAGCGGCGCCTTCATCGGCAGGCAACTGGAAAACAGCTGCTGGCTCGATGAACGCCTTCCATCGAAGAGGGAAATACTCCCCCTCCCCAAAAGTCAAAACTCCGAGGGCTTCATCTCGATCAAAGGGAAAGTGTTCGCGCGGGAACAGATACGCGCAATCTTCATCAAGAACAAGAGGAACCGGGAAGTCACAGCCCGGGAGCTCGGCATCTCCCGGACGACCCTCTGGAAGCATCTGAAAGTTTTAGGTGAATCGTGGTAAGAGTCGGACCGGAACGGCGTCCCGGGTGGACGCCGCCGGATCATTCAGCGGATCAGCATATTCGGCAGGAACATAACGAGATCAGGCAGATAGGCCGACAGGAACAGCACTATCACGAGAGGTATGAGAAACGGTAGCGTCGCCTTCATGCACTGCTCGAAAGAGATGCGCGCGATATTGGCCGTGATGTAAAGAACCACTCCTACCGGCGGAGTTATCAAGCCGATCATGAGCGTCAAAACCATCACTAGACCGAAATGAACCGGATCTATCCCCATCTGAATGATGGGCGGGACAAGAATCGGCGTCAGAAGGATGAGCGCTGCCGTCGTTTCCATGAAGCAGCCGATGACCAGCAGAAAAGCGATGATGATGAGCATCAGCACCTGCGGATTCTGCGAAATGCCGAAAAGCAGCCGGGCGACTCCCTGCGGCACCTGCTCGCGGCCGAGCAGAA
>QKCO01000160.1 GCA_003245635.1 Treponema sp.
CCCGCGGACGCCCGCAAGGTCGTCAAGGCGGCCATGACCCACTTCCTCTATCAGATGGAGAACGAATCGGACGCCAAGAAGGCGACCCGGACCGCGGCCGTCGCCGAGATCGTTAAGCAGACGAAGGCCTTCGGTCTTCTGGCTATGAAGGCCACGACGCTTGAAGAGCTCGAGGAAGGCTTCAAGACCCTCGACATGGCCGACGACTACGCCAAGGACGACGCTGAAGTCGCCAAGCTCAAGGCCCGGCTCGAGACCAAGTTCGCGGACGTATACCTGGCCGAGGGCAAGAAGCTGGAAGCCGCAGGCGATCTGGCCTCCCTCAAGGCCGCGCTCAAGAAGTACCAGGACGGCCTTAAGAAGGTGTCGGGCAACGCCGACCTCAAAGCCGCCGTCGCGTCGGTGGGCGACAAGATCGCCGAGGATTACCTGGCCCAGGGCGCGGAGAAGGAGAAGCTCGGCGACGACGAGAACCTGAAGGCCGCCATCGCGCTGTATAAGGAAGGTGGTAAGTACGCGTCGACTCCCGTGGGACTGAAGCTCGCGGCGTCCGCCACCAGGGCCTCGGATACCGGCGCGGAGCGCTACTACCGCCAAGCCCTCGCCGCGGAAAAGGATATGGGCAGGGACCCGGTCAAGGGCAACGCCGTCATCGCGATCTATAAGCAGGCGCAGTCGTGGGTAGCGGGCTACAAGGACACGAACGAGCGCATTTCCGCCGTGACCGCGGCGACCACCGTGAGCATCTTCGTGACCGCGGCGCTCGACGGCGATACGAACCAAAAAATCGAGAAAGAGCTCGCCAAGTCGCTCAAGAGCAGCGCCGGTTCCGGCTACAGCATCCTGGCGGGCGCCGACAACGGCGTCGTGCTCACCGGCAATCTGATAGCCAACGGCAAGGCCATCGAGCCGATCATCAAGAAGCTGAATCCCCGCTACAGCCTCGCCTTCATCGTGAATCAGCAGAAAGTCGTGGTCGCCACCGAAAATCGGACCGCGGGGGCGAAGACGGTATATTACCGCGAGCTGGAGAACGGCACCGTCGAGCTCATGCAGAAGAAAGACTACGACGCAGCGAAAAACTTGGAAGGTATCGCGGGCGGACACGAGAAATTCCTCAAGACCCAAAAATGGAAGATGTACGGCGAACTCAGCTACAGTGCGGAGTACGCGAAGCGCACCCAGACGATGCCCGTCAAGGTGTTCATTTCCGCCGCGCCCGTCGAGAACGGCAAAGCGTCCGGGAAGGCTCTGTTCTCCAAAACCATAGACTCCGACTTGGTCACGAGCGAGGAAATCCTCGTGAGCTCGCATATCGGAAACAGGAAGCTCGCCGCGCTCGTCGAAAACGGCAATAAGAGAGAATTCTCGGCTCTCATGACTGCCGATTCTTGGCAGAAATATCTGGACCAGAAATCCTCAACCATAGCGAAGTCCGTTAGCGCCGAGGCTAAGGCCATCATCGAGGCCATCAAGGCGGACGCGACCATGTAGGCACTCCGCTCGGAGCATCGACTAATCTATGAGGCGGTTCCTTCAGCCGGGAACCGCCTTTTTTTACGAGCGCCCGCCAGGGCGCACGCCCCCTCACAGCCGCCCGAGCGCCGCCTTGCCGTCCTCGATGCCCAGCTCGTACAGCGCGCGCAGCTTCTCGACGCTCTTTTCGGTCCGGGAAACGCCCAGGTCCCGGCTCGGCCGGATCACCAGCGCGCTGCCGTCGCGCTCCTCGGCTTCTACCCGTTCCATCTGGCGGTTGTAGCGGTCGACCCGACTGCCGAGGGCTTCGACCAGGGCGGGGTGCCTGCGGTACACCAGGCGCGCCGCCGTTCCCCCCTCGGGCTTTTTTCGGTAGTTCGGGGGACGGGTGAGCACGACGACCTTTTTCGCGTAGCCTTCCGCTTGCGCTTTCTCGATCGGTATCGCGTCGGCGATCGCGCCGTCCAGGAGCTTTCTCCCCTCGTATTCGACCATTTGCGAGAGGAAGGGCATGGACGCCGAGGCCCGCAGGACTGTCAGGAGATCAGCGTCCTTCTCGTAGTAGACGGCCCCGCCGGTCGCGCAGTCGGTGCAGACGGTCACGAAGCGGGCCGGATGCGCGTAGTACGCCGGGTAGTCGAAGAACACCAGTTCGTTCGGAACCGTCCCGTAGATGAAGTCCATGCCGAACAGGCTCCCCTTGGTGAAGAGGTTGCGCAGGGACAGGTAGCGCGGGTCGTTGCGGAAACGTTCGACGATCTCCTGGTTGCGCCCGATCTGCCCCGATACGTAGGAACAGGCGATGCTCGCCCCGGCCGATACGCCGATGATGTAGGGAAAGGTGATTCCCATCTCGAGGAAGGCGTCGAGGACGCCGGCCGTGTACTGTCCGCGGAGGCCTCCGCCTTCGAGGACGAGGGCTTTTTCTATGGTGGTCAATGGGCTGCTCCTATTGAATGATGAGTCATTTTATCGCATCGAAACCGTAGAAAAAAGACTCGGGAAGGCCTAGTATCGATCGCATCGCTTTAGAAAAAGGAGAACGATATGTCTTTCGAACAGTACGCTTCCTTCGCCATTCCCAAAATTCTTCAGGTCGTGGAGGGAAAGGGCGGTCTTCCCCTGATCCAGATAACGAACAAGCTCGCGCAGGCCGATATCTACATCCACGGCGCCCACGTGACCCGCTTCGACCCCAAGGGCGGCAAGCCGATGATCTGGACGAGCCCGGCCAGCCCCTTCGCCGACGGCAAGTCGATCCGCGGCGGCATTCCCGTCTGTTTCCCCTGGTTCGGTCCCCACCGGACCGTCAAGGAATTCCCCGTGCACGGCTTCGTCCGCTTCCGCTCGACCGAGCTCCTGGAGACCGCCCAGCTTTCCGACGGCCGCACCCGCGTGGTGCTCGGCCTCAAGGACGACGAGGGCACCCGGAAGTACTGGCCCTACGCGTTCTCCGCCAAGATCGAGATCACCGTCGGCTCGAGCCTCGAGCTGTCGCTTTCGGTCA
>QKCO01000123.1 GCA_003245635.1 Treponema sp.
GAGGGTCGAGACATCGACGGCGTCGTCGTCCTCGATCGTGACGAAGATCGTCGGATTCTGGTCGAGGACGTTCTCATCGTTGGTCGCGGCGCTCTCGTTCAAGCTCTCGACGGTGATCACCGGCTTGTCGGATTCTTGATTGACGGTGAGGTCGTATTTAACCGCCTGGAAATTCGGTCCGTAGGTCGGATCGTCTACCGCGTCCCGGATGCCGATCCAGAGATTCATCAGTTGCGGACCGCTCGTTCCGTAGGCGGAGGTGTTCACCGGGAAACTGAAGCTGGAGGACGCGGAGGTGATCGGCGTCCAGGCCGCGATGTCCGCAGCGGTCTGAGTCACCGATGTCCCGTCGGTAACAAGTGTATAGAACGCCTGATAGCTGGTGCCTGCCGCGATCTTCTCTATGCCGACGCCGGTATCGTTCGCGTTGAAACGGACGACGGGGTTGCCGTTCACTTCTCCGGTCGTCGAATTGATGCCCGACACGACGCCTTCTAACGTGATGGTCGGCTTGGTCGAGTCCACCGTGACGGTACGCGTCGCGACGGTCTGCTTGTCGACGATGTCGGTGGCGGTGATGGTGAACGAGTGGTCTCCATCCTTAGATCCGTCGGTTGGAACCAGATAGTCCAGGTGTTTCCGGCGGCGGTGTCGACGGTCACCTTCGAAGTGGTTCCGTCGACGGTGACTTCGATGTACGGGACATCGGCGGTGCCCGAATCTCCGTCGTGGTCCCATGTCTTGAGCCCGTTCGTATCCGATGCGGTGCCTGAAAGCTGGAAATCGTCGCTCCGGCGTTTCGTGCCGGCGCCGATCGTCGTTTCATTTAGCGTCGGCGGCGTGAGGTCCAAGCTCAAGCCGACGGTCGTTATCTCGGAATAATGGCCGAACCGGTCCTTGGCGCGCAGCTTCAGCGTTTTGGGCCCCTCGGCGCCCAGATCGATCGACTTGTTCCAGATGGTAGTCCCGCTGAGGGTTCCGGTAGTCTCGTCGGGGTCGGTTCCGTCCAGCGAATAGTACACCGCCGCGATGCCCGAACCCGTGCCGTCCGAGGCCGTTCCTGCGATGGTCAGCGTTGCCGAAGAGACGACGGCTCCGTTCTGCGGCGTATCGACCGTAACGGTCGGGAGGCCCGCGTCGTAGGTGACGATACGGTAAACCGGGGGCGAAGTTCGCCCTGCCGCGTCGGTCGCTATGATTTCATAGGTATAGATGCCGTCCGCCGCCGCTCCCGAGAGAAGGTCGGTCGGAACCGCGGTGTTCCGGGGCAGACTCGCGAGCGTCCAAGCGGCACTCGCGCCGCTCAGCGCCGCGCTGTAGATGGACACATAGGCATCGTCGTTCCGCTTCTGGCGGACGGCGATGGACGCGAGCCCGTTGGTATCCTGAGCGTTTCCGCGGATTTCGAAGCCGGCGGCGGCCTCGGTCATGGTCGAATCGCTCCCCACGTACGTTTCCGAAGCCGTCGGCGCCGCCTGGTCTATGTCGAACATCACGGTCGTTGCCGTGGTCTGGTTGCCGGATGAGTCTTCGGCTATTACGTGCAGGTACCAGCGCCCTTCGGACAGTCCCGTGTCCGCGCCTGTTCCGTCGTAATCGAGATCCTCGGTAAAGCTCCAGCTGCCGGAGGTCGCGAGCGTGGAATAATCTGCTGTGTCGACGGAAGCGATCGCAGTGTGGTCCAGTAAATAGTACACGCGAGCGACGCCGACCCCCGCGTCGGAAGCGAAGCCCTTGAACGTGTAGGCGGAGCCGGATATGGCGTTCGCGCCGATCTGGTCGGTGCCGGGATAATTGATGGCGTTCGTTTCCGGCGCGGTGCTGTCTACCCGGACCGTGATCGCGGAAAAGAGGCTCGTCTTGCCCGCGTTGTCGGTCGCGCTGATTTCGTATTCGTACAAGCCGTCCGTCAGAAGCTGCGTTCCGATATTCGACGGGTCTCGGGGCAGGTCGGCGAGGGTCCATGCAGCCGTTCCGCTCGTTCCGTCCGGGCCCGTCGGTCCGGCGGTGTTGATTTCCACTTTAGCGCCGCTGTTTTTCGTTTGCCAAGCGCGGACATTCGCTACCCCGTAACCGTCAGAGGCGGTTCCAGAAAGAATGAAACCTTCCTTTACTTCTCTATTTGCCGAACCGCTGACGCTCAGCAGGGGCGCGGCAGTATCGTACACGAAGGACCGCGCATACGCCCCGTCGGCGCTCAGGTTCCCTGCGTTGTCCTCGGTCATCACGTAAATCGTCTTCGGGCCTTCGGCGCCAAGAGACGCCAAGGCCACGGTCGCCGTCCAGGCGCCGGCCGCTTCGAGCCAATCGCTGCCGTCGTTCGTGAAGGAATAATGAACCCGCTTCAACCCGGAGCCGGTGTCCGATGCGCTGCCGGAGAAGGCATAACTGGTTCCGCCTACCACTTCTCCATCAGCCGGCGATGTGATCGTCGCTACGGCGGCCGTGGCGTCATACCGGACGGTCCGCGTTGCGGAGGTCGTTTTCCCGGCCGCGTCCGTCGCGGTGACGACGTATTCGTACAAACCGTCGGCGGCGGCCCCAATGAGTTGCGCTCCGATGGAGGAAGGATTCCGCGGAAGATTGCCGAGAGACCAATTCGCCCAGCTGTCCGACGTAGTGGGAGGATTGAGGGTTACGACGACCGCGCTGCCGCCGTCTTTTTGCTGCGTGACGGTTAACGCGGCGGCGGCCAGGGCGTTCGTGTCGGAGGCGGTTCCGCTCAAGGAGAATCCGGCATTTGTATTCGTTGAAGGAGTGGAGCAGCTCAGCACGGGCACGGCCAAGTCAACCCCGTAATTACGGACGGCAACGTCGCTCACGTTGCCGGTGGTGTCGACCGCGCGGGATCGGAATATCTTCGTTCCTTCGGAAAGACCGCTGAACGAGACCGTCCAGCCGGTGGTCCCGCTCGTCTTGGTCCATCCGGCGCCTGTCCAGTTCGCGTCAGTCGTCGGATCAGAAGGGAGCGCCGGTTCCGATGCGGCGGTGGAATAATACACCGCGCGGACGCCGGTCAGGTCGGACGCGGTGCCGTTCACCGTCACCGAAGCGCTGCTCGACCAGGAATCCTCAGCGGGGTTGACGACCGTCACGACCGGGCCGGTCGCGTCGAAACGGATCCGGCGGGTGAGGGCCGTCGTTTTTCCTGCTATGTCGGCGGCAGTCAGGATGTACTCGTATTCGCCGTCCGCCGCCGAGCCGGAAACGGTCGTTCCCGTAGAGGCCGGGTCCCTAGGCAATCCCGACAGACTCCAATCGGTCGTTCCCGTCAAGCCCGTACCGGAAACGACGACCGCGCCGCCGCCGTCCTTGTTCTGCGTAACCGTCAGCCCCGCGAGCCCGTTGGTGTCGGCCGCAGTACCGCTGAAACTGAATCCCGTCTTCTGATTGACCGTAACGGAGGTTCCGATCGCTGTTTCCGTGATTGTCGGCGCGGCCCGGTCGTATGCGAAGTCCGTCCGGGTCGTGGCGCTGGTGTTTCCCGCGTAGTCGACTGCTTTCACAAATAGCGAGAACAAGCCCTCGGTCCCGTCCGGAAAGTCGGTCGTCGCGGTCCAAATGAATTGGTCGCCGCTTTTGGAAAGATTGGCGGACTTCCACTCGGAGGAAGCCGATTCGGGCTCGGCCGCGGCGCCGCCTGTATTGGAGACCAGTGCCCAGATAACGTCCTGGATGCCCGAACCAGCGTCTTCGGCGCTGCCGGTCGCGTAAAGCGCGTCGCCTTCCACCGCCGCACCGGAGGAGGGCCGCGTAATAACCACGGTCGGGGCGGCCGTATCGATATCGTACACTACGGTGGAAACCGACTGTTTGCCGGAGTCGTCGATCGCGGTTATGCGTATCCGGGCGCTGACGGCTCCGTCGGGAACGGTTACCGAGCCGGCCCAGGTATCACCGGCGGTATTGACCATGGACTCGGAATACGCGACGGAGTCATCGTCTTCCAAGCGCGCCACGGTCGGCGGCGTCGCTTGAGGCAGCGGATTGTCGTCGGAGATTGACGCCTGAACGCTTATCTTCCCGTCGGCCACGGTCACGAACGATCCGGATTGCGGAAGGATATCGGCGATGGTCGGCCAGGAGGAATCGATGATGAAATCGGCCGATACGCTGCGGGACGCGCCGCCCTTGTCCGCCGCGGTCACGGTTATCCTATAGCGGCCGTTGGAGAAGGTCGTACCGCCCGATTCGAGGGCGAACTGGAAGTTGACGGTGAGGCCGTCGCCGATCGATTTTATTTGCGTCGGAGAGAGCGCGACGGTGGAGTCATCCTCAAGCTTGAGGCTCGCGCTGATGCTGGTCGAGTCCACGCCTTCCTTGTCGTCCTCGACGAAGCCCGCGACGACCATTTGGGCGGGGAGCACGTTCTCGAGCAGGGGCGCATCAGGATCGAGATTGGAGAAGCTGATCGTCGGCTTGTTCGTGTCCGCGTCGACCGTGAAGCCGATGCTCGTCAGCTGGTGGGTTTCAAGGACGGTGGAGTCGAGTCCCGCAATCGCGGTATTCAGCTGGTCGAGTCTGCCTATGTCGTCTATGGCCGGCAGCAGCAGCCCGGTATCCAGGTGATCCCTGATGTCGTTCTCGTGGTAGAAGCGGGTGCTTACGTTGCCGGCCTTATCGGTCGCGGTGACGGCGAAATCGTACGTCCCGTTGGCGAGGTTCACGTCGGTGCCGTACACGAAGCGGGCGCTCCAGGTCGCCGTGCCGTCGGCCGTCTTCGTCGCTAAAACCGTGCCGTCCGTCTTCAGCACGGATACCGATACCGAGCTGACGCCCGAGGCGTCCCAGGTCTCGCCCTTGACGGACAGGTAGGTGCTGGTGACGATGCCGTCCGGCGATGAGGCGTCGTAGGACGCCGGAACGCTCACCACCGCGGTTGGGGCGATGGTATCGACGTACACCACGACGTTTTTCTTCGTGATCTTGCCGTTCACGTCCGTGGCGGTGATTTCCACCAGCTGTTCGCCGTTGGCCACTTCCGTTGCGGCGGGGCCGCTGCGGACGACGGGGAAGGACAGCGTCCAAGTTCCGTCCTCCTGGACCGCGGTCGTCAGCGAGACGACCCGCCCTGTCCCGGCGTCGGTCACCGCGGCGGCGACTTCCTTGAGGCCGACATCGTCGCTGCTTTGTCCGCTCACTACCAGATTGGAAGCGATATATGCGTTGGCCGAAGGCGTAATAATGACGAGGGAGGGCGGTTCCAAGTCGACTTTGCTGCCCAAGCCGGCGGAAAACAGTTTGCAGTTGGTCAGGAGCGCCAGCAGGAAAACGGACCCGGCTATCGCGAAAGCCAGGGACCGGTGTGAAATGATTCGCTTAAGCAGTTCCGTCGAAGTTCGAAGTATTTTCATGCAACCATCCTCGCGGGAAACCGCGAATCAAACGCCTCTCGATAGCATTCATCGCGCCGGTTGAGGCGCTCAAACAGCAATAAGCAGGATTCGGGCCAAAAATGCAAAGAGGCAGTCTATACATGTGTCGGTTATTTCATTAAGGATATGAAGTTCTTTAAGCGGAACAAATCGGCGGGCTGGACGGAATCGAGCATTCGACCATTCCGTCGAATATCGACGGAATGGTCGAATGCGGGGGATGGGACTTAGGTTATCGGCGCCGGGTTGAAGACCGACAGGCTATTGTAGAGGCCGTGGACGTCCGCCCAGACCTTCTTTCGGCCGGAGGCTACGTCGAGGATGAGGTCGTAGATGCGCTTGCCGACCTGCTCGATGGTCTCCTCGCCGGTGGCGATGGTGCCCGCGTTCACGTCGATGAGGTCGGGCCACTGCGCCGCCAGGCGGCTGTTGGTGGAAACCTTGACCACGGGGGCGGCCGCCAGGCCGTAGGGGGTGCCGCGGCCGGTGGTGAAGACCTGCAGGTGTATGCCGGAGGCGAGCTGTTCGGTGCCGCAGACGAAGTCGCTGGCGGGGGTCGCCGCGAAGATCAGGCCCTTCTTGGTCGGTTTCTCGCCGGGCTTGAGAACTTCAACGATGGGACCGCTTCCTGACTTGACGATGGAGCCGAGGGACTTCTCCACGATGTTCGCCAGTCCCCCCTTCTTGTTTCCCGGCGAGGTGTTTGCCGCGCGGTCGGCGCCGCCGCGGTCCAGGTAATCGTCGTACCACTTCATCTCGCGGACGATGGCCTGCCCGATCTCCTTGGTCGCCGCGCGCGGGGTGAGGAGCCACACGGCGTCGCGGACCTCGGTGACTTCGGAGAAGAGCACCGTCGCTCCCGCGCGCACCAGGAGGTCAGCGGCGTAGCCGACGGCGGGGTTCGAGGTGACGCCGGAGAACGCGTCCGAGCCGCCGCACTGCACGCCGACCACGAGGCCGGCGACGGGGCAGACTTCGCGGCGCCGCTCGTTCAGCCTCTTCAGGCGTTCTTCGGCCAGGCGCATGATCGCGGCGACCTGGCCCGCGAATCCCTTCTCGTCCTGCAGCATCACGATGGTGGAAACCGCCGCGGGCGGGGCCATATCGGTCGGGAGCAGCTTCTCGCAGCCGAGCCCGACCACCAGCACTTCGCCGCCGAAGTTCGGGTGCGTGGCCAGATTGCGGATGGTGCGGATGGGGACGACGGCGTCCGGGGCGTTGATCGCGACGCCGCAGCCGTACACGTGGTCGAGGTAGGCCACGCCGTCCACGTTCGGGTATTTCGGCAGGAGCTCGGCCTCGATCCGCTTCACCGCGTGGGCGACGACGCCCGAGACGCACTGCACGCTCGGGACGATGCCGAGCATGTTCTTGGACGCGACCGATCCGTCCGCGTTCTTGTAGCCGAGGAAGGTCTGTCCCTCGAGGGGCGGCGCGGGCGGGAAGACGGCGCCGCCGAGCTGCATGGAGTCGAGCTCGGGCGCGACGGGCATGCGCACCTTGGACTCGTCGATCCAGCTTCCGGTCTTGATGTCGGCCACGGCGTAGCCGATGGGCACGCCGTAGCGGAGAACCGGCTCGTCCATGGCGATGTCGCGGAGCGCGACCTTGTGGCCCTGGGGCACGTGCTCGACGAGGGTCGGGCCGCCGGGGAAGGCGGTGCCGGCGGGTAGTCCCCCCTCGTTGACGATGATCGCCACGTTGTCCTTCGGGTCGATCTTGATGAACAGGGGCTTATCCATGAAACGGTCCTCCTTAGTTGACGCTTCCGAATACGCTTCCCCAGACGAAGGCGAACGCGATGCCGACGACGAGGAAGACCAGGCAGTAGAGCCAGTTCCAGCGCAGGGCCACGTCGGAGGCTTTTGCGCCGACGAGCTTAGCGATGGTCATGATGATTCCCGTGAACGGGGAAACGGTGTACGAGATGACTCCGCCGACCGCGAGCAGCAGGGCGATGGTGAGCGGCGGCACGGGAAAGGCGGCGCCCTCCAGCATCTTGCCGAAGATCACGATGGTGATGAAGGGGTGTATGCCGGCGACGCCGAGCAGGATCAGGAAAAGCGGCACGGCGACCAGGACTGCCGGGCCGATGGCGACCGCCGCTGCGGAGAGGCCCGGCTTGACGGCCTCCATGAAGCCGGAGCTCTCGAGCGCTCCCGAAAAGGCTCCCATGGCGATGAAGAAGGGGGCGAGGTCGCCGGACTTGAGGATGCCGGACCGCCAGTGGTCGCTCAGGACATCCTTGAAGGCGGAAGCGCCCGCGTAGCGGGTGGAGAGCATGAGCGCCGCGAGCCACCCGAGGGAAACGAGGCAGCCGGCAAGGATGATCCTGTTGTAGACCGCTCCGTAGGAGACGCGCTCCATGAACCAGGCCACGGCGAGGAAAGCGCCGGTGACGATGAAGATATGCCGCGCGGGCGCCGGCGAGCGGCCGGCGGCGATTACGGTCGCTTCTTCGCGGGGTTCGTCGCGCGCCAGGGGCGCGTTTCCGAAGCCGCGCAGCTCGAGCGCGAAGGAAAGCAGGAGGCCGATCGCGGAGAGGACGATGCCGGGCAGGAGAATGGCCGACCACGGCACGCCGGTGGCCTGGATCACCAGGAAGACGTTGATCGCGCCGGGGGCCCAGAGCGCCATGAGCGAATAGCCGCGGGACACCGCCGTCGCGGTGAACCTGTCGAAGCGGTCGACCGATTCCTTGAGGGTCTGCTCGAGCAGGGCGATGCCCACGGTCACCGAGCCGAAGCTGAGGAAGCTGGCCAGGATGTGCACGAGCGCGCTGGTGAACAGGAACAGGCTGCTCTGCCTGCGGAAAGTCTTGCGGACCCAGCCGAGTATCGAGGCTTGGTAGCCGCCGAGCGCGAGGGGCAGGGAGAATAGCTGCATCACCACGATGATGGAGATGATGTTCGTCATGGAACCGAAGGCCTTCGCCCAGACGCGGGGAGACGCTTCGGTGTAGACCAGGATCACGGCTCCCGCGGCCAGGAATACGAGGCCTGCGCTGCGGAACAGGCCCTTGGTCAGCGGCATGCCGGTGCCGAGCGCCAGGAGGGCGAGCGCGAAAATGGGAAATACGGGATCGAAAGGCAGGAGCGGCTTGACCAGGTGGAGGGCCGAAAGCGCGAGGATGCTCAGCTTGAAGGCGGTTTTCATGTCCAGAATCTACCGTAAAAGGAAAGGCCGAAGCAACGCGGCAGGGGGTGCCCATCGTCGCTCCGGCCCGGGAATCGCTTAGCGCTTGATCTCGACCTTGGCCAGCTTCTCGTAGAAGCGGGCGATGGCGCTGTGGTCGAGCTGGCCCATGTCGTCGATCTTGAGAGCCTGCATGGTTTCCATGACGTTGGCGGTCAGGGGCACCGGCACGTTGAGCTGGTGCGCGGTGTCCAGGGCGTTGGTCAGGTCCTTGATGTGCAGGTCGATGCGGAAGCCGGGCTTGAAGTTGCGGTCCAGGATCATCGGGACCTTGGCGTTCATGACGGTCGAACCGGCCAAGCCGCCCTTGATCGCGTCGAAGACGGACTCGGGGTTGACGCCGGCCTTGGTGGCGAGCGTGAAGGCCTCGGAGACGGCGGCGATGTTGAGCGCCACGACGATCTGGTTGGCCAGCTTGGTCACGTTGCCCGCGCCGACGTCGCCGCAGAGGACGACCGATCCGGCCATGGCCTTCATGACGGGGAAGTACTTGTCGAACAGGTCCTTCTTGCCGCCGACCATGACGGACAGGGTGCCGTCGATGGCCTTGGGCTCGCCGCCGGAAACCGGCGCGTCGAGCATATCGACGCCCTTCTCGGCGAGCTTCTCGGCCACTTCGCGGCTGGCCAGCGGGGCGATGGAGCTCATGTCGATGACGATGGAGCCCTTCTTGGCGCCTTCGATGACGCCGTCCTTCCCGAGGACGACCGTCTTCACGTGCGGGGAGTTGGGGAGCATGGTGATGATCAGGTCGCACTGTTCGGCGACGGCCTTCGGGGTGGGGGCGGATTTGGCGCCGGCGGCGACCACTTCGTCCACCGCGGCTTTGACCACGTCGCAGACGACCAGCTCGTAGCCGGCCTTCAAGAGGTTCTTGCTCATGGGCTTGCCCATGATTCCGAGTCCGATGAATCCTACTTTCATTGCGTTTCTCCTTGCAAAAATGGTGTTTGCATTATCTTGGCGCTCAGCCGAAAATCTTCGCCGCTGCGGCCGACAGCTCGCGCGCTTCCTCTGGGTTCGCCACCACCGGCTGGACCATAAGCCCGGTCGGCGATAGCTCTTTCTTCACCAACTCGAGGTCCTCGGCGGGAATGGGGCCGCGCAGGAAGATGCGCCGGCCGGCAGCCTGGATGCGCTTCAGGTACGGCATCAGCTCCGGCATGCCCATCTCGCCCACGTCGCGGTTGATCTGGAAGACGCCGATCTCCTTCACCGCCAGGAAGTCGTCCAGGATGAACAGCGAGGAGCTGTGCAGGTGTATCAGGCTGTAGGGGAAGGCTCCGGCGATCTTCCGGTCGTTGGGCTGGATGAAGTCGCGGTAGATGGTCGGGGAGATGACCGCCGACGCGTCCTCCTGCAGGCGGACGATGGGGCCGGGGGCCCACATGCTGTACTGCTCGATGAAATAGCCGCCGCGGAAGGTCTCGGTCGCCGCGTGGTGGGCCTTGGTGAGCGCGATGAGCGCGTCGGCCGCCCGCGCGGCGAGCGCCTGAGCCTCGTCCGGGTTTTCCAGGAAATCGATGATGGTCTCGGTGTGGCCGCGGAGGGCGCCCATCATATCGGTGACGCCGCGGAGGATGGGCACGCCGACCGGATAGCGGCCGGCGGCCTCTTCCGTAAGGACCTTCACGAATTCGACGTACTTCTTGAACCACGTCGCTTCGGGAGAAGCGGCCAGGTCCGCGAGCGCGTCCCACTCGGCCTTGCGCTCCTGCGCCCAGACGGTCTGGCCGCTCCGCTGGAGGCGGCATCCGAGGATGCCCTCCATCCACGGAATGGCCGAGATGGGGCAGACGCCCTTGATGAGGTCGTCCTCCACCTCGAGCGAGCGCTCCATGAAAGCGCGGTAGTCCGGGAGACAGCGCTTCGCGTCGAGGGCCTCCGGCTCGATGAATCCCTTCTCGGGTATGCCGCGCAGGTCGGCGTAGCGTTCGAAGGGAAACCAGCCGCCCACGTCGAAGCCGACCAGCGGCTTCTCCACGGGCTTGAGGTCCCAGAATTCGCGGTAGCGGGCGATCTTCTCGTCTAGCGTGGGCATGCCGGTTTCCTTATTGGCCTAGCGGACCAGGCAGGGTTTCTTGTTGTCGAACTTCCAATTGGGGATCAGGAACTGCATCGCCATGGCGTCGTCGCGCGCGCCGAGGCCGTGCTTCATATACAGCTCGTTGGCGGCGGCGATGCGGTCCATGTCCGGCTCGATGCCGAGACCCGGTTTCTGGGGCACGGCGATCTTGCCGTCGACGATCTGCATCGGCTCCTTCGTGAGGCGCTCGGTGTTCTCCTGCCAGATCCAGTGCGTGTCGAGCGCGGTGATCTTGCCGGGGGCCGCGGCGCCGACGTGCGTGAACATGGCCAGGGAGATGTCGAAGTGGTTGTTCGAGTGCGAACCCCAGGTGAGGCCCCATTCGTTGCATTTTTGCGCGACGCGGACCGATCCCTGCATCGTCCAGAAATGCGGGTCGGC
The DNA here is from genome assembly GCA_003245635.1 of Treponema sp. Classification (GTDB taxonomy): domain Bacteria; phylum Spirochaetota; class Spirochaetia; order Treponematales; family Breznakiellaceae; genus SZUA-426. Next base: position 11,038 of record QKCO01000123.1, read on the forward strand.
CAGAGGGATGTCGACGGACTGGAGGATGAGGGCGTGTCCGAATTCGCGCCAGTCGGTGGCGATCATGTTCGTGGCGGTCGGGAGGCCGGTCGCGCGGCGGAATTCGCTCATGATCTCGCGGCCGGAGAAGCCCTTCTCGGCGCCGCAGGGGTCTTCAGCGTAGGCGAGCACGCCGTGCATGTTCTTGCAGAGCCGGATCGCGTCGTCGAGGGCCCAGGCCCCGTTCGGGTCGATGGTGACGCGGGCCTCGGGGAAGCGCTTGGCCAGGGCGGTGATCGCTTCGATTTCCTGCTCGCCGGAGAGGACGCCGCCCTTGAGCTTGAAGTCCTTGAAGCCGTACTTGGCCTGGGCGGCCTCGGCCAGGCGCACGACGCGCTCGGGGGTCATGGCGCTCTCGTGGCGGACGCGGTACCAGTCGCAGGCGCCGTTCGGCTCGCTCTGGTAGGGGAGGTTCGTCTTGTCCTTGTCGCCGACGAAGAACAGGTAGCCGAGCATCTCGACCTCGTCGCGCTGCTGGCCGGTGCCCAGAAGAGCCGCGACGGGCAGGTCGAGAAACTGGCCGAAGAGGTCCAGGAGCGCCGCCTCGATGGCGGTCACCGCGTGGATGGTGATGCGGAGGTCGAAGGTCTGGAGTCCGCGGCCGCCTGAGTCGCGGTCGGCGAACTGCTCGCGGACCTTGTTCAGGATATTGTTGTAGGCGCCGATCGACTGTCCGACGACCAGGGGCTTGGCGTCCTCGAGCGTCTTGCGGATTTTTTCGCCGCCGGGAACTTCGCCCAGGCCGACGTGGCCCGCATTGTCCTTGAGGATGACGATGTTGCGGGTGAAGAACGGCGCGTGGGCGCCGGAAAGGTTGAGCAACATGCCGTCGCGGCCCGCGACGGGGACGACGGTCATTTCGGTTACTTTCGGGGCGCCGCCGGAAGCGCCTTCATGCAGATTGTGAGCGGACATAGAAACTCCTTCGTGTGCTGTACGGCTTAATTAGCAATAACCATGCCATTTTGCCAATCGTACCATGAAGAGCCGTACGAGCCGATAACAGGTCCCATCAAGTATAGTTCAGCGGCTGTTGAGCTACCTCGGGGCCGACATTAATGCGTCGTTGGCTAAACGTATTGTTTCGATTGTTTCAGAAGTGGAACATATCTGAAACGATCTGGACAACAAGCGATGATCGGCGGTAGCATCGGGGCATGATCCGTATCCTGCTGATAGCGCCTTTCCAGGAATTCCTGGATGCGTTCGTTCCTTTGTTCGAGAAGCACAACGCGACCATCGCGCGGGCGGAATACGAGAATGAGAACTACGAGCTTTCGAGCGTGCTGGCGACGGGCACGCATGAGCTTCAGAGCCTCGACTTCGAGGCCGAGGTGGTCGTTTCCCGCGGATTCGTTTCCTCCGAACTGCGCAGGCAGAAATTCTTCGTTCCGGTCATCGAAGTGCCGGTAGCGGCGGTCGACCTGGTGCACGCCCTGCATCGCGTTCAGAAGGAGTACCTGTGCACGCGCGTCGCCGTGATCGGCGCCGAGAATATGGTCATGGGCGTGGATCGCCTGGCTGAGATCTTCAAGATGGAGATCCGCCGCTACGCGCTCACTACCCGGGAGGAAATCCGCGGCGCGGTGGACGCGGCGGCGGCGGCGGGCATTCCCGTCGTCATCGGCGGCGTGACGACCTGCGCCTACGCCCGTTCGAAGGGCCTGCACGCGGTGCTCGTCGAGTCCGGGCCGGAATCCATCTGGCACAGTATCACCGAAGCCAAGCGCCTGGCCTACCTCGTGCGCAAGGAGCGCGAGCAGAACGAGCATCTGGTGTCGCTGGTGAACCAGGCGCGGGAGGGCATAGTCACCCTCGACGGCGAAGGGGTCATCAAGCTCTTCAATAGGGCCGCGTCTGAGATTTTCGGCGTCTACCCCTCGAATGCGATAGGCAAGTCTTTCCATAAGACGCTGCCGGCCTTTTCGGCTATTTTCCCGCCCGGCGGGCCCGTGCCGCAGAAGGACGAGATCGTCAAATGCGGTGAAAAGCTGGTGAGCGCGAGCTTCTCGGGCTTGGTCCGGGCCGGAGACCGCAACAGCACTCTCATCATGGTCCAGGACGTCACGCGCGTGCAGGAGCTCGAGACGCGCATCCGCGAGAAGGTGTACTCCCGCGGCCACGTGGCCAAGCACCGCTTCGAGGACATCATAGGGGACAGCTCCCGCATCAAGGAAACGATCGAGCGGGCGCGGAAGTTCAGCCGGGTCGACTCGAACATCCTCATTTTCGGGAAAACGGGCACGGGGAAGGAGCTGTTCGCGCAGAGCATCCACAACAGCAGTCCGCGGCGCAGCGGTCCCTTCGTCGCCGTCAACTGCGCCGCCCTCAGCGAGAGCCTGCTCGAGAGCGAGCTGTTCGGCTACGTGGAGGGCGCCTTCACCGGAGCCTCCAAGGGGGGCAAGCCGGGGCTTTTCGAGCTCGCGCACCGCGGTTCGCTGTTCCTCGATGAAATTTCGGAGATTCCGATGCCGCTCCAAGGCCGCCTCCTGCGCGCCATACAGGAAAAGGAAATCATGCGGCTCGGCCACGATCGGGTGATCCCCGTCGATGTGCGGATCATCGCGGCCACCAACTGCTCCCTGGCCGAGCGCGTGGCCGCCGGGGCGTTCAGGGAGGACCTCTACTACCGGCTCAACATCCTCAAGCTCGAGCTGCCGTCCCTGGCCGAGCGCTCTCCGGACATTCCCGCGCTCGCCGAGCACTGGGTCAGCTTTTATTCGGCGCAGTTCGGCCTTCCCAAGCTCGAATTGAGCGATGGCGCGAACCGCCTGCTGCAAGCGCTCGCCTGGCCGGGGAACATCAGGCAGCTGCGGAACGTCTGCGAGCGCATGACGGTGCTCTCCCAGGGAACGGTGATCGACGCCGCGGACGTGGAGCAGGTGCTGGAGACCGAAGCGGTCGGCGCTCCGGCGTGTTCCGATTTCGACGACGAGGACGAGCCGGATGCCGACGCGGCGTCCATTGCCGAAGCGCTGCGCCGCAGCGGCAACAGCAAGACGAAGGCGGCCAAGAAGCTCGGGATCAGCCGGACGACATTGTGGCGGCGCATGAAACAGGTGAAACAGGACTGAAACATCTCTGAGACGTTGTGTTTCTTGGTTTTCCCGAGAATGTTTGAATGCTTCGCGTTTGGAACGGATTGGGCAGGTGTTTTTCCGGAAACGAGGCCTTGGCACGAATGTTGCAATGTTAATAACGGAGGAAATACACGATGGCTTTCAAAGTTCTTATTCCCCAAGATATTTCGGATGACGGCAAGCGCTATCTGACCGAGCGCGGCTACGAGCTCAAGATGGGCAGCGGTATTTCGGTCGAGACGCTGGCCGCCGAGATCGCGGACTGCGACGCGCTGCTCGCGCGCACGGCGAAGTTTCCCGCCGAAGTCCTGCGCGCGGCCAAGAAGCTGAAGGTCATCGGCCGCCACGGCGTCGGCTGCGACAACATCGACGTGCCGGTCGCGACCGAACTCGGCATCCAGGTCACTTTCACCCCCGAAGCGAACGCCGGCTCCGTCGCCGAGCACACCATCGGCCTCGTCATCGCTTCCGCGCATCAGTTCGCGCGCATGGACCGCGAGACGCGCGCCGGCAATTTCGAGATTCGCAACAAGCTGAAGTGCTTCGACCTCGAAGGCAAGACGCTGGCGATCGTCGGCGCGGGCCGCATCGGGCGCCTCGTCGCCCGCAAGGCGCTCCACGGTCTGGGGATGAAGATCGTCGCCTACGATCCCATCGTGAAGGATATCCCCGACCTCCCCGAGGTAGAATTCGTTTCTTCGATAGAAGAGGCCTTCAAGAAGGGCGATTTCGTGTCCCTCCACCTGCCGGCCCTGCCGCAGACCAAGGGCATCGTGAACGCCGCCCTGCTCTCCCTCATGAAGAAGGACGCCTTCCTCATCAACGCCGCCCGCGGCGAGCTCGTGGTGGAGGAGGATCTGGTGGCCGCGCTCAAGAGCGGCTCCATCGCCGGCGCCGCACTCGATGTGCTGAAGGACGAGCCGCCGGCCAAGGACTGTCCCTTGTTCGCCCTGGACAACGTGCTCCTGACCCCGCACAGCGCGGCGCTCACCAAGGAGTGCACGGCGCGCATGGCTCTCCAGGCCGCGCAGGGCATCGACGAGGTCCTTACGGGCAAAGCGCCCAAGTGGCCCTTCAATAAGCTGGCGAAATAGGCGGCGGAAAGAAATGACGGTCGACGGCAAGCGGGTCCAGGCCCGGGTACTCCAGGAGTTTTGCGGCAAGGCCTTTCGGGCCGCCGGCTTGGGCGGCGCGGAGGCGGACCTGGTTTCGCGCAATCTGATGGAAGCGGAGCTGCGCGGAATCGGTTCCCACGGCGTCATGCGCCTGTCGACCTACCTGCGCAAGATGAAGGACGGCGGCTTCAACAGGACGCCGAACGTCCGCATCCTGCGCGAGCGGGCGGGCATGGCCCTGATCGACGGCGACGACGGCCTCGGCGCGGTAGTCGGCGAGAAGGCAATGAAGCTCTGCATCGAGAAGGCGCGTGACGCAGGCATTGCCGCCGTGAGCGTCCGCAACGTTAACCATTACGGCTACGCGGCCTTCTACGGCAAGATGGCGCTCGCGGAGGGCATGATCGGCATCACCTGCTGCAACACGCCGGCCAAGATGGCCGTGTACGGCGGCGCTGAAAACCTCTTGGGTACCAATCCGCTGTGCATCGCCGTTCCGGCGACCGAGCCCTATATCTTCGACGGCGCCACCAGCGTCGTCGCCCGCGGCAAGATCATGTACTATTCGATCGCTGGTCTGCCCATCCCTTCGCACTGGGCCTGCGACGCCGCCGGCCGCCCGACCACCGACGCCAAGGTCGCGCTCAAGGGAGTCCAGCTGCCCTTCGGCGAGTACAAGGGCTCGGGCATCGCCATCGCGGTGGAGATACTGAGCGCCGCCCTTTCCGGGGCGCGCTTCAGCTACGCCGCGAACGAGCTGTTTTCGGACTACGAGAAGCCGCAGGGCCTCGGCTTCTTCTTCGCCGCGCTGGATGTGTCCGCCTTCGCCGAGCCGGACGCCTTCCGCGCGGGGATGGATCAGCTGCTGTCCCGCCTGCGCTCTTCCAAGCGCGCCGAGGGCCACGACGAGATCCTTATGCCCGGAGAGCTCGAAGCGCGCTCGGAACGGGAGAATCTGCGCGACGGAGTCGCCTTGCCGCCGGATCTGGTGAAGGATCTGACCTCCGTCGCCGCCGAATACGGCCTTTCGGAGGATCCGGCCGCTTGGTGAGGGGCCGACTGCAATCTGTCACGTATCGACGCCCGTGGGGCGCCGTTTCGCATATGAACCAAGGAGAACTGCTATGATCGGAAAGAACTGCAACCCCGCTGCCGACGCGATGCGCGCCGGCAAGAAAGTGTCCGCCGCCTGGCTCCAGGCCGGCAGCCCCGTCACCGCCGAGATCGTCGCCGAAGCCGGCTACGATGTCGCCGTCATCGATATGGAGCACGGCCCCGGCGACATCATGATCCTCACGACCCAGATCCAGGCCATGAAGGGCGAGCCCGCCGTGCCCTTCGTCCGCGCGCCCTGGAACGACATGGTCCAGATCAAGCGCATCCTTGACGCCGGCGCCTACGGCCTGGTCGTTCCCTACATCTGCAACAAGGCGGAGGCCGAGGCCGCCATCAAGGCCGCCAAGTATCCGCCCGAGGGTGTCCGCGGCATCGCCGGCAGCCCCCGCGCCGGCCACTACGGCAACAATTCCGCCGAGTATTTCGAGACCGCCAACCGCGACATCTTCGTGTTCCTCCAAATCGAGAGCCCCGACGGCGTGAAGAACATCGACGAGATCCTCGCGGTGAAGGGCGTCGACGGCATCTTCATCGGACCGATGGACCTGGCCACCACCCACGGCTTCCGCGGCAAGCCGGGCACCCCGCAGATCCAGGAAATCATCAAAGGCCTCGAGGCCAAGATCCTCGCCGCCGGAAAGGCGCTGGCCACCGTCTGCTCCGACTGGGCCGACGCCAAGGCCAAGTACGACCGCGGCTACAACATGATCATGATGATCTCCGACACCGTGAACCTCGGCCGCCTCGCCCGCGAGGAAGTCGCCAAGTTCCAGAAGGAAGTGGCGGGCAAGTAAGCCCGGTGGGTAAATAAGCCCGTGCGGCAAATAAGCCCGGGCCGGCGGACTTCCCGCCGGCCTTTGACCTTCGCCGTCCGCGCGGATATAGTCGTGCATGCAAACGACTTTCCACGGACGGCTTCCAATGAACGAATATTTCCCCGGCGACTCCTACGCGACGCCACCGGACGCGCCGCGGGCGCTCCGCGAATATCTGCTGCTGGGTTCCCGCTGGAGCCCCTACAGTTTCTTCATCTCCATCATCTTCAAGTACCGCCCGCTTGCCGTGAACGGCACGTACGATGACGAGATCTGGGCGCGCAGCTCCTACGAGATCGTCAAGCAGCTGGAAAGCTGCGGGGCGAAATTCCGCATCGAGGGTCTCGACCGGGTGCGGTCCATCGACGGGCCCGCCGTCTTCGTCGGCAACCACATGAGCACGCTCGAAACGATCGCGCTGCCGGGGCTCATCTGTCCGATCAAACCGGTCACCTATGTCGTGAAGGCGAAGCTCGCGAAGGGGCTGGTCTGGGGGCCGATCATGCGTTCGCGCGACCCGATCATCGTCGCGCGCAAGGATCCGCGCGCCGATCTGGAGAAGGTGCTCCGCGAGGGCGCCGAGAAGCTCGCGCGCGGCGTATCGGTCATCATCTTCCCGCAGGGCACGCGCGCTGCGCGCTTCGACCGCGCGGCCTTCAACAGCCTGGCGGTCAAGCTGGCGGCGAAGGCCGGCGTGCCGGTGGTGCCGGTCGCGCTCAAAACCGACTATTGGGGCAACAGCCCCATCCTGCGCGGTTTCGGCCCGATCAGGCGCGACCGGCCGGTCCATATCGAATTCGGCGAGCCGATGAGGGTCGAAGGGCGCGGCCGTGCCGAACACGAGCGCTGTCTCGATTTTATTGAAAGCCGTCTGCGCGAATGGGGCGCCGAAATAGGAGATGCTTCTTAATGAGCTTCCTGGCGACCATTTTCTCCAAGATCGTTTTCATCATGCTGATCATCGGCATCGGCATCGTCGTGAAGCGCGCGGGCATGATCTCCGACTCGGGCGAACGCGACGTCAGCCGCCTCATGGTCGACCTCTGCTGGCCTGCGCTGATCATCACGTCCATCGTCGGCACCCTCGAAGCGCGCGACATTCTGGACAACGCGGTGCTGCCGCTCTTGTCCGCTTCGTTCCATCTGCTCGGATTCCTCGTCGGCCTCCCGATAGCTCGGGCTGCCGGTTTCCGGGACGCGCGGCGGAACGTGTTCCTGTTCCACACGACGATGAACAACTTCTTCGTGATGGCCCTGCCTTTCGCGGCCTTCCTGCTTCCCGAGAAGGGTGTGGCGCTGCTGACGGTCTGCAATCTCGGCTCCACGATCATGCTCTGGTCCCTCGGCGTCGTCCTCATGTCCGGCCGCGGCGACATACGCTCATCTATCCGGAACGCGTTCTCTCCGGCGATGGTGGCTACCCTCGCCGGTGTCGCGATCGTGCTGACCGGCCTCAACCGCTTCGTACCGCCGTTCGCTCTCGACGTGGGGAATACGATCGGCAATCCCACCCTTCCGCTCGGCCTCCTGATCGCGGGCACGCAGATCAGCCGGCTCGGCGCGAAAGCGCTCAAGTTCGATCTGTGGAACATCCTGGTCGGAGCCACCCGCAATCTGCTTCTGCCAGCGATCGCCTTCGGGGCGAGCCTCATCCTTCGCGGCTATCTTACGAAGGAAGCCCTCATCGTCTTCATGCTGGTGGCCATCGCGCCGGCCAGCGTCAATTCGATCACGCTCGCGCTGCGCTACGAATCGTCCCCGGAGCTGGCATCCGAGGGAGTCCTGTTCACGCATCTTTTGGCTGGTCCTTCTATGGTGCTTTTCATGTATCTGGTCGATCGCTACCTTATAAGCTGAGGGGCGGAAGCCTCCCCGGAGGTGCTTGATGACGGAGATAGAACGAGACGAATTGATCGAGACGCTTGGAGCCCGATTCGAGCGGTACCGGAGCCGCCATCCGGGCATCGAATGGTCCGAAGCGCTTTCGCGCCTCGAAGGCGCGCCGGAAAAGCTGCGCTCGCTCGCTGAAATGGAGCGGACCGGCGGGGAACCCGATATCGTCGGCCGCGACGCGGAAACGGGAGAAGTAACCTTCTTCGACTGTTCGGCTGAAACCCCCGCGGGCCGCCGGAGCCTCTGCTACGACGAAGCCGCCCTCGCGGCGCGGAAGGAGCACCGGCCGGCGGGAAGCGCCGAAGGGCTCGCCGCTTCGATGGGCATCGAGCTGCTGACCGAGGATCAGTACCGTGCGCTCCAGGAGCTCGGCGAATTCGACCTGAAGACCTCGAGCTGGCTGAAGACGCCCGCGGACGTCAGATTCCGCGGCGGCGCGATTTTCGGCGACCGGCGCTACGGCCGCGTCTTCACCTATCACAACGGAGCCGACTCATACTACGGCGTCCGCGGTTTCCGAGGCGCTCTGAGGGTATAAAAACCGTCCCGACGCTGGCGGCGGCCGGGACGGCTTTCCTGAAGGATGGAATCCCGGCTACTTCTTCTTCGCGACGACCTTCGCGGCCTTCTCGGCGATGGACGCGCCCGAGAGCCCGAACTTGTCGAGGGTCTTCTGGTAGGCGCCGCTTTCCGCGAACGTGTCCTCGAGACCGACGAGCTCGGTCGGCACCGGGTTGTTCAGGAGCGTCCAGACCGCGGCTTCGTAGCCGAAGCCGTTGCGCTTCTGGTGGTTCTCCGCCACGACGAGCGCGCCGGTCTTCTTGAGCGATTCGGCGAGCGCAGCCTGGTCCCAGGGCTTGAGCGAGTAGAAGTCGATGACTTCCGCGTCGATGCCCTTCTTGGCCAGCTCGTCGGCGGCCGCGAGCGACTGGAAGACCATGTCGCCGTAGGTGGCGATGGTGACGTCCTTGCCCTTGCGCACGATCTTCGAGCCGCCCAGGACGAATTTCTCGTCGCTTCCGTACAGCTCGAACAGCGGGTCGCGCATCAGGCGGGTGAACACCGGACCGGGGGTCGCCAGGGCGATGTCGAAGGCGGCGGCGGCGGACGCGGTGTCCGCGGGCACGAGGACTTTCATCTGCGGAAGGGTTGTCATGAACGCGATGTCCTCGGTGGCCTGGTGGGTGACGCCGTCGATGGCGGCGGTCAGTCCTCCGTGGCTGGAGAGGAATTTCACGTTCAGGTGCGGGTAGCAGATGAACGAGCGGATGGCCTCGACGGCGCGCATGGTGACGAAGACGCCGTAGCCGCAGACGACGACGTTGCGCCCCTGCTGGGCCATGCCCGCGGCGGCGGCCACGGTGCCGATTTCCGCGATGCCCATGTTGAAGTAGCGTTCCGGGTACTTGTCGTGGAACAGGTAGGAGTAGGTGGATTTCGCCAGGTCGGACTCGAAGACGACGAATTCGCCGTCGTCCGCTCCCCGGTCGGTCATCCGCTGCGCGAAGGCGCGCCGGGTGGGCACTTTTGCCGGTGCGAGGTTCATGCTTCGTCTCCTTCGATCTCTTCGCAGGCCTTTCCGCACTGCTCGTCGTTCGGCGCCTTGCCGTGCCATTCGAGCTGGTGCTCCATGAAGCTGACGCCCTTGCCCTTGATGGTGTAGGCGATGACGCAGACCGGCTTGCCCGACTTGTTGTTCATCGCTTTGGTCAGGGTCGTCAGGACATCGGCCATGTCGTGGCCGTCCATCTTGTAGACCTCGAAGCCGAAGGCGCGGAACTTGTCGTCCAGCGGCTCCATCGGCAGGATCTGATCGGTCGTGCCGTCGAGCTGCAGGTTGTTCTTGTCGACGATCGCGATGAAGTTCTCTAGCTTGTACTTGGAAGCTGCCAGCGACGTCTCCCAGACGATGCCCTCATTTATTTCGCCGTCGCCGAGCACCGCCCAGGTTTTGTAGCTCTTCTTCATATACATGGCCTCGATGGCGATGCCGACCGCCTGCGCGTAGCCGATGCCGAGCGAGCCGGCGGACGCGTCGAGGCCGGGCAGGTAGGTCGCGATCGGGTGACCCTGAAGCCTGCTGTCGTTTTTGCGGAGTGTCTTGAGTTCCTCGACGGGGAAGTATCCGCGCATGGCGAGCGCCGAGTACCAGATGGGGCAGGCGTGCCCTTTTGATAAAATGAAGCGGTCGCGGTCCTCCCACTTGGGATTCTTGGGATCGATCCGCATCAGGTCGAAATAGAGCGCCGTCACGAAATCAGCGGCCGAAAGCGAACCGCCGATATGCCCCGACTGCGCCTCGAACACCATGTCGACGACGTTGCGCCGCATGGTCTTGGCGATCTTCTTGAGCCGTTCGACGCGGGCGTCGAACGAGAGGCTCGACGTATTGTCCATACATCGACTCCTTTGGTTGTGTGAAATGGATTCGGGCAGTCCGTCGGACGGGCAGGATGGCGGTTCTGTCGGGCTCCTGTTCGGACTACATATATTGCATACAAAATAGTATCAGCTTTGTCTAGACTTGTCAAAGAAATTGTTTTTTAAATACAAAATTGATTGACGAGCATGGTGGAGGAGAATCATAATCGCGCCATGTTCAAAGTTCACTACGAGGATCTGGCCGAAAAGGTATACAAAGCCCTCAAAGAAATGATCCTCACGAGCGAACTGTCTCCCGGCATGAAGCTCGTGCAGGAAGACCTCTCTGAGCGCCTCGGGGTTTCGCGCACGCCGCTGCTGGCCGCTTTCTCCAAATTAGAAAAAGAATTGCTCATCGAGCTCGTTCCCCGGAGGGGGGCCTTCGTCCGCAAGTGCGAACTTTCCGAGCTGTACCATTTCGCCGACATACGCCAGCGACTCGAACCCCTGGGCGCCCGCGAGGCGGCCGAAGCGGCCGACGAGGCAGGCATCGCGGCGCTCGATGCCGTCTTCGAGACGTACAAGCAGGCGGTCGCGGGCGGCATCGCGACGAAAATCAAGGAAGCCGATTACTACTTCCATATGGAGATCATGAAACTCTCTACGAATTTCGTGTTGCTCCAGATTCTCTCATCGTTCAATATTGTGGTCATCTCGAATCAGAGCGGTCTCCTGAAGCCGCCCGAACAGAGCCTGCGCGAGCATGAGGTTCTATTCGCGGCAATCGCCTCCAAGGATCCGGACGCGGCGGAGAAGGCGATGGCCGATCATCTGGTCGATATCCGCAAAGGAATGGTCGCGGCGTTTCCCTCCGGGAAGGCGGGAAGCCGCAGGTAGGGTGCATCCATGAAGAAGATCGAGAATTCGAACCTGACCGACGCCGTCTACGCGCGCCTCAAATCGATGATCCTGGAGGGCATGCTCGTTCCGGGCGCCCGCATCAACAAAAAGGAACTTTCCGAATCGCTCGCGGTGAGCCCGACGCCTATAAACGAGGCGGTCAGCCGCCTGGCCGGCGAAGGCCTCATCCAGCAGCGCTCGCGGCAGGGCTTCTTCGTCAGGACCTTCGACGACCGTTCGCTCGCCGACCTGTTCGCCGTCCGCGCCGGGCTCGAGGGCATCGCCGTGCGGCTCTGCGTCATGGAAGCTTCGGACGAGGACCTCGAGCGTCTGGGCGGCTTTTTCGCCCAATTCAAGGCGCCGGTGCCGCCGACCCAGACCTACGCCTACATGGAGGAGGACATCGCCTTCCACAAGGCGATCCTCGATATCGCGGGGGTCGATCTGATCAAGGAGATCAACGCCAATTTCGGCTACACCCTGCGCTCCTACGAGTTCGGCCTCGTCCGTCCGCCCAGCGATTCCATCGGAGAGCACCACGCGATCATAGAAGCCGTGCGCGCCCGGGATCCGGTCAAGGCCGGCGACCTCATGATCAAGCACCACCTCGCCAGCCGCAAAGTCTTGATCGCAAAGCTTCGCGAAGCAGGAAATTAGCCGACTTTTCCTCGGTTCTTTCAGACATCGCTTCCGCGCGGGGCGATGTTTTTTTATGCCTTCGTCGTTGAGCGTTGCCCCGATGCCGTTCTTTTTTGATTCGATTTTTGTTGACAGCTCAAAAATACCGTAAAATAATGAATACAAAATATCGAGCGCAATACTTTCAGCGTTCGAGTCTTCACGCCCGGCGGTTCGGTTTCGGCGCCGGGCGGGTCCGAAAGGCGGATGTGGCGGCATCCGTCTGGAAGACTTTCGTCCGAAACGCAAATCGCAAGGAGGAATCATGAACGTGAAGAAGATCGCCAGCGTGCTTTTCGCGGCTTCCCTGATCGCGGGGACCGCATTCGCCGGAGGCTCGAGCGACAAGGCCGCCGAGTCGCAGAAGCCGATAACGCTCAATCTCGGCCACGGCGCTCCCGCGACCAACCCGCGCCAGATCGTCGCGCTCCAGTTCGCCGAATACGTGAAGGCCCAGACGAACGGCCGCATCACGATCGAAGTCCATCCGGCCGAGACTCTCGGCAGCGACCGCCAGATGGCGGAGAAAGTCGCGCTCGGTACCCTCGACATGAGCATCAACTCCCAGGGCCCGATCGCCAGCTACAACCAGAAGCTCAACGTCGTCGGCCTGCCCTTCCTCTTCGCCAAGCCCAGCCAGGTGTACGCGGTTCTCGACGGCGAAGTCGGCGACCAAATTTCCAAGGAACTCGTCCCCAGCGGCTTCCACGTGCTGGCCTACTGGGACAACGGCTTCCGCCACATCACCAACAACGTGCGTCCGATCACCGAGCCAGCCGACCTCAAGGGCCTGAAGATCCGCACCCCCGAGGACAAGATCACCCTGGCCATCTTCCGCGCGCTCGGCGCGAGCCCCGCTCCGCTCGCCTTCGGCGAACTGCCCATGGCGCTCTCCCAGGGCGTATTCGACGGCCAGGAGAACCCGGCGGTCAACATCGTCGCGGCCAAGCTCTACGAAGTGCAGAAGTACATGTCCCTTTCGAACCACAAGTACGAGTCCTGCCCGATGATCATCTCCGAGGCGACCTGGAATAAACTGTCCGCGGCCGACCAGAAGCTCCTCAAGGACGCGGCGGTCAAGTACGCCAACGTGCACCGCGAGATGAACAACAAGCTCAACGCCGACCTCGTCGAAGAGCTCAAGGCCAAGGGCATGAAGGTCAACCAGGCCGACGTTCCCGCGCTCCGCGAGGCGACCAAGTCCGTCTACGCCGAGTTCGAGCCTGTCTTCGGCAAGGATCTCATCCAGAAGGTTTTGGACGTCGCGTCCAAAAACTAGGCTAAACTGAAGGAAGCGGCCGCGCGCGCTCCGCGCAGGGGCCGCTTCCGTTCCGGGTCGTCGAAACGCCGCCGCTTCGACCCCGTCCGAATCGTACCGGTTCAGTCGATCTAGCACGGCGGCGTATCCCCTCAAGAGGAATACCGCATGGCGTATAGTTTGCTGGGGCGCGTCAATTCATTCCTGTACCGCGCCGTTAAAGAGATCCTCATTTTTTCAGGACTCGCTCTGATAGCGATCACGTTCGTCGGCGTCGTGACCCGCTACATCCTGAAAGTCAACGTCGATTGGGCCTACGAGGTTTCCATGATCCTGCTCGTGTGGGTGGCATTCCTCGGAACCGCCGCCGCGACCAGGTCGAAGGAGCACATCTTCTTCGATATGGTCATGAAGCTCCTCAGTCCGAAAGGCCGCTTCGTGTTCCGCGTCGCGCGCGACATCGTCGTGATGCTCTTCGTCGTTTTCGGCATCTACTTCGGCTACAAGGTCGCCCTCCGCACGCTCGCCCAGGAATTCCAGACGATCAACCTGCCGGTCGGCCTGCTCTATTCGTCGCTGCCGGTCGGCTTCCTGCTGATGTTCCTTTTCAGCCTCGAAGACCTCATCGGCGCCATCAAGGCCGGTCCCGCCGGCGAAACCGCGGAGGCGAACTAGCATGGGCATCATACTCGTCGTTTCCTTCCTGCTGCTGATCGTCCTTTCCGTGCCGATCGGCGCGTCCCTGGGCATGGCGGCCTTCACGACCGTCGCCGTGCAGGGCCGCTTCCCCCTCGAAACCGTCTTCCATACGATGGCGAGCGGGCTCACCAGCTACATTCTGCTTTCCATCCCGTTCTTCATCATCGCCGGGGAGCTCATGAACTCAGGCGGCATCACGACTAAAATCTTCGATTTCGCGAACGCGCTGGTCGGCCGGATTCCCGGCGGCCTGGCCCACGCGAACGTCGTTTCCTCGATCATCTTCGCGGGCATGTCCGGTTCGGCGGTCGCCGACGCGGGCGGCCTCGGCGCCATCGAGATGAAGGCGATGCACGAGAAGGGCTTCGACGACGACTTCTCCGCGGCGGTCACCGCGGCGTCCTCGACGATCGGGCCGATCATTCCGCCGAGCATACCGATGGTCGTCTACGCGGTGGCGGCCGAGGTCAGCGTCGGCCAGCTCTTCCTGGGCGGCTTCGTTCCCGGCCTCCTGATGGGCGCCACGACGATGATCCTCATCTACTTCATCTCGGTGAAGCGGAAGTATCCCCGGCTCGAACGATTCAGCATCTCCCTGGTCGGAAAGACTTTCGTCAAAGCCTTCCTTCCGATCCTCACCCCCGCGATCATCATCGGCGGCATCATGGGCGGCATCTTCACGCCGACCGAAGCGGCCGGCGTCGCGGTCGTGTACGCCATGTTCCTCGGCTTCGTGGTGTACCGCGAGCTGAATTGGAAGCGGCTGCGGGAGATCATCTTCAAGGGACTGGTGACCACCTCCACGATCCTGTTCATCATCGCCGGCGCGGCCGCCTTCGCGTGGCTCATCGCTATCTACGGCATTCCCGCGCAGCTGGCCAAGGTCGTCACCGACATGCACCTGTCCGCGTGGGCTTTCCTCCTGGTGTTCAACCTCTTCTTCCTGTTCCTGGGCACCTTCATGGAAGCGCTCTCCGTGCTGATCATCGTCGTCCCGGTGCTCATGCCCATCGTGAAGGCGCTCGGCCTGAGCCCGCTCCACATCGGCGTCGTGCTGGTGCTCAACCTCATGATCGGCCTGGTCACGCCGCCGGTCGGCATGAGCCTGTTCGTCACGAGCAAGGTCGCTGGCGTGAAGCTCGAGAAGCTGTGCGTGGCGATCCTGCCGTTCATCATCCCGCTGGTGCTCACCCTCATCCTGATCACCTACATTCCGTCCCTGGTAACGTTCCTGCCGGAAATCGTATTCGCCAAATAGCAAGGCAGAAGGAGATATCATGCTGTTCAACCTGAAAGGCCGCACGGCCATCGTAACCGGCGCCGGTTCCAAGCGCGGAATCGGGCGCTCCATCGCGCTCGCGCTCGCCGAGCAGGGAGCCGACGTCGTCATCTGCGACATGAACCTCGAAGGCGCCAAGGAAACGGCCGCCGAGGTCGCCTCCAAGGGCGTCAAGTCGCTGGCCCTCCAGTGCAACGTCATCGTGGAAAGCGAGATCGCCGCGGTCGTGAAGCAGACCGTCGAGACGTTCGGCAAGATCGACATCCTGGTGAACAACGCGGGCATCACCCAGCCGGTGAAGGTGCTCGACATGACCGAAGCCGATTGGGACCGCGTCGTGGACGTGAACATGAAGAGCACCTTCCTCTGCTCCAAGGCGGTGTTGCCGAACATGATCGCGAACAAATACGGACGCATCGTGAACATGAGCTCCGTCTCCGCCAAGCGCGGCGGCGGCGTGTTCGGCGGCGCGCACTATTCGGCGGCCAAGTCCGGCATCCTCGCGTTCGGCAAGGCGCTCAGCCGCGAGGTGGCTCCCGAAGGCATCACCATCAACGCCATCGCCCCCGGTATCGTCGCCACGGATATCCGCGGCGGCGTCGAGGACGAAGAGACGCAGAAAAAGATGACTTCCGACATTCCCTGCCGCCGCATGGGCACTCCCCTCGACGTGGCGGCCGCCGTGTGCTTCCTGGCTTCGACCGAAGCCGGCTACATCACCGGCGAGGAGATCGACGTCAACGGCGGCTCTCATATGGATTGACGCTTCAGCGAACGCCGGTCGCGTTCGCTGAAGCGTCTTGCAGAATCGTGCTTCCGGCAGAGCCGGGAGCACGATTCTGCAGCCTTAGATCGGGAGAAAACGCGAACGTTTGTTCTCCGCCGGCGATGAACGGAATATAGCTCGGAGGAAAAACTTAAAAGTTTTCGTCCCTTTTTTTAAGCTCTATCGGGCTCTGTCCCCTCGGCAAGGCTCTCGGTTTTGCGTGGAGGGGTTTTTCAATATTCGGGTATTCCGTATCATGGCCCATGATTCTCTATGATCCAGCCGCGGCGATGCGGTTTCCCGATTACGGCATCTTGATCCCGGTGCTCGATTCGCGCGCGGTGAACGTCGTTTCCGCGTTCAGGTCGCGTTTCAGCGCCGACGCGGAAAAGTTCTTGACGAAGGGCGTGACCGAGAAGATCGGCCGCACGGACGTAGCGCGCGTCCACGACGCCGATTTCTGCGCGCGCCTGTTCGGCGGCGGCGCGGGACTCGAGAAGGAGCTTTTGCGGACCTATGAGCTGATCGACAAGGACGGGAAGCCGCATCGCTACGAACCCGGCAAGGCGATCCGGCCCCTCGGGGCGCTTCTTGACACCATCCTCGGTCAGATCGCGGGCACCTACCAGGCGTGCCGCGGCGCTCTCGATTCCGGTTTCTGCTATTACCTCGGCGGCGGTATGCACCATGCGCGCGCCGATTCCGGCTCCGGCTTCTGCCAGCTGAACGACATCATGATTTCGGCCGCGCGCCTCCGGGCCGAAGGCCGCGCGCGCAGGGTGTGGGTCATCGACCTGGACGCGCACAAGGGCGACGGCACCGCGGAGATCGCCGCGCGCGATCCGGATACGCTGACGCTTTCCATCCACATGGCCGACGGCTGGCCGCTCGATCCGGAAAGCCTCGACGCCGCGCGCGCTCAGGGGCGGGGCGCGGACCAGGCACCGTTCGCGCCGAGCGACGTCGAGATCCCGGTCGCCCGCGGCGAAGACGGCCTGTACTGCGCCAAGCTGGCGGAAGGCCTTTCGCGCCTGGAGAGTCTTTCTTCCGGCGCCAAGCCCGATCTGGCCATCGTCGTCGACGGCGCCGATCCCTACGTCCACGACGGGCTCGCCTCGAGCGCCGATCTCGCGCTTTCGCTCGACCAGTGCGTCGAACGGGACCTGCTGACGCTCGATTTTCTCCGCGCCCGCGGCATCCCGTCGGCCTGGATCATGGCCGGCGGCTACGGGCCGCGCGCGTGGGAACCGCCCGCGGCGTTCCTTTCGGAAGTCTACGGACGGGCCCGCGAAGCGCTTCGCTGAAGCGGGCGGCATTATTGTCCAAAACGTCGCCACCCTTTTTCCGCCCGCGGACGGGATCATGAAGGATCGGAGGATCCCATGAACCCTACGTCCGACTCGCAGAAGAATCCTTTCGCTTCCGGAGCGGTTTCCGTTTTTCGATTCGGAGCGAAGGGCGACGGCCGGACGCTCGATACCGGCGCGATCCAGGCGGCCGTCGACGCTGCCCACGAAGGCGGGGGCGGCACGGTCGTCGTTCCCTCAGGCGCGTTCGTGACCGGATCGATCTTTCTCAAGGACAACGTCACCCTCTTCCTCGATCCCGGAGCCGTCCTCCTGGCCAGCAGGGATCCGCGCGATTTTCCCGTCGTCCGCGGGCGCTGGGAAGGCCTGACCAGAGAAATCCGCGCCGCGATCATCTATGCGGCCGGCGCCAAGCGGATCGCGGTCGTCGGACGCGGAACGATAGACGGCCGGGGCGAAGAATGGTGGGGCCGCTACCGGCGGAAGGAGCTCGACTATCCGCGACCGCGGACCGTGCAGCTCGAGGACTGCGAGAACGTGCTGCTCGAAGGCTTCAGCGTCCGCGATTCACCGAGCTGGACGATAAACCCGGTCCGTTCGCGCGGCGTCGTCGTCCGGGGGCTGGATATCCGGAACCACCCCGATTCGCCGACGACCGACGGGGTCAATCCCGATTCCTGCGAGGCGGTCCGCATCGCCGACTGCTTCATCAGCGTCGGCGACGACTGCGTGACGCTCAAATCGGGCGTCGAGGCCGAACCCGCCGAACTCCGCCCGCCGTGCAGGGACATCGCCATCGTCAACTGCGTCATGGAGCGGGGCCACGGGGGCGTGGTGCTCGGGAGCGAGACTTCAGGCGGCGTCAGCGATGTGGTCATCTCCAATTGCGTCTTCAAGGGAACGGACCGCGGCATCAGGATGAAGTCCCGCCGGGGAAGGGGCGGGACGATCGAGCGGGTGCGGGTCTCCAACATCGTGATGCGCGACGTGCTCTGTCCCTTCACGATGAACCTCCGCTACCACTGCGGAGGCGCGCAGGGGAACGCGCTCGTGGCCGACCGCGGAGCGGCTCCCGTCGGTCCGGGGACCCCGGCGATCAGGAACGTGTCCTTCAGTTCGATCACCGCGGTCGGCGCGCGCCTCGCGGCGGCCTGGCTGGACGGCCTGCCCGAATCGCCCATCCAGGACGTCTCCTTCTCGGACGTTTCCGTTTCCATGGACGGCGACGACGCTCCCGCGCCCGCCGAGATGGCGGACGGGATTCCGGCCCTCAGCCGCGCCGGCTTCCACGCGACCGACGTGACCGGGCTCGGCCTGCACGACGTGCGCGTGGCCGGAGCCCGCGGCGAATCCTTCGTGCTCGACGGCTCGGTGTCGCTGCGGCCCTGATTCAGCGGCGAGCCGAATCCCGATAGGCGTTGGGCGTCGTGCCGGTCGTCTTCCGGAACACGCGGCTGAAATAGGCTTGGTCGGGGAAGCCGACCTTCTCCCCGACGACGGCGACGCTTTCGTCCGACGCCTTGAGCAGCTCCTTGGCGCGGTGGATGCGCAGGCGGGTCAGGTATTCCCATACGGTCACGCCGAGCTCGCCGTGGAAAATCCGCGATAGGTAATACTCGCTGACGTTGACCGCGTCGGCGAGCTTCCAGCGGGTGATGTTCGACCGGTAGTGCTCGTTCAGGTAGGCGACGGCCCGCTTCACGACGACGCTCGTCGGCTGGGGGAGCCGGTCGGCGCCGCCGTAGAGCACGCGCGAGATGCCGGCGGCTAGGTCTTCCTCGGTCCAGACGCCTTTGTTCTGCAGGAGGACGCGGCTGCGCTCCTCGAGCCGCCGCACGTCCTCCGCGGTGATGACTTTGTTGGTGCGGAGCAGGACCGGAATCTTCGCGCTGGCATCGTCCGCGCGCATGAGGTCCAGTATGTCGAAGCCGGAAAGCCCCGGCATCATCAGGTCGAGGACGGCGAGCCGCGGACGCCGTTTCCTGACCGCTTCCCATGCCTCGTCTCCGTCGGCGGCCGCGATGACCTCCAGGCCGGGAACCGTCTTCAGCACGACGCCGCGCAGGAATTCGAGCTCGGCCGGATCGTCGTCGGCGACGAGCACCGGCGCGTCTCCGTCCAGCGGGCAGCAGAGCATGATGGCCTGCGAAAGGGTCGGCTCCGCCGCGTTCTTGTCCAGGAAGCCGGCCGTCTTCTCCTTGAGGCCCGCCGCGCCGTACAGCAGGAACGGACGGGAGGCGAGCCGCGGGTGCTGGCGGATCTTGCGGAACAGGCTCCATTCGGCGCCCCCCGCGGCGGAAAGGTCCCAGGCGATCGCCGCGGGATCGATGTTCTCGAGTTCCCCGCGCTCCGCTTCCTCGAGCGAGACGCGCCGTATGGGTAGGCGGTTCCGTTCCGCTACCGCCGCGAGGTCCTCGCCGGGGCCGTCCGCCGACACCAGGAGCAGGCATCCTCCTTCGGGCGGGGGAGCGGACGGAAGAGCGCCGCCGTCCAGATTCGGCAGCGGCAGCCGGACGCGGAAGACGGCGCCTTCGCCCGGACGGCTTTCCGCGGAGATCGTCCCGAAATGGAGGGACACCAGGTGCCGGGTGATGCTCAGCCCGAGGCCGACGCCGCCGGCGCCCGTGCGCTGGGAATCGGAGGAGATGAACGGCTCGAAGACGAAGGCTTGACGGTCGGCGGGGATGCCCGGGCCGGTGTCCGCCACGGTGATGACGATGTCGGGGGCCTCGGTCTCGAGCCTGAGTCGAATGCGGCCGGCTTCCGTGAATTTCGCGGCGTTGCCCAATAGATTGAAGAGGATCTGCCTGAAGCGGATCGGATCGACCTGGATCAGGGGAAGCTTTTCGGGAATTTCGAGCGACCATTCCACGCCGGAATTCGCGGATGCGGCGAATTCGGCGAATACTTCCCGGGCCGCCGGCTCAATGTCGACCAGCTCCCGCCGGATGTCCAGTTCGTCGATCTCGGCCCGGGAAATGTCCAGCAGGTCGCCGACCAGCCGCCGCTGGTGCTCCGCATTGACCGCGATCGCGCGGAGGTCCCGGTCATCCGCGCCGACTTTCTCGGACAGCCGGTCGATGCAGCGGAGGATCTGCTGGACGGGCGCCCGCAGCTCGTGCGAGACGTTCGACAGGAGCCGCGTCTTGATGAGGTTCGAGCGTTCGGCGGCGGCGCGGGCCGATTCGATGCGCGCGAACAGGATGATGGTCCGCAGCGCGTTGCTGATGGCGTTTCGCAACTCCTCGTACAGGACGCCGGAGCGCGGCCCGATCTCGAGCAGCACGTAGCCGATCGGCGTCTCGTGGAAGTAGAGAGGCTGCACGATGTACGCGAGCCTCCTATCGGGGAATTTTTCCTTCGGCACCAGATCGGAGACGGGGAAACGGAGGGCCGGATCCGATACCTCCTCCCCGTCGCGGAAGGCGAATACGAGGTCCGCCTCCGTGAAGTCGTTCTCCCTCGCGTAGCGGCAGACGTAGGCGCTCCCGATGCCGAAGCGGGTGAGCGCGGGGATCAGTATCTGCGAGAGCCGGTTCATGTCCAGGGCCGTCAGCAGCGCGTGGTTGAGCTCTCCCATCTCTTCCGCCCGCCGGTTTTCCTCCCAAGCCCGGAAATTGACCTCGCGGATGGCGCCTTCGTCCAATATTGCCCGCGCGCGGGCGATCGCCGATTCCGCGTCGATGCGGCGGCCGGGGCTCAGCTGCGCGCCGAGGGATCGCTTGAGCTCGGCGAGGGCGGCCTGCCAGGGGGCGATGTCCATCCGGTTGCGGACCAGGTGGTCGACCAATTCGGTCAGGCGGTCGAAGAAGCCGGAGAAATCGCCGCGATCCAGCGATGCGCGCCAGGAACCGAGAACGGGATCGAGGAGTTCCGATCCGGTTCCCGCGGACAGTCCGACCGCCGACAGGATGCGTTCTCCGGACCCGGTGTCCGCCTCGGCCGCGCGGCCTGCTTCGTAATGGACGGCGCCGGCCGGACATCCGCAGGAACGCCGCACCACGAGCCGCGTCGGGAGCCTCCGTTCGGGCGGCTGAGCTTTTCCGTCCATGAGGTCGAGCAGCGACGACAGCCCCACCGCGCCGAGTTCGCTGAACGGGGCGTGCACCGAACTGAGCGGAGGGGAGGCGACGCGGCTCTCGATGATGTCGTTCATCCCGATGACGGCCACATCCTCCGGAACGCGGATTCCCCGGCCCTGGAGCGCGATCATCGCCTTGAGGGCCAGCAGGTCGCTCGCGACCACCAGCGCGCGCAGCTCGCGTCCGGGGACCACCCCCCGCTCGTCCAGCAGTTCCGAAACGGCTTCGGCTCCGCCGTCCCAGTCCCGGGGCGTCGTGACGAGCCGTTCGTCCGCCGCCATGCCCCGGTCGCGGAAGAGGTCCAGGTATGCGCGGTAGCGGTCTTCGGCGCTCGGATGCTTTTCAGGCCCCCTGATGAAGCCGACGGCGGAGTATCCGTGGACGTCCAGCATGTGCTCGACGGCGGCGCGCATACCCGAGTAGAAGTCGATGGTGACCGAGGGAATCCCGTAGACGCCGGCGGAAATGCCGATCGCGGGGATGTCGCGGTACTCGCCGACCAGGCGGTCGATCTCGCTTTCGGGGCCGGTGCCGGAAAGCGCCGACGCCCACACGAGGACGCCGTCCAGGGGCGCTTCGGCGGCCACCGCGTAGACGGCGTTGCGGGAGGTCTCGTAGGGGTCCATGGACCCGACCTGGCCGCCGGCGAAGCAGAACAGGTTCACGCCGCGCCGCGCGCACTCGTCGGCGATCACCGGCCAGATCGACAGGCTGGCCCCCCGATGCACGCGCGCGAACACGAGTCCGACCGAAGGCCTATCGTTGTGCTTCTGCTTCGACCTCATAGCGGCTCGAGGCAGTCTTCCGTTCCCCCTACGCGCCGCTCCGGAGCCGCTCCGCGTACGCGAGGAGCAGGGCGCCGATTCCGTGGCCGTTGTTCGGAACGATGTCCTCCGACAGGTAATAGTCGAAGGTTCCCGGACGCCTCTTCTCTCCTCCGAGTCCGGCGCTTTTGCAGATATCCGTCAGGAGGATATCCCCGCCCTTGTCGATCAGCTTTTCGCCGATGCAGCCGTCGAAGGCGCGCTTTCCCGCTTCCGCGTATTCGGCGGGAAGCAGGCCGAGTCGGACCCCCTTGAGTATAGCGTAGGAAATCATGAGGGTGCCCGAAGATTCGAGATAATTGCCTTTCCGGTTGCCGCGGTCGGTCACCTGGTACCACATGCCGCTTTCGTGCTGGTACTCGAGGAGCCCGTCGACCGCTCTGCGGAAGGACTCGCGGAGAGGAGACGAATCGCAGTCTTCGTCCGCCAGCAGCTCGAGGACGTCGGCCATCGCCATGACGTGCCAGCCGCAGGCGCGGGACCAGACGTTGAGCGAAAGCCCGGTGCGGGGATCGGCCCAGAACATCGCGCGGCTCTCGTCGTAGGCATGCAGGTACAGGCGCCGGTCCGGATCGTACATGATCCGGTCGACGTTGGCGAACTGCCGCAGCGTATCGGAGAAATCCTTGACCGCGTCGAAGCGTTGGACGCAGCGGACCAGGAAGGGCTGTCCCATGTACAAGCCGTCCAGCCACACCTGGTAGGGGTATATGTCCTTATGCCAGAAGTTTCCTTCGTTCGTGCGCGGAAAGCGCTTGAGGTGCGCGTACAGCTTTTCGGCCGCCCGCAGGTATTTCGGGTCCCCGTCCGCTTCGTGGAGCGTGAAGAGGACCTTTCCCATGTTGATTTCGTCGATGTTGTATTCGCCCCATCGGAAATCGATGATGGAGCCTTCGGTGTCCAAGAGCCCGTCGAAGTACTTTTTCGCGTAGTCGCGCCAGCGGGGCTCGCCGGTCGCCTCAGCGAGATCGAGGTAGCCCTTCAGGATCACCCCTTCGATGTAGTACCAGCGGTGCGTGAACCATTTGAAACTTTCCGTCTGCTGCCGCGCGAATCGGTCTACGAGTCCATAGCGTGTCCGGTCCATAGTCCACCCCCTATGCCGCCGCAGTATCTCATGGCCTCCGGAGGGGGGCAATGAACAAAACGGCCCGGTTTCGGCTATCGGCATCGAGCGCACGATTGTCCAAAAAATAACCACAAATTTTCCGGTAACGGGACCCATACTGTACCGGGAACGAGGCGGGCAGCTTCGTCGTCCGGCAAGGAGGAATGATCAAGCGATGGCACTGCAAGCGAGCGCGGCCAAAAGGCGGCTTCAATTCAAGCGGTACGGCGTGTTCTACGGGATGCTCTTTTTCCCGCTGCTCTATTTCGCCCTTTTCAAATATTTGCCGCTGGTGAACGCGCAGATCGCCTTCAAGGACTTCATGGCGCTCGACGGCGTCTGGAAGAGTCCGTGGGTCGGGTTCCAGAACTTCGCCGCGTTCTTCTCTTCCATTTATTTCGGGGAACTGCTCCGCAATACGATCGTCCTGAGCATGCTCAAGCTCTGCCTCGGGCTGCCCGCCGCGATCGTTCTGGCCATCGCGCTGAGCGAGACTTCCCGGCTCCATTTCAAGCGCTTCGTGCAGACCGTTTCCTATCTGCCCCATTTCCTGTCCTGGATCATCATCTACGGCATATTGCTGCTTCTGCTGTCGCCGAGCGACGGCCTGATCAATCAGATCCGGGCCGCGTTCGGCGCCGAGCCCATCGCGTTCCTGACCGATCCTGCCTGGTACCCGGCCGTAGTCGTCCTTTCGGATATGTGGAAGGAGATGGGCTGGAGCGCCATTATCTATCTGGCCGCCATCACCGGCATCGATCCGGGGCTCTACGAGGCGGCGGTGCTCGAGGGCGCCACCAGGCTGCAGCGCATCCGGTACATCACTCTGCCGGGCATCGCCAGCGTCGTCGTGACCGTCACGCTCCTCCGTTTGGGCAATATCCTGGACGCCGGCTTCCACCAGATATTCATCACCTATTCGGTGCCCGTCTATTCGGTCGGCGACATCATCGACACCTGGGTGTACCGGCAGGGCGTGCTCGACTTCCAGTTCAGCCTGGCGACGGCGGTGGGTCTGTTCAAGGGCCTCATGGGGCTCAGCCTCATCGTGTTCTTCAACCGGGTGGCCAAGCGCTACTCCGAAACGAGCCTCTACTAGGAGTCCGCGGCATGGCGAGCAAACGTTCGAGGGAAGACGCCGTCTTCAAATTCTTCGTCCACGCGTTCCTCTGGTTCATCCTGATAATCATGATCGTGCCGCTCTGGCGCGTGCTCATGCTTTCCGTGACGCCCTTCGGCTATCAGGACAAAACCTTCGGTCTCTTCGTCAATCCGGCCGTCTGGACGTCGGAAGCCTTCATGCAGTTCCTGACGCATCCGTCGTTCCTGACGGCCTTCCGGAACAGCCTGATCATCATGGTAGGCGGAACCGTACTCAACCTGCTGCTGACCGTGCCCATGGCCTACGCGCTGTCGGTCAGGGATCTGCCGGGCCGCAAGCTCCTCAACATCCTGGTCCTCATCCCTTTCCTGTTCAATCCGGGCCTCATCCCGCTGTACCTGGTCGTCACGGGTTTGGGCCTGCACGATACGCTGCTCGCGGTGATCGTGCCGACGGGAATCAGCATCTACAACATGTTCATCATGCGGAATTTCTTCATGGAGGTGCCGTCCGAGTTCATGGAATCGGCCCGGATCGATGGGGCCGGCGAGCTGTCCATCCTGCTCCGCATCGTGCTGCCCCTGTCCCTGCCGATACTCCTGACCATCGGCATGTTCTACGCGGTATCCCACTGGAACGAGTTCTTCGCGCCCATGCTCTACCTCAACGACAACAAGCTGCAGCCGCTGCCGCTGCTCCTCCGCAACATCCTGCTCGCGTCGAACATGAACGACTATTTCGACTACGCGGCCTTCCAGAAGACGTCGATCCAGTCCCTGAAGGCGGCGAGCGTATTCATCACCATGCTTCCCATGATGATGATCTACCCCTGGATCCAGAAATATTTCGTGAAGGGCACCTTGGCCGGCGGGCTCAAGGGATGAGGATTAAGGAGGAAACTATGAAACGAAGCACGATGAAGGCGGCGATCGCGGGATTGCTGCTGCTGGCGGTTGCGGCTTCGTCCGCGGCGCAGCAGAAGCCGGTGGACCTGGATTTCTGGGCCTTCGGGACGGTGACCGAGGCCGGTCCGCCGCCGGACGATTGGCCGGCGTACCAGATCATCAGAGACAAGCTCGGGATCAACCTGAAGCTGGTGCTGCAGCCGTCGGCGCCGACCGACCAGGACGCCAAGATAAGCGTCGCCGCCGCGGCCAACGCCCTGCCCGACTTCTTCGCGGTCAACCGCGACATATTCATCAAGCTGGCCAAGCAGGGCCTCCTGGCGCCGACGGACAAGATGTTCGCGATGATGCCCGAACGCACCAAGGCTCATTATTTCAGCCCCCTGCGCAACAAGCTGGTCAAGATCAACGGCGTCTCCTACGGCCTTGCCGACCTCGGCGCCATGGAGAAGGTCGAAGGCGTCGTCATCCGCAAGGACTGGCTGGACAAGCTCGGACTCAAGGTGCCCAAGACGCTCGACGAGCTGCTGGCCGTCGCCAAGGCTTTCACCGAGAACGACCCCGAAGGAAACGGCGTGAAGGACACCTACGGATTCGGCTCCATCATCGAATCCACCGGCATCATCAACGCCGGCCTCGGCCGCCGCTTCGACTACCTGATGGGCGCCTTCGGCGTTCCCGGCGTCTTCAACCTGGACAGCGCCGCCTCCTTCGACTACCAGTACAAGAATCCCAACTTCCGAAAGGGCCTGGAATTCGTACGGAAAATCAACGAGGAGAAGCTCATCGATCCCGATTGGCCGACCCTCAAGAAGGACGATTTCCGCGCCCGCTGGAAGCAGGGCAAGTTCGGCATCATGTGGGAGCAGTTCGCGGCCCTGCATCAGCTCGCCAATTACAAGGATTTCGACAATCTCTTCCCCAACGGCGAGTGGCTGCCGATCATGCCCCCGACCGGTCCGGAGGGACAGAGCTCGAACGGCGTCGGTCTGATGAACTTCCGCATCCTCGCGGTTTCGGCCAAGGCCGCCAAAGCCGGGAAGATGGAAGCCGTCGCGCGGCTGCTGGAATGGATGACCACGGATGAGGGCTACTACCTCCTGGGCTTCGGCGTGGAAGGGGTCAACTACAAGCGCGACGCCAAAGGCTTCGTGGTCACCACCGGGCTTCCCCCCGAGCAGGCGTACACCCATAAGTCCAAGGCGCCGCTCACCCAGCTGCGCACCATGGTGTTCGTGAACAACGAGGTGGAGCTGGCCGCCCGCTACGTCACCTACAAAAGCAACAACGGCAAGATCATCAATCCGCTCGCCACCTGGGATTTCTTCAAGAACTCGCCGTACACCGAAGGAACCGCGCTCTCGCTCATCGATCCCCCGTCGAACGCGAACGATTTCAAGCGCTTCTACGACGAGAACATCGTTTCCTTCGCGCTCGGGCAGAAGCCCCTGAACGACAAGACCTGGAGCGATTTCGAGAAGGGCATGGACCGGCTCGGCGCCCCGGCGTACCTCAAGACCCAGAAGGCGAAGCTCGTCGAGGCCGGCCTGCTCGATTAAGCGCGGTCTGAACCGATCAGCGGCGGCCGGGGTATGCCCCGGCCGCTTTTTCGTGGATAATTCGGCATGCGCGATTGCGTGATAACCGCCGCCGGCGCGTCGAGCCGGATGGGCGGCCTCTGGAAGCCGACGCTCCCGTTCGGCGCTTCGACGATCCTCGGCGAAACCGTTTCGGCCGCC
>QKCO01000052.1 GCA_003245635.1 Treponema sp.
TTTGTGTACATCTTTGAGTAGAATATCAACAAAATTATCAAGAAGATCGTCCTCGGCGCGAGCCGGAATCGAATAGAAATCACAATAATCGCAGGCGCCGGCGCAGAAGGGAACGTGCAGGTAGAGGGAAGCGGTCAAAGCGAGGGTCTACCGAAACGCGAAAACGGCCAATAGCGAAAAAGGACTTTGGCGCCGATATCGTCTATCTTGACGGCGCCCCAAACGCGCGAGTCGTTCGCGGCGGATCGGTCGTCGGAGACGAGAAAATATTCGCCGGCCCCCAGCGTCAGCGGCGGAAGCGCATCCGAGAACGGCAAAACCGCGCTCCACCCGGCGGGGAGCTTCGGAACGTTCACGTCGTAGGTCCGCTTCGCCAACTCGAACTCGGTGAGCGCATAGGGTTCGCCGGCGGGCCTTACGCGAAGGATATGCCCCTGCATAGATACCGTGTCGCCGGGAAGGCCCACGACGCGCTTGAGCGAAGCGGACGCGGCGCCGCGGGATAAAGCGGCGCGCTGGCCGGAGAAGAAACGCACTAAAGAATCGACGAATCGTAATACGTTCGATTCGCGTGCCGCCGATCGGTCGACAACCACCAGATCACCCCGCGCAGGCTGATCCGGCCCGGGAAGCCGGAACGAGAACAACGGCAGCCGGGCGCCGTAGGGGAATGGCGAAACGACGAAACGGTCGCCCTCGAGGATGCCGGGTTCCATCGTCGAGTTCTCGACGACGATAGTCGAAATGAAGAGGGTACCGATGAGCGTGAAGCAGAGAAACGAAGCGAAGAGCCAGGCGAGGATCTTCAGGAAATAGAGCCTGCGCTGTTTCTGCGCGACATAGGAATATTTTCTCCATTTGTCGAACATGCGCGAAGCCTCCTTGCGGCGTTTTCGATCCCGGCCATGAAGGCTAACACGATCAGCCAACGTTGACAAGGCAGTTTGGCGTTCCTATAATTCGCTGATCGAAGCGGACGCCGTATATCGGTTTTTTCGCGGTACGGGAGAAGAGCGATGGGCGAAGGCGTCAAAGTGCTCGCGCAGAACAGAAAGGCGCGCCACGATTACTCGATAGAAGAGACGTACGAATGCGGCATGGAGCTGCTCGGGACTGAAGTGAAATCGATCAAAGACGGTAAAATGTCGTTTCCCGACGCCTGGGCGGAGATAATCGACGGAGAGGTCTGGCTGAGGGGATTCCGCATCTCGGAAAATCCTTTTTCATCCGTCTTCAACCACGACCCCGACCGCAAGAAGAAACTGCTCCTGCACAAAGAAGAAATCCGAAAACTCGAACGCAAAGTTGAGGAGAAAGGGTTCACGCTCATACCGCTTTCATTCTATTTGAAGAAAGGGCTGGTTAAGGTGGAACTCGGCGTCTGCAAAGGCAAGAAGCAATACGACAAACGCGCCGATATCCGGGATCGGGACACCAAACGGGATGTCGCCCGAGAATTCAGCAAGGCGCTGAAATCCTGAGTTCAGTTCAGGAGCCGACCGAGTCCGGTTTATCATAGACAGGGGGATGCCATGAAACGAGTGCTGATCGCGATGCTGCTCGCCGCTCCATTCCTCCATGCCGAGGACGCCCGGCCCGTCATCGCCATTCTGCCTTTCGAAAGTTCCGTTGCGGACTCGGGCGAAACCGATGCGATCGAAAAGCTCGTGCAGTCCTATGTCTCCGAGATCGGCGATTTTCGAATCGTCACCCCATCGGACCGGGAAAAAGCGCTGAGCGAACAGGAATTCGCAGCGATGGTCAGCGCTCCGGAGCAAACCGGGTCCCGAGGAAACGCGCTCGTCGCAGCCCAATATCTCCTCAGCGGAAGCATCGGAGTTCTCGGAGAAGAGCGGGTGCTCACCCTCGAAGCGCTCAAGGTCAAAACCGGCGAAAAGAAAAGCGTATCCTCCGTACACCGGAACATGAGCGAATTGGTGCTCGGATTGCGCACCCTCGTCATGCAGGTTCTCGAAAAGGGAGAGCAGGGGCCCTCTGCGGGGCAATCATCGAAAACGGCCTCGAAGATCACCGAGGAGAATCTCATCGGGACGTGGAATGGAGACAAAGGGATAGAGCTGGTCCGGATATTCCGTGGGGGAAAGGCGATCGCCGTATTCTCGAGCGGCGTAAGAATGGACCTATTCTATAGAATTCAAGGCGATGAGGTCCGCTTCGCCCAAACGAGCCCCAACAATGCTCGTTATTATCTCCCGGTTCCGTATGCGGTAGCTCAGAAGCTGGTGCAGAACGCGCAGCCGATGCAATGGACATTCAAGCTGAGCGAGGACGGCATAACGCTTCGGGGGAACAAAATATCGACAGGGGTCGAATACGAGGGCGATTCGGTAAGGCGATTCGTACCCGATGCCGCCAGAAACGCCGAGTGGTCCCGCGCGGCTCGATAGAAGCGGCTTTGTTTCAGCGCTTGCCGCCCGAAGCGGCGTGCCGGCGGCTCCGCCGCGGCTTCTGGCGCGAAAGAAGAACGACGAAGACGCATAGGCCGGAAAGCAGCGCGATCGTTCGTATCCAATCATCGGGAATCGCGTCGGGGCGAACCGCTTTAAGCAGATTGCCCGCTGGAGTCGTCCGACGCGGCGCGGCCTGAACGCCTGAGATTCGTACGAAACGGTCGTCGTCCGAGGAAGAGAAGCCCAATTCGCGCGCATAGACCGTCAGCGTATCCGGATCTGACTGGAGGGATCCGAGCGCGCCCTCGAGTTCCCCGTTCAGCCGGCGCAGCTCGAGCATGTTCGAAGCGATGCGGTCGCGTTCGGACTCGAGTTTCCGCATGGCGAGGATGCCGTTTTTTCCGAAAGCGACCGAAGCGAACACGGTGACCGCAATGACTGTCCACGCCGCGAAAACGAGTTTTCTCAGGTTCATCGCTACGATTTACGGAAAATAAATGAATCGCCTTAAGCGCGGCGGGCAAGAATCTTCTATTATTGACAACAGGAAAATGCGTGCGATACATTTATACACGAAACGGTAACGAAAGGAGTCCTGAAAGCCGATAATCAGGATAATATTGTGTTGTCTAGTGGGAGTAAGTGATGGCAGTCGATAAGGATCCTTCGATTTATCGCGATCGCAGTACGATCGGCTCCTCGGACGAGCTCGACGAGTACGGTGTTTGGGTCAAAAGCGAACCCCAAGTCTTGCGGGCCGATGCGAACGGCGGTATTTTAAAAGGAAAGGATGCGATTTTGCCTGATATAGAAGATCTTCCCGATCTCGACCTCGAATTGGGCGAGGATTTGCCCGCACCGGATACCACCGGCGCTTCGATCGAACCGACCGAAGAAATGGTTCCCGATTTCTCCGACTTGCCCTCGTTCTCGCTTGACGACGAGGAGGAGGAGCCCAGCGAGAATGCCGGCGCCGATATCGAGGAGGAAGCGATCACCGACGATTCCTTCACGGAACTTTCCATGGATGATTTCCTCGAACCGGAAGGAGCCGAATCGGCGGACGCTGCGGCTGGAGAAAAGTTAGAGGATATCGATTTGGACTTCGCGGATTCAAGCGCGGAAAAATCGGAAAACGAGGAAATCGCGCTGGAAACCGTTTCGGATTTCGACGATTTCCTCAACGAACTATCCGACCAGCCTGCCCCCACTCCCCCGTCTGCCGAAAGCGAAGTCGACGACGCCCTGCCCGAAATGGATATTGATCTGGACCTCGACGAAGACCAGCCGCCCGCGGAGACGGACGACGAGGAAGTTTCCGTCGAACTTTCCAGTTCAGAGGGCGCGGCGGAAATGGCCGTCGAGGAGCGCGACGCTCATTTCGACGACGTGGAAGCAGTCGGCCGCGATCTTGAAGAAGAAGAGAGGCCTTCGCGTTCGAAGCCGGATCTTTCGACGGAACTGCTTATGCGCATAGCGGATGAGCTTTCTTCCATAAAAGCCGAGTTGTCGTCCCTGAAGGGCGAATTGAGCGTCCTTCGTTCCGCTGTCCCACAGGAAGCGGCGGTTGAAAGCCAGGCAGATGCACCGCACGGGTTCTTCGATGAAGAAGACGACGAAACCATCGCGCTCACCGGCGACGAGCTCGACAACATACTCAATACCGCCGATTTCACGGAAGAAGCAGGAGCAGACGCCGGAGAAGATATCGATTCCGACCAGACCGATGCTCTCGATTTCCTTTCAGATCGTCCCGACATCGTCGACCTCGAAACGCCCGCCGAGCAGACGCCCGCTGACGACATCGAAGCGGCCGAAGAAAAAACGGACAAGGAAGACATTTCAATCGATTCAATCGATGAAGCGGCGCCCGCCGCAGAAACTGCTGAGGAACTATCCCTGGACGACATCGGCGTCGAGGAAATCGATCTCGGCGGCGAACCTGAAGAAAGCGACTCGGGCATCGAAAACATCGCACTGGGCGAAGACCTACTTAATGAAGAGCCGCTCGAAATGGCTGAGCTTCGCGAAAGCGGCGTTCGTCCGATGACCGAAGCTCCCGACGACACGAGTTACTTAGAGGAGGAGGAAGCTCCTTCCGCAGAACTCGGATTGGAAGAATCGATCGATCTCACTGAAGCCGTCATCGATGAACCCGATCTCGGCGACTTCACGCTCGAAGAACCTCAAATCGAGGAACCTTCCATCGATTCGATAGATATAGATTTGGATCTGGAAGAAAATCTGCACGCCGAAGAACTCGAACTGCCGACCGAAAGCGAGGAAAGCTTCGAAAAAGTTTTGCCCGAGGGGTTCGTCGTTGAATCCGAGACCGGGGAGACCGCGGTCGAGGCTGAGGCTCCGGCTGAAGTCGAGGAAGAGCTCGAAGTTGAAGAATCCTTATCGCCCGAAGAAATCCCCGCTGTAGAAATTGAAGCAGAGGAAGCTTCGAGCGAACTACCCCAAAATCTTAAACAGGAAGTGAAAGCGGTTCTTTCCTACATGGATCAGCTGCTGGAATCGCTTCCTGAGTCAAAGATCGAGGAATTCGCCCGTTCTGAGTACTTCGATACCTACAAGAAGCTTTTCGAAGAACTCGGTATCTCTTAATATGGGGCTGCTTCAGAAAGCCCGCGGCGGCGATTCGGATTCAGGGGCGCGGCCCCCTGCCGGCGGCGGAACGCCGCAGTCGCGCCGCGGTTTTCTTGAGCGGGCGGAATCCGCGCGCGAAACCGAAACGATCGTTCGGCACTGCATGGATCGGCTCGAGCGCCTTCCGGTCGGCGGAAACTCCGCCTACGCGGCGCTCAGCATTATGAAGGCGTATTTTCCCTGCACCGCCGAGCTCATCCTTGCCAAGAAAAGCGATTCGACATTCCAAGTCGTCGATTCGGTCGGACTGAATGAAAGCGCCTGCGAAGAGATCAGCGTGTCTTTGCCTTTCGATATCGCCGCTTTGGAGAACCAGGAGTATCGGCATATCGATGCTTCGGTATTGGGCATCGACTGCCTCGTAGACGATAAGAAAGCATTCATTTTCCCCCTCGGGCCCGATTCCAGCCGTTGCTTCGTCGTTGTAGACTCCGACGAGGACAATGTAAAATTCACTTCGATCTCACGCATACTCAAGGCGAACGCCCGCATATTCGCAGCCAAGCGCTGCGATGACTCCAACAAACAGAGCAACGCCGAAGAGTCCGCTTCCTGCGATGACAATCCGGCCCGAGCAGCTTTCGCCGCCTTCGGCGGTTCTTTCATCATCTTCACGCTTTCTGAGTCATCGAACGATTCGCTTCAGCGTTCAGCGCGCGAGCTTTTGAGGTCCCGGCTCGGTACGCGCGGAGGCGTTTGGGAGCTCGGTCATAAGGCCATAGCAGTATTTCTTCATCCGGAACTTGATAGGGAACTGTATGCGCATCAGCTCCTCAAATCGATGAAAAGCGGCTTGAGCTTGGCCAACGAGGTTATTTCGATCGCCGCGGAAGGAAGCGCTGCGAGTGCGGCGGAGGCTGTCGAGAGTCTCAAGCAGTTCATGTAATTATGCCTGAATCGATCCTGCTTGCAAGAAGCGGCGATCCGACTGTTTCCGTCGATGGCGCCTTCATGCATTCCAGATACGACCCCCGTTCGGAGGCTGTTAGGTACGCAGCGGCAATTCAACTTCCGCCCGAAACCAAGATCGTCATCTGCATCGAACCCGGACTCGGGTATCTCTGCGAAGCTATTAGGCTGCGCAGACCTGAAATACGCATCCTTTCCGTGCACTGTTCCCGCTTCTACTCCGAATTTGAGAAGTCTACCGACCGCAAGGACTCGGACGGGACGTGGTTTCCCGGGAACGGTATCGAGCTGGAGTCGTTCCTTGAAAACTGGATCGCGGACTCGGAAGCTGAATCCGTCCGGATGGTCGATTGGAAACCGGCCTTTGCGGCCTACGGAAAACGTATTACGGCTTTGGCGTCGGAAATCGCCGGCTTTCTCAAAAGAGCAAGCGCCAATGCGACGACGGTAGCGCATTTCGGAAAACGATGGGTGCGAAACGCCTTCTCTTTGGCATCGCGGACAACCTATGGGCTGCGCATCGAAACAGGGACCTCGCCGGTCGTCGTGGCGGCGTCGGGGCCGAGTCTTGAAACGGCGTTTCCATCAATACGTGCGGCCCAACGGACCGGCACAGTGTTCGTCATCGCCGTTTCTTCGGCGCTTCGATCGCTGTGCGAAGCCGGTATCAGGCCTGATTTGGCGGTCGCAACAGATGGTGGAGGCTGGGCCTCCTTCCATCTTCACGAAGCTTTCCGCCGGAGCATTCCCGTTGCGATGGCGCTTACGGCAGCCTGTCCTTCAGCTTTGCTTTCAAAGCCGCTTTTTCCGCTGCGGGATCAATCGCGTTGGCAGGCTATAGCCTGCGAGATCGCCGGATTGGAATCCATGGCGACGCCCCAAAGAGGGACGGTCGCCGCTACGGCGCTTGATATAGCGCTTGCGATCAGTTCCGGCCCGATATACGCTGCAGGTTTCGATCTGGGCGTAGACCTCGGCAGGACGCACGCCCGGCCGAACGCGCTCGACCGGGTCCAGGAAGACAGCGCGAACCGTCTCCGGCCCGCACTCGCTTCGGCCTATCCCCGCTTTCTGAACGCGCGGTACGGCGGAGCTTTTCGCGTCTACGAACAATGGATGGCGAAGCGCATCGGCAACTCAGGAAGGATCAATTCTCTCTTCAGCCGTTCGGAAGCCTGCAAGAACCTTCCTCAAGCCGCCGATATACAATTGGAAGAGCCGAACCGAAAACCGCGGCTGTATGCCGTAGAGGAAACTATTCACGAAGCGGATCGGAGGCGCCTTATTTTCGACGCGCTCCGCAACGCCGCGGAGGCCGAACTTTCAGCCGCTCGGCAAGGGTGTTTCGTCGGAAATTCGCTCATTGGAGAGCTGGCGGAATTGCTGGCGCCGAAAGAATACGCCGAGGCGCTGCGCAGCGCCCGCACGGATACGGACTCGCTGCAAACGAAGGTCCGTTTTGCCGGCATCGTGGAAGATGCGTTGGGCCGCATTTATTGAAGAGGAATCAGGGATGGACGAGAGAATACATTTCGAACGAAACATGCTTGCGCTCGCGTCCGTCGATCCGCCGCTTTGCAAAAGGCTGAGCGCGGCGGAAACGACCAGAGCCCGCTACCGATTCCTCAATGCCAGAAACGGAGATGTCGTTCCCGCGGCCGTAGACCGCGGAGGGGCGGCGCGCGCCCTGCATTCCCTCGTGGCGCCAGAGAAAGAGGCGCAAAGGCTCATCGATACCGTGCGCGGAGGCTTCCTGGTGCTTCTCGGCCTCGGAGGCGGGTATGCGGCGGAGGCGGCGCTGGCGCGAGGCGATATACAAGGCCTGCTCATCATCGATTTCGATATCGACGGAATCGCCGAATTGCTTGCATCGAAAGACTATGTCCGCATCTTCGGCGACACGCGGTGCAGGGTCCTGATCGACCCTTCGATCGAAGAGCTGCGAAAGGAATTTCACGAACTCTATCGTCCAGCGCTTTCCGGCGGCATTTCAGTGCTCCCGCTCAGGCCCCGGGTCGATGCCGATCCCCTTTCGTTCGAGCGTATGGCCGATGCCATCAAATTGATAATCGATTCCATCTCCGACGACTACAGCGTCCAGGCGTATTTCGGCAAACGTTGGTTCGCGAATATCATCCGGAACATCCGCGAGGCCGACAAGCCGGTCGCGCCCGCACCACCGGTTAAATCGATCGCGATCACTGCGGCTGGACCATCGCTCGACGAGCAGCTGCCATCGATCAGAGAAAAGCGGCGGCAGTTCTTCCTTTTGGCTACCGATACTTCCCTTCCGGCCCTCTTGGATGCCGACCTTAAGCCCGACGCAGTAATATCGATCGATTGCCAGCATATAAGCTATCAGCATTTCATGCGCGGCTTGCCCGAAGATGTGCCCCTCTATCTCGATTTGGCGAGCCCTCCGGTCGTAGCATCGCAGACGCGTGTCCCTCGTTTCTTTTCCGGCGGACATCCGCTTGCCGTTTATATCGCGCGGACTTGGCGTTCATTTCCCCGCGTCGACACGTCGGGAGGCAACGTTACGTATGCGGCCGTTGCCCTCGCCGAAAAGCTCGGCGCGGAACGGATCGCGCTCTACGGAGCTGATTTTTCCTACCCCGGAGGCGCCTCCTACGCCCGCGGCACCTATATACACCCCTATTTCCGGCGTATGCAGTCCAGACTGCATACGCTTGAAGGTCTTTTTTCCTCTTTTGTCTTCCGCAACGTATCGCTCAGGAAAACGCTCGATTCGCGCGGATGGAGATACGAAACGAAACCTTTGATCGGCTACCGAGAAAGGCTCGAGAAACTCGCGACGGAGATTTCCGCGGAACTCGAAACGGCGGAGGGATTCGGAGCTCCCGTACGGATTCCGGGAACTGCCGAGCGCGGAGGGAGAAGCATCGGAATGCTCGGAGCTGGCGCGGCCCGATCAAGCGGAGATGAATTCCTGCTTGATTACGCGCAATCGATATCCCGGCTTCCCGAACCGGCCGGATCGTCCGTCTGCTCGTATATCGGTGCGCTGAACGACGAAAACCGTGATGTATTCACTACGCTTCTTCCTACCGCCGCGGCTATACGAAAGCGGGAAGACGGATTCACCACCGCTCAAGTGATCGCGGCGACAAAGGGTTTCGCGCTCGATGAAATAAGGAAAGTCATCGCTTCGACCAGCTGATCGCGGCATAGCCCACGAACGAAGAAGACGGCCGCACATCCGCGCTGGTCGCGTATCCGATCAGACGGGCGTCGGCCGCGCCGAGCACGTGCGCGAAGCCCATGGCGGCGAGCGCCGCTCCGGGAGAGCACGCGGCAGAATCGGAAACGGCGATCGAAACGGCGCGGTCGGGATCCGAATCGAGAAGCGCATCGATGAAACGGCGATCGTTCACGTCTCGCACCCACTCGACAGCCGCGGGGCCATGGCCTTTCGGCGAAAAATCGTAGGACGGCCCATAGTGCGTCAGATCGGTCGAGCCGAGCGCGACCGCACGGCGGCCCAAAGCGAGTACGGACTCTCCAGCCGCTCGGCCGATCGAATAAGCTTCGATTGAAGCGGGCATCCGCAACCATACGACGCGGGCGTTCGGGAAATAGCGTTTCACGAACGGAAGCTGAATCTCTACGGTATTGTCTGCGTAATCGTCGCGTTCGAATTCGATTCGGCGGGAAAGGGACTCGAGCAGTTCCGCGTCGCTTGCCGCCGGGCCGAACGGCGTTTCGAAGGCGTCCTCGAAAGCCGCCAATGGAGCGCCCCCGGGCGGCAGGTGTCCGCCGAAGACGATGACGGTCTCCGCATCACCTGAAAGCGAGGCGATCGCCGCCGCGGCGAGCGTTCCCGAATAATACCAGGAAGCGTGTGGAGCCATAGCTGACAAAGCCTCTGGATTGGGGCCGATCAAACCGTGCTCGGCCGCGCGCGCTGCGCACTCGTCGATCGCGGCGGCGGAAATCTTCGAATCCTGCGGATACCAGCCTTCAGGCAGCGAACGTCTTCGAACGGTCATGGCATTTCCCCTTTAATTATAGCACGAGCTATGTTTTCCGTATATAATAGCTTTCATGCGAAAGAAATACTTGCGTTTAGCCGCTCTCGTCTGCGCCCTTGCGTACCTCGGAATCGTCGGCTCCGCGGCAATAAGGATAACACGTCGAGCAGCTGATCTCGAACGCATGGCATCATTTGAATTCAAGGAACTCGTCGACAAGGCGAACGCCGCCGCAAGCCTCGGATTCCTCGATGCTCCATTCCGGGAAGCGGTGAAGCGCTCTCTTGAATCGTCCCTCAGCCTCGCGGCCCTGATAGTTACCGGACCGAGCGGTCCCGAATACGCCGTAGAGCGCCAGGGAGGTTATCTCGAAGGCGGCGGAGTCCCCCGCTTCGCGGAACGGATCGAGCTGGCGGCCTCCCCGCTGGTGGCGCCGCTCAGGGTCGAGAACGCGCGGAACGCTACGGTGAGCGTCGTTCGTTTCCGGGTTATGCCCGACGAAATCGTTACGGTGCTTCGTGACACGCTGCTCATGACGCTCGCCCCGCTGATCGCGGCTTTGCTTCTGCTGGTATTCTCCGCCTCCGATGCTTCCGGGAAGGTTCCCGAACCGGATGACGGAATCCCTCGCCCCCAAAATGCGGAGACCGAAAAGCAGCGAAACGAATTCGAAGACGAGTTTGAAATACCGGATATCGCCGAAGACGTCGTAGAAAAAAAACCCTCAGGGCTCTACGGTCCGGACGGAGTCCTCGGCTGGGAAGCATATCTTCTGGATAGGCTGGATTCGGAATTGCGGAGGGCAGCTTCGTTCGAACAAGACCTCGTCCTGGTCAATATAGAAACCGATACGGACAGCGATGAAGGATTCAAGACGTTCGCGGAAACGATCGTCGGTTTCTTTTCCTTCAAGGATCTTGCGTTCAAGAAAGGCGAAAAAGGCGCGGCCGTCATATTGCCGAATATCGGCCTTGACCAGGGGCTGAAGCTGGCGGAAGAATTCTTGGATAAGTACAAGGGATCGGCCGGCGACGATGCAGCTAATATCGAAATCGGCTTATCCGCACGGGCCGGCAGGCTCGTCGAGGCGGACCGGCTTCTCAACGAAACGGCAGGAGCCCTCGATCGTG
>QKCO01000162.1 GCA_003245635.1 Treponema sp.
GAAGAGAATTGCCTTGATCATAGGAATCGTTATCATACGGAAACGCTTTCCTCTTGCATAGCCGGCCTTCCGTCGTATACTGAATCCAGAAAGGAGTCCGCGGTGTTCCAAAAGCAATTGATGATGCGGCGTGTGCTCATCAGCCTCGCTCCCATCCTCCTGTTCTCGGTCTACCTGTACGGCGTACGGACGTTGGCGGTGATCGCCGTTTCCTTCATCGTGGGAACGCTCGTCGAATACCTTATCGAGAAAAAGCGCGGAAAGAAGACCAGCGAGGCGGTCCTGGTGACCTGCGCCCTCTACGCCTTCGCCATGCCTCCGGCCATCCCGCTGTGGATCGTCGCGGTCGGCGTCGCGTTCGCGGTTTTCATGGCCAAGGAAGTCTACGGCGGCTTCGGCCGGAACGTCTTCAACCCGGCGATCGCCGGCCGCCTGTTCGCCTATATCTCCTTCGCGACGCTCATGCAGTCGAGATTCGTTCCGGCGGGCAATTTCGGCCTGCCGCTGGACGCCGTTTCGGGCGCCACGCCGCTCGCGCTGATGCGTTCGGGAGAAAGCGTCTCGGCGCTGTCCCTGCTGCTCGGCTTCAGGCCCGGCTCCATCGGCGAGAGCCCGATCGTCCTCATCGTCCTGGCGGCGGTGTACCTCATCGCCACCAAGACCGCCAGCTGGCGCCTGATCGTATCCACGGTCGCTTCGGGCGTCGTTCTGACCGCCGCGCTTCTTGCCGCGGGCGTCGCCAAAGCGCTCCCGCTCGAATCCCTTTTAGCCGGCAGCTTCCTGTTCGTCGCGGTCTTCATGGCGACCGACCCGGTCAGCGCGCCCAAGAAGCCCGCCGCCCAGTGGGCCTACGGCGCGATCATCGGGGTCTGCATCGTGCTCGTGCGGACCTTCTCCCTCTTCCCCGAAGGCACGAGCTTCGGCGTCTTCATCGGGAATATGGCTGCATCCCTTCTGGACGACCTTGCGTCCAAGGCCAAAAAGGCGCCCGCCGCCGCGGTCAAGGAGGCGGCGAAATGAAGAAAGATTCGATGGCCTACGCGGTCCTGTTCACTTTCGTCGTCTGCGTGTTCTTCGTTTTCTTCCTGTCGCTCGCCAACGAGCTGACCAAGGACCGTGTGGCGGCCAACCGGCGCCACGCCGAGCGCTCGGCGGTGCTCGCCGCCCTGGGCGTGCCGCTCGCCTCCGAATCGCGCCTCGATTCGGTCTACGAAGCGTCGGTTTCGCAATTCGAGAGCGGAGCCCTTTCGCTGTACAAGGCGACGGTCAACGGAGCCTCCCGCTACGCCGCGCGCTTTTCGGGATCGGCCCTCTGGGGCACCGTGACCGGCTTCATCGCGGTGGACGCCGCGGTCGACCGCATCGCGGGGCTCGAGATCGTCTCCCACAACGAGACGCCGGGGCTCGGCGGCCGCATCGACGAGAGCTGGTTCAAGGACCAGTTCCGGGGCGAGAAGATCGGGCCCCAGGGCATCCGCATCAGGCAGGGTAGCGGCAAGGGTGATGCCGACAAGGAGAACGGCGAGCTCGACGCGGTGACCGGCGCTTCCCGGACCAGCTCCTCCATGGAAAAAATACTGAACGGTGAAATCGCGGCGCTCCGCGCGGTCCGCGACGCGGGAGGCCTCAAATGAGCGGCGCCAAAAAACCGGGCAAGGTCCGGACGGTCATGGTAGACAACCTCTGGAACAACAACCCCATCTTCATCCAGGTGCTCGGCATCTGCTCGACGCTCGCGGTCACCAACAGCCTGGTCAACACGCTCATCATGACCATCGGCGTGAGCCTGACCACGGCCTTTTCGAGCATGACGCTCTCGGCGATGAACAAGCTTATCCCCGCCAAGGTCCGCATGATCGTGCAGGTCTTGGTGATCTCCTTCTTCGTCATCATCATCGACATCGTGCTCCGCGCGTACCTGCCCGAGGTATCCAAGTCCCTCGGCCCGTACGTGGGGCTGATCATCACCAACTGCATCATTATGGGCCGCGCCGAAGCCTTCGCGCGCTCGAACCCGCCGCTCCTCTCCTTCTGGGACGGGCTCACCAGCGGCTTCGGCTACATGGCGGTGCTCATGCTCCTGGCCTTCGTGCGGGAGCTTCTGGGCTTCGGCAGCCTCTTCGGGATTCCCCTTCTCAAGGAAGGCTTCACTCCCTGGACGATCATGATCATGGCCCCCAGCGCCTTTTTCCTCACCGCTATGGTGATGTGGGGCGCCAAGACGCTGCAGGAGAAGACCAAAGGAGCGAAGAAATGACCCCCGACGTGCATCCGCTGACGCTGCTGTTCGCGTCCGTCTTCACGAGCAACATCCTCCTGTCCAACTTCCTGGGCATGTGCTCCTTCATCTCGATCTCCAAGGATCAGAAAAGCTCCTTCGGCCTCGGGCTGGCGGTCACGGTGGTCATGACGATCACCATGGTCATCTCCTGGGCGGTCCTCAAGATGGTGATCGAACCGCTCGGGCTCGAGTATCTTTCGTTCATCATCTTCATCATCGTCATCGCCGCCGTCGTCCAGATGCTCGAGATGATCATCGACCGCGTCTCTCCGGCCCTGTACATGGCGCTCGGCATTTTCCTTCCGCTGATCACCGTCAACTGCGCCATCCTCGGCGCGATCCTGTTCATGCAGATCCGGAACTACGACTTCTGGCAGACGGTGACCTTCGGCCTGGGGAGCGGGGCGGGGTGGTGGCTCGCGATCATGCTCCTGTCTGCCATCCGCAAGAAGATCGATTCGGCGCCCGTTCCGGCCGGGCTCAAGGGACCGGGAATCACGATGATCACCATCGGCTTCATGGCGATGGCCTTCATCGGCTTCTCCGGCATGCTCAACGTGCAGTAAGGAGGCCCGCATGCACCCCCTTTTGTTGGGACCCCTGGTCGTTTCCGGCATCGCCGCGCTCCTCGCGCTCCTGATCGCCGTCACCGACCGCTTCGTGAACGACTACGGCGTCGTCAAGATCGACATCAACGGCGGCAAGAAGCTGTTCGATGTGAACGGCGGTTCGCCGCTCCTTGGAACGCTGGCGCTGCAGAACATCTTCGTGCCGTCGGCCTGCGGCGGCCGGGGCTCCTGCGGCGCCTGCAAGGTGAAGGTCCTTTCCGACGTCGGTCCGCACCTGCCGACCGAGCTTCCCTATCTCAATAAGGAAGAAGTCGCCGCGAACGTGCGCCTGGCCTGCCAGGTGAAGCTCAAGAAGGACATCGCGATCGAGCTTCCCGAGTACCTGTTCAACATCCGGAAGTTCAAGACGACCGTCGAATCGATCCGCGACCTCACCTACGACATCAAGGAAGTCTACCTCAAGCTCGACGACGAAGCGGTCGCCGCGGGCGGCATCTCTTTCGAGCCCGGCCAGTACGCTCAGCTGGTCGTCCCTCCCTACGGAGAGGTCAAGGAATCGATACAGCGCGCGTATTCGATGTCTTCCCGGCCGTCCGACCCGTCCCATATCGAGCTCCTCATCCGACTGGTTCCCGGCGGCATCGCGACGACCTGGGTCCACCAGCACCTGAAGGTCGGCCAGACGGTAGAGGCGGTCGGTCCCTTCGGCGAATTCCACATCCACGACACCGACGCGATCATGGTCTGCGTCGCCGGCGGCTCTGGCATGGCGCCCTTCAAGAGCATGCTCTACCACATGGCGGAAACGAACGCCTTTCCCCAGAAGGAAATCTGGTACTTCTTCGGCGCCCGCTCCAAACGCGATATGTTCTACCTGGACGAGCTCGCGGAGCTCGAGGCCAAGATGCCTCGCTTCCATTTCGTTCCGGCCCTCTCTGAGCCGAAGATCGAGGACAACTGGACCGGTCCGACCGGCCTCATCACGAACGTGCTCGATTCCTACATCAAGGAAAAACTGCCCAAGGGGCGCCCGATGGAAGGCTACCTCTGCGGCAGCCCCGGTATGATCGACGCGTGCAACAAGGTGATGGCCGCAAACGGCATCGCCCAAGACAAGGTCTACTACGACAAATTCGCCTAGGGAGGCTTCTCATGAAAATGACCTTCGATCAGAAAGCCGCCGCGGAGCGCATGAAGCCGGGCGTGCTCACGAGCCAGGGCTTCCTCGGCGCCGACGCGCGTTCCCTGGCCGATATCGTCGAAGCGGACGAGGAAGCTTTCCGCGCCGCAGATCTCGATTTCGGCGAGGTCGCCGACGCCCTAGATCATCTCGCCCGCGAAGGCGAGAAGGGCCTGGGCGAGCCGACGACCGTCGACGGCAAGTGGCTGGTGAAGAGCGACGAGGCCCGGGGCAAGATTCCCTGTCCCTTCCAGGACGGCATCTTCCACAAGAACGCCGTTACCGTCGAGCTTCCCGGAACGGGAGAACGGCTGGTCTATTCCGATTTGTCCGTCCACCTCCTGCGCGCGCACCATTTCTGCCAGGGGGAGGGTAGCCCGTTCCGGCTCGCGCCCGACGCGCTCGTTCGCGCGCTGAAGGGCTAGCCGGATGCTGATATTTCGCGCGTCCGGCGCGGAGGACTTCGGCCGGTGAGCTCAGCGGACAAGGACCTTTCCTCGTACCAGGCGGCGACCTTCAAGCGGGGGAGCGTCACCTATTTCAATTCGAGCCTATTCTTTCCGCGCCGCATCCGAGACCGCGTGTTCGCGCTCTACGCCTTCGTCCGCCGCGCTGACGACTTCGTCGACGCGACGCCCCAGGACGGCGCCGGCTTCGAGGCCTTCCGCGGCTATTATCGGGCCCGGCTCACCGGGGCGGACCTCCCCGCGGCGGACGGCATCTCCGAGGCGTCGCCGTCACCCGAGGACCGCGCAGTCGTCGATGCGTACGTCGCGCTCGCCGCCGAATGCCGCTTCGACCCGGCCTGGACCGAGGCTTTTTTCGATTCCATGGCGATGGATCTTGAGAAGACCGCATACGGCAGTCTCGATGAGACGCTCCGCTACATCTACGGGTCGGCGGAGGTCATCGGCCTTTTCATGGCGCGCGTGATGGACCTGCCCGAAAAAGCGATAGAGTCCGCGAAGCTCCTCGGTCGGGCGATGCAGTACATCAACTTCATCCGCGACGTCGACGAGGACCGCGGCCTCGGGCGCCGCTACCTGCCCCTCGAGGGCGCGCCAACCGACATCGTGGACGCGGCGGCGGCGGGGCGGAATACGGACACATTCTCCGTCTGGCTGCGTTCTCACCTGGCCAAATACCGCGAATGGCAAAGCGGTGCTGTCGCCGGTTTCCGCTTCATTCCCTACCGCTGCCGGATCGCCGTCGCGGCGGCCGCGTCCTCCTATTGGTGGACCGCCCGCCGCATCGAGGAGAATCCCCTCATCGTATTCGAGCGCCAGGTGAAGCCGAGTCCCCGGCGCATCTTCCTAACCGTGCTCGGGAAAGCGCTCACCGGGGCGTACCGCTAGGCGGCCGCCCGCGAATTACCCTTCCCCTAGGCGCTCGGCCTGCCGCGCGGTATAGTACAGCCATGCGCCGGCTGGTGAAATCGATAATCGTCATCATGAGCCTCTTGCCCGTAATCGCCGGAGCCGAAGCCGCGACGCAGCCTGCTGCGGATCCCGCGGCCGCGGAAGCCGACGCGGGCGGTCCCGGCGATTCGCCGATCGCTTCCTTGCCGAGTCCGGCGGCGGTGCTCGCTTTCGGCGATCGGCCGCCCTTTTGGACTCCCGACTGGCCGGACGAGCTGCCGCCCGACGCTTTCGCGCTGCGGGGCGGCGCGAAAGCGCGGGCCGTCGCCGTATCGGTCGAAGGTTTGTCCGAATACGTTTCCCGCTGGAGCGCGTCCGGCAAAGTGATCGAGCGGCCCTTCTTTTGGGCTGAATCGGGCTATTCGCTGGCGTTCGAGCGCGCCGCTTCGGGGCGGCCTTCGAGATACCGGCTGATCGACGGCGAAGGCGCGGAATCCGATTCCGTTTCGCTTTCCTTCTCCGCCGAAGGAGCGCTTTCCTCCTGCGAACGCTCTTCTGGCGACCGGCCCTCGCGCAGCGGCTTCTATCCGTTCGGTTCCGTCGTCGAGGAGATCCGCTACGTCGAGGACGGCATCGCCGAAGCGCGCGCCAGCTT
Source organism: Treponema sp. (assembly GCA_003245635.1). GTDB lineage: Bacteria > Spirochaetota > Spirochaetia > Treponematales > Breznakiellaceae > SZUA-426. The sequence goes on from QKCO01000162.1 coordinate 6,044, forward strand.
CGATTTCGCCCGCGAGGGACTCCGCTCCATCGCGTCGGTTTCCGCGGACGGGACGGCCGAGACGATCGCGTCGTACGACTACGACGCAGGCGGAAGAATATCCGCCGTATCGACAGCCGACTCGCAGCGGTCTGCGGTCTACGGTGAAGACGGCCTGCCCCGCGCGGTTCGCGTAGCCGTCGCAGCTTCGGGCAAGACCGTCGAACGGCGCCTGCAGTGGGACGAGCGCGGGCTCCTGGTCCGTGAATTCGTGTTCTCCGACGACGCGGGCGTTGAAATCGCCTACGATTACGATTTCGACCGAAAGGGCGAGTGGATCGCGCGTCGCGCGACCAGATACGTAGAGCGCTTCGGCGTGAGGATTCCCGAGGCGGGCGATATCGTCCGCAGGCGGATCGACTACAGGTAGGAGCATCAAGAGTGTACGGAGCGGCCGATTGGCGGGACGCCAAATACGAAGAGGTTTTGGAGCAGGAGCAGCTCGGGCTCGAGCGGCGCCGCGCCGCGGATGCGGCGCTGACCGTCGAGGACATCGAAGCCCAGCTGAAGCACCTTTATATTATGGAAGGAGCCGATTGGTCCGGAAGGGGCGAGCTGCAGGATATCGTGCTCGCCGCGACGATCGCCGCCTACGAGCATTTCATCGCCGAATGGAAGGCGGAGGAAAAATCGTAATCATTTTCAGTAACCGGAATCGGGGGGCGTTGTTCTCTTTATGACGGTCGTAGAGACCGACACGTCCGCTATTCCTCCTTTTCTTCGGCTCCCCGGGTTTTACTCCTTTCCCCGGGGAGCCCCTTTTTTTGTCCGAATTTGCCGAATTCGCCGAAACGTTCGATAGTAGGGGTAGAGGAGAACGCGAATGGCGATCAAGAAGGTATGGTTGGACGAGAGCGACGACGAATGCATTTCGTGCGGAAACTGCGAAGCCATCTGTCCCGAAGTGTTCGAAGTTCCCGACAAGATGGTCGTCGTCGAGGACGCAGACCTCGCCGCGAATGAAGAGAAGATCCTCGAAGCGGTCGAGGCTTGCCCGACGAACGTCATCAAGACCTCGTAGGCAGGCCGAAAAGCTCGTGCGCGTTGTCTGCGGCGGCGCGGACCAGCTCCTCTACGGGTATTCCCCTGATTTCCGCGATCAGCGCGTAGGTCAGTTCGACCATTCCCGGTTCGGCTGATTTTCCACGGAGCGGCAGCGGCGCGAGGTACGGGCAGTCCGTTTCCAGGAGCAGTCGGTCGAGGGGGACGAACCGGGCAGCTTCGCGCTGGCTTTCAGCGTTCTTGTAGGTGACCGTCCCCGAGAAGGAGACGAAGAAGCCGAGATCGAGGAAGCGGCGGGCTTCTTCCTTTCCGTACGAAAAGCAGTGCACGACTCCGCGCAGCCCCGGAACGGCGGCGATCGCCGACTCGGTTTCCTCAACCGCTTCCCTCGAATGGATGATGATCGGCAGATCACGCGCAAGAGCGAGCCGCGCCTGCGCGTCGAAAAGTTCCCGTTCCCCTTTGATGTCGGCGCCGTCCTCTGCCTTGTTCCAGTGCCGGTCGAAACCGCATTCCCCGACGGCGACGAGCCTGTTCGGCTCCGCGGCCGCCATGCTGGCCTCGAGCGCGGCGATCTCCCGTTCCCGGTCAGAGATCGCCTCGGCGCTCGGCCAGATTCCCGCGGAGAAACGGACGGCCGGGAAGCGGCCGAAGGCGCGGATGCGTTCGGCCAGGTCTCCGGATTTCGTGCCGACGTCCAGGATCGCGCCGAAGCCGGAGGCGAACAGGTTTTCGAGCCGTGCATCGGCGTCGATGCCCCGCGGACCGAGCATGGACAGGTGCGCGTGCGAATCGATGTAGGAATTCATGGTTATTGACGATAGCCGACGGCATCGGTACTATGCAAGCCGTGCCGGGATGGTGGAATGGTAGACACCGGGGACTTAAAATCCCCTTCCAGCAATGGAGTGCCAGTTCGAGTCTGGTTCCCGGCAAAACCCCTTCCTATTCGATCCGCCTGACCGCCTTGAGCAGGTCGTTCAATCCCAGTTCCATCCAGATGGGCCTCCCGTGCGGGCAGCGCGGCACGGGCAGCGCGAGCGCCGCCTCCGCGAGGGCCTCGGCCGCCGCGTCGTCGAGGTAGTCGCCGTCCTTCGCGGCGATCCGGCAGGCGGTCGTCGCGTACCAGCGTTCGGCCAAATCCGCTCCCGCTTTACGGAGATCGAGGATCTCCCGAACGGTCGCTTCGTCGGGCGTCCTCCACGATTCGGGGAGCGCGGTCAGCTGCCAGCCTTCGGCTCCGTCTCGCTCGATGCCGACGCCGAGCGCCTCGAGCACCGTTCGGCGCGAAGCGAGGAATTCGTCCTCGACCGCCGAATCGGCGACGAAGGGGTAGGGCACCAGAAGCTCCTGCCTTGCAGGCGGCTTCGCGCGGAGCCTGTCGTAGAGGAGCCGTTCGTGCGCGGCATGCTGGTCGATGAGGAAGAGCTTATCGCCGCGCTCGACGATGATGAATAGGCCGAAGGCCTTGCCGACCAGCCGGAGACGGATTCCCGGGCGGGCCTGATCGGTGGGAGCGGATTCCCCGGCCGCTTCGGCTTGCGCCGTTCCCTCGCGCGTCTCGTCCCTGCGCGGCGGCGCGGCGAACGCGGGCGCGGCGTCGAGCAGGGCTTCCATGGCCTTCCGCGCCGATTCCCGTTCCCGCCCGGGGATCGGGTAGGACGCGTCCGCGGCGTAGCCCGATCGCCGGTCCGCCGCGCTTTCGCGCGTATCGAAGGGAAGCGCAGGACTAGCGCCTGCTTCAGTCCCCGCCCCATCCCCGCGTCCCCGTTCGGCTTCGGCGATTCCCTTGCGGCGCATGAAGTCCTTCAGGGCTCCCGTCGCGGCCCGGTGTATCGATTGCGGATCCTTGAAGCGGGCTTCGCGCTTGGCCGGGTGGATATTGAAGTCTGCCAGCGCCGGATCGATGTCCAGGTAGATCGCGCCTATCGGATGGCTTCCGTTCGGGAACCAGCCCTGCACGCCGTATTCGAGCGCCTGCTGCAGGCCGAAGTCCTGGATGCGCCTTCCGTTCGCGATCACGTATTGCACGCGGCGGTCGCTCCGGCGCAGCTCGGGGCCGCCGACCACGACCGATAGCGAGAAGCCGTCCCCTGCCGCCGCGATCTCGTGGACGAAGGCGGCTTCTCCGCTTCCGAGAAGCGCGTCGCAGAAACGTTCGCGGCGGGTCTCGACCGAAGGCAGGAACAGCTTGAGCTGTCCGTCCTGGACGAAGCGGAAAGCGACTTCCGGGAACGCCAGCGCCTTGTCGACGAGCGCCTGCCTGCACAGAGTCGCCTCGGCTCCGTCGCGCTTGAGGAATTTCTTGCGGGCGGGAAACGAATCGAAGAGGCCCGCCGCGCGCACGGTCGTGCCGCGCGCCCGTCTTCCCCGTTCGAGGCGCGCGGCCGCATCGCCCGTCCCTCCGGGGCCGACGCACAGGCGCCACGCTTCCCCGGACGCCGGGCACGTCGTGATCTCGAGCCGCGCGACGGCGGACACCGAAGAGAGCGCCTCGCCGCGGAACCCGAGCGTTTCGACAGTCAGAAGGTCGTCCTCATCGTATATCTTGCTCGTCGCGTGCGGAAGCCAGCAGAGCTCGAGATCCGCCTTCTCCATTCCGCGGCCGTCGTCGATCACTTCGGAACGGAGGGCGCCGCCGCCCTCGATCGAAACTTCGATCGAGGCTGCTCCCGCGTCGATGGCGTTGTCCACCAGTTCGCGGATCAGGGCCGCCGGCCGGTCTATGACTTCCCCCGCGGCGATCTTCTTGGCCGTCTCGGGAGGCAGGACCCTGACCCGTCCGTCCCGCGCTGCTTGCTCCACGGGCTAGTTCGCGTCGCCGAACAGGTCGAGCTCGGGCTTCTCGTCGGCAGGCGCGTCGGCTCCGTTCATCAGGATCTTGATGCGGCCCTCGATTTTGTCCAGGTCCTTCTCCAGCGTCCGCGCGAGCTTGATCCCTTCCTCGAAGGCCTTGAGCGCGTCGTCGAGCGGCAGGTCGCTTTCGCGGATGCGGGAGCCGAGCTCCTCCAGGCGGGTCAGTCGTTCCTCGAAATTCTTCATACGGTCTCCTCGGCGCGGATTTCCTCCACGCGCGCGACGGCGCTCCCCTTGAGCGGCCTGACGACGATTCGTTTTCCCGCCGACAGGGCGGCCGCGTCGCGGACGATCGCCCCGCTCTCCTGGTCGACGACGACCGAGAAGCCGCGGGCGAGTATTTCGGTCGGGTTTGCGGCTTCGAGAGCGCGCGCGGCCAGGGCGACGCGGCGCTTCGCGTCCGCGACGCGGTCCTCGAGCGCACGGCAGAGCTCCTCCTTCGCATCGTCGAAGCGCAAGAGCCGCGGCTGCAGTATCGACCGGAAGCGGAGCTCCAGGTCTTCCGGGGCGAAGGGCCGCGCCGCGAGCCGCGCGCGCTCCAATCGCCCCATGATCGACGATTCCATCGAGCGCGCAAGCTCGCGCACCCGGTCGGCGGCTTCCGCGCGGTTTCCGCTCACCAGCTCGGCGGCGGCCGACGGCGTCGGCGCGCGGAGGTCGGCGGCGTAGTCGGAGAGCGCCCAATCGATCTCGTGGCCGACCGCGCTCACCGTCGGGATGCTCGAGGCGGCCACCGCGCGCACGACCGCTTCCTCCGAGAAGGGCAGCAGGTCCTCGATCGACCCCCCGCCGCGTCCCACGATGAGCACATCGGCGAGCTTCCACTCGTTCGCCTGCTCGATCCTCCGGGCGATGATCGGCGCGGCCCCCGCGCCCTGGACGGGTGCAGGCAGTACGACGACCTCGATCCCCGGCGCGCGCCGG
>QKCO01000050.1 GCA_003245635.1 Treponema sp.
GAGCGGATACACGAAGTAGGCTTGCCTGCCCGCCTCCAGTTCGCGGCGCACGAATTCGTAGACTTTCTGCTCGTTTCCGTGGCTGGCCAGGTGCGTCTTGATCGGCTTGCGTCCGGCGGGGAGCTCCTTGATGACCGACACGTCCAGGTCCCCGAAGACGGTGAGGGCGAGCGTGCGGGGTATGGGCGTCGCGCTCATCATCAGGAGGTCGGGCAGGTTGCCCTTGGCTGCGATAGCCGTCCGCTGGACGACGCCGAAGCGGTGCTGCTCGTCGATGACCGCGAGCCGGAGGTCCTTGTAGACGACGTCCTTGGAGAAGAGCGCGTGCGTCCCGACGGCGATGTCGACCCGTCCGTCGGCGAGCGCCGCCAGGAGCTGCGACCGGCCTGCGGCCTTCACGTTGCCGGTGAGGAACGCGAGGTTCACCCCGAGCGGCTCGAGAAGCCGCGCAGCGTTTTCCGCGTGCTGCCGCGCGAGGAGCTCCGTCGGGGCGAGCACCGCCGCCTGGCAGCCCGAGTCGACCGCGCGCAGGCAGGCGAAGAAGGCCACGAGCGTCTTCCCCGAGCCCACATCGCCCTGCAGGAGCCGAGCCATCGGGTATTCCCCGGACATGTCCCGGTCGATCTCGGCGATCGCGTTCTTCTGCCCCTCGGTGAGCTTGAACGGAAGCCGCTCCTCGAGTCGCCGCTGCAGCGGGCTGAGCCCCGCCGCGTTCCCGGGCACCGAACCCGGAGCCGCCTGCCGCTTCTCCGCCCTGCGGCCGAGCGCGCGCCTGCCGACCAGCATTTCGAGATAGAACAGTTCCTCGTACACGAGGGTCCGCTTCGCTTCGCCGAGTTCTTCGACGGAGGCGGGAAAATGCACGGCGGCGACCGCCTTCGCTTTCGGCGGGAAGCCTTCGCGCTCCCGCAGCGCGGCGGGCAGTTCGTCCTCGATGCGGGGCGCGTAGTCGGCGAGCGCCCGCGCCATGATCCGGCGCAGGACGCCTTGCGTGAGCCCCGCGCTGAGCGGATACACCGGCAGCACGCCGCCGAACGTTTCGTTCCCGGAGGAGTCGGGCGCGCTTTCCTCGTCCGGAGCCGTGTCGGCTAGGCGCTCGATTTCGAAGGCCGTCGACTGTATATCGCCGTACTTGTAGAAGAAGCGGCCCCACAAGCGCAGGCGGGCGCCTACCGGCGCCTGGCTTTCGAGAAAAGGCCGGTTGAAGCAGACCAGGACCGCGCGGGCCGTATCGTCCTCGACGTGGATTTTGAGCGTCTTCATCCGGCCGAAGCCGAACCAGTCGTGGGCGACCACCCGGACTACGGCGTTGACCTCCCGTCCCTTGCCGAAATCGCCCAGGGGAACGGGCACCGAACGGTCTTCCCAGTCGCGCGGATAGTACGAGAGCAGCCCACCGACAGTCGTGACGCCGGCTTTCGCCAGCGCGGCGGCGACCGAGGGGCCCGCTCCCTTCACGTGTGTGACCGGCGCGTCGAGTTCCCTCAGGAACATCTAGAACGGAAGCCTGACCAGGAGCCCCGAAAGGGCGTGGACCAAGAGCCCCCCCGCTATCCGAACGCCGAGAAGCACCGCGATCGCCGTGCCGATTCCCCGCTGATAGCTGACCAGGCGGTCCCGGTAGACGAAACGGTTGATGCGGTGGAGCAGCGGCCGGGAGATCGAATCTACCGTATTCCAAACCGTGAAAAAAGAATTCCGCTTCACCGACAGCGAAACGAAGCGGAGAACGAAGACTATGATGAAGAAAAGGAGAAGGAAGGACACGGCGGACCATGCGCCGGAGAGCAGAAGCGAGAGGAAGATGCCGACGGTGATCCGTCCGTAGTAGCCGATGGTCGTGAACACGTTGTTCGCCAGGGCGAGGACGGCGAGCGCGGCGATCGCCGAGAAGTCGAATCCGCCGCTGCGCAGCGCGGGGAACCGTCTGAACCAGTCGAGGTAGGGATCGGTCGCTTTGCGCAGCAGGTCGTACGGCCTGCCGAATTGCGCGGCGTCGAACCATGTCAGCATGATGCGGACGAAGCAGGCGAGCATGTAGACCGATGTAGCTCCGCCAAGGACCCGAAAAAACACGTTCATCGCAGGATTCCCCCGTTCGGCGAGATGAGGGGCCGGCCGACGCCGCGCCCTTCTCTAAGATACTGTATCGGAGCCGAATAATCGAGCGTTCCGCGCAGGGGCGCACTTGCGGGAAACGCTTGCGATGATGCACAATCTGTATAGAGATTTTTGAAAGTAGAGGCGCATATGCTCAAGATTCTGCATCTGGACAGGAGCACTCTGTTCCGCAAGATCATCCGCGAACTGGCTCTGCGCTGCGGACATTCCGCCGAGAGCGTTTCGACCAAAGCCGAAGCGAACGCGATCCTGGCCTCGGGCGGAGTCGATCTGATCCTGACGGGGCTCGAGCTCGACGACGGTTCCGGCGAGGATTTCATCAGGGATCTCAACGCGGGGGATCTGCGCGAAATTCCCGTCATCGTGGTCACGTCGACCGACTCTATAGAGATGCGCGAACGGCTGTTCGCGCTCGGCGTCGTGGACTATATGCTCAAGGGCGAGCTGGACGAGGATTCGCTGCGCCGCTACTTCGACGCCCTCGCCGCCGAGGACGAGCTGTCCCGCTTCATGCGCTCCCTGAGGGTCGCCGTCGTCGACGACTCCATGGTCATACTGAAGATCGTGGCCGGCATCCTCAACCTGAACGGCTTCGAGTCGGTTTCCTACTTCTCCGACCCTGTCTCCCTGTTCGAATCCGACGAGTCCTTCGATCTGTACATCTGCGACATCGTCCTGCCGGGCATGTCCGGCGAACAGGTGGTGACCCGCATCCGGCGATCGGGCAGCGACGCGATCATCCTGTGCATTTCCCGCTTCACGAGCGAGAAGGCGCTTTCGAACATCCTGCTCGCCGGAGCGGACGACTATATACCCAAGCCCTTCGACGCGGCGGGCCTCATGTCCCGGCTGAAGCTCAACGTGCGTTCGTTCCAGTACAAGAAGCGGCTCGCGCTGATGGCGGTCACCGACGGTCTCACGGGGCTCTACAACCATCGGTATTCCTACGAGCGGATCGAGGAGGAGCTCGCCAAGGCGCGCCGCTACGACCGGCCGCTTTCCCTCATCATGCTCGATGTCGACAACTTCAAGCGGATCAACGATACGCACGGGCATCGGATAGGCGACGAAGTCCTGCGCGGCATCTCGGATACGCTGCGCGGCGCCCTGCGCTCGGTCGACGTCATCGGGCGCTACGGCGGCGAGGAATTCATCGCCGTGCTGCCCGAGACGCCCTGCACGGCCGCCCGCGTGGCCGGCGAGAAAATCCGCCGCGCCATCGAGGCCGCCCGGTTCCAGTCGGGAACACTTTCGGCGACGGTATCCATCGGCGTGACGGAAGCGGAAGCGGACGAATCGGTCGCCGCTTTCGTCGGCAGGGCCGACGCGCTGCTCTACAAGGCGAAGCGGGCCGGGAAGAATCGGGTGGAGGGCTGAGGGCCGCTTCCTCCTCTCGAGTTTTCCGCTTGACGGCGGCGGCAAACCGACTGAAACTGGTGTATTCCCGATTCCGGAGGCTGCCGTGTTGTCACGAGCTTGGATTCCTGCTCTCCTGACCGCTGCCGTTGTTCTCGCTTCCTGCGCCGGAGCTCCGCCTCCCGCTCCCGTAGAACAGCCGGCCGCCGAGGCTCCCGCGCCTGCGCCCACACCCGAACCGACCCCAGCGCCGCCGGCCGACGACAGCGCCGCCATCGAAGCCATGAAGGCCAAGCGGGCCGCCGCTCTGGAGGCTAAAGCTTCGGCCGACGCGGCCAAGGCTCCGGTCGCCGCCAAGACCGAGTACGCCTCCGGAGAGGCCGCGTTCGCCAAGGCCGAGAAGGCCGCGGCGGCAAAGACCTGGGCCGAAGCGTCGGCCGCCTACGACGAAGCGGCCGCCCGCTACGGTGAAGCCGCGAAGCTCGCCGCGGATCGGCGAGCCGCCGCGGAAGCCGCGCTGAAAAGCTCCGACGAGACGATCAAGGCGACCGAGACCCGGCTGCAGGAGCTCGACCAGGAAATGAGCGAGGAAGCCGCAGCCGAAGAAGCCTCCAAGGCGGCTTCTCAGACGGGCGCGGAAGAAGGAGCGGCGCAATGATGAAATCTCCCCTGCGCATCCTTTTCGCCGCCGCCGTGTTCGCGTTCGCTCTTCCATCGCTTTTCGCGCAGAATACGCTGATCGACAATCCGAACCACAAGAAGTCTCTGGAGCTCCAGCGGATGGCCGAAAAGGCGTTCGCCGACGGCGAGTACCAGAAATCCGTCGAATACGCTCAGGAAGCCGAGCGTCTTTCCAAGACCGCGCGCGTTGAGGCCGAGACCGAGCGGATGCGCTTCGTCGCGTACAACCGCATGCGGCAGGCCGACCGCCGCATCGCTTTCTGCGAGAAGGAGGACGCCCCCGCGCGCTATCCGGACCTGTGGCCGCAGGCCCTCGCCGCGCGGGCCGTCGCGGGGGAGCGCTTCGAGGCCAAGGACTACGAGCCTTCCGTCGAAGCGAGCAAGCGCGTCATCGAGATTCTCGCTCCGGTTATGCCCAAGCCCCGCCCCGTCGCGGCGCCGAAGCCGCCCGAGCCGCCGAAGTTGTCCGAGGCTCCGAAGCCTCCCGAGGCTCCGCCGCTGCCGGCGACCTACGTCGTGCGCCTGATTCCCGAGCGCCGCGACTGCCTGTGGCGCATCGCCGAATATCCCTTCGTCTACGGCGACCCTCTGAAGTGGCCGCTCCTCTACGAAGCGAACAAGGAACGGATGGTCCAGCCGGAAAACCCCGACCTGATTCACCCCGGCCTCGTATTGACGATACCGAGCGCGGCCGGCGAAAAACGAGAGGGCGTCTGGAAGGAGTAGCCCCGCGATGCTCGGAGCTAGAAGTTCAAAGCAAGGTCTTGAGGACGGACAAGTTGCAGATACGTCCGCAATTCCTGAATGAATTTTCGGCCGAACTCCGAAGGCCCGCGTCCTCTTGCGAATTGAACGCCGAAGTCCAGGCGCAAGGCAGGGGCTAATGAGTAAACCGCCAAGTCGCGGTGGCTTTCCGCCAAATCCCGGGGAATGAATCCCGCTCCGGCGCCCCGCTGGAGAAGCCGGCAGACCAGATCGATCTGGGTGGATTCCATCAGCTGTCGCGGAACGAAACCGGCTGCGGAAAAGTAGAAATCGGCCGCGTCCCGAAGGCGGCAACCCGGTTTGCTTACGATGAATTTCTCGGCAGCCAGCGCCGCCAATTGCTCTGCGGACAAGGGGTCCCGGCCGGGCGGGGGTAAAAGCCCAAGCGCCGGGTGATTCACGGAGAGCGCGAAGACCAGCTCCTCCGAGTGAAGGGTTTCTCCCGACAATGCGGAGTCGGAGAAATGAAGGACCGCCAGCGCGAAGTCGACGTTGCCCGCGCGCAGCGATTCATCCAGCTGTTCCATCGGCGACTCTACCATCCGCACATCGGCCCCCGGATGCGCCGCCATGAAAACCGGAAGAAAATCCGTGAACAATGCCATGCTCCTTCCCGGCGTCACGCCGACCCGAAGCACGCGGCCGGGTTCTTCCTTCAATCGGTTCAAGCGATCCAGGGTTTCTCCATGGATCCGTCGGATCGCCTGCGCTCCCTCCAGATATACCTTGCCCGCATCGGTGGGAATCACCCCGAAACGGTTGCGCGAAAAGAGGGGAATCCCGAGTTCCCCTTCCAGCCTGCTCAAAAATTGACTCAGGCTCGGCGCCGAAATATGAAGCTTCCCGGCGGCACGCGCTATGGACAGCTCGTGGGCGATCGCATCGACGTATTCAAACTGCCGTATATCCATGATCTGTTTTTTACCATAGGAATATCCTAATGCCTAGTAAACCAATCGTAGTTTTCAGCGTTTCCAGCCGGACGTATTCTCAGATATCAATCGCGCATCAGGAGAGTGCTCATGATCAAGAATAGTATCAAAGCGGCGTCCGTCGGAATTCTGCTAGGTCTGGTTCCATTGAGTTTAGCTGCCCAAACCCCTCTGCCCAGCTGGATGCGGACGATGGAATCGAAGAACAAGGCAATTCCCAAAATGGTATGGCAGGTGAATTCGAAAACGAGCGACGACGAATTGAAGATGGTGAAGCAGATGGCGATCGATGATGTGGAACTCGCGTTCGCCGATAACGAACTGACGTATGAAGCTGCGGCTCCTATCGTTGCGCGTTTCAGGAACTTTCCCGACGGCGGCTTCAATATTACGCTGGGCAGCAATAACCGTCTTCAGAAAGATACGGCGATCATTCTGGCAAGCGGCGAAAGAGACAAGGAGATCCAGAAATTCAAGGATTTCGTCATCGTCTTGGGCCGGCTGGATATCCCGGTCACGGCGATCGCGTGGCAGCCCAACGGCATCGTACGTTCGAAAAATTATATTCCCAAATATACCCGGGGCGGCGTGTCCTCAGTCGCGGATATGGCCGATATCGTGAAGATGCCGATCGCGAACGGCGGCGTCGAATACAGCGAAGAGCAGATGTGGGACAGCTTCAAGTACTTCATCGATGCCGTGCTTCCGACTTGCGAGAAAGCGAAAGTGGCGATGGCCTTGCATCCGAATGATCCGCCGGTCCCTTCTTTGCTGGGCGCGGCCAGCCTCATCTACAAAAGCGACCATTATCGGAAAGCGTTCGCGCTCGCTAAAAACAGTCCGTATCTCGGCATGAAACTGTGCGTAGGCGTTTGGCTGGAAGGCGGTATCGCGTTCGGCGACATCCTGAAGGATATCGATGAATTCGTCAAAGCGGGGAAGGTCCTGAATGTCCACTTCCGCAATGTCAGCAACCCGTTGAACGCCGATTATTCCGGATATTTTGAGGAAACGCTCGCCCAGGACGGGTACGCCGATATGTACGCCATCATGAAGCAGTTCGTTAAAAGCGGATACGACGGAAGCATTTTCTGCGACCATGCTTTTAGGAGCGTGAATCCTGAGCTTCTCGGCAAAGCCACCAATATGGCGATCAGCGATGCGTACATCCAGGGACTGATCACCGCGGCGGCCGCTGAAGTCAATTGACGCGGCGGCGGAAAGCGATTCTATTCCTTCCAGGTTTCCGCCACCCCGGCGCACATCCCTATCGCCTCGAGAACCCACGCGTCGGGGCTCGCTGTGATCTGGTTGGCGGCCTTCACCACAGCTTCGGAGGATCCGACCGGGATGTGGAAGTAGACGCCGCAGCTGCCTGAGTTTTCGAACAGGAAGTCGCGCAGGGGGTAGAGCGTCTCCTCGTCGTCGGCGGCGCCGGGGGAGAGGCGGACGTGGACTTCCCGGTAGGACTTTTCGGTGAGCGCGTCGATGTCGGCCAGGGAATCCACGAGGAAGCTTGGCTTCTCCCGGCCGTTGTCCACCTTTCCCTTCAGGGCGAGCACCGAATCGACCGTGAGCCGGTCGCGGTTCTTTTCCCACGATTCGGGGAAGAATACCAGGTCGATCTCGCCGTTGAAGTCGGCGAGGGAGCCGAAGCCCATCCACTTGCCCTTCTTCGTCTGGTAGGGGCGGGTGGATTTCAGCTGCCCGATGATGACGTATTCCTTGTCGGCCGTGGCGCGTTCGGGGTGGGCCAGGTCGAGTGTGGACGAGCGCTCCCAGGCCATGCGGTACTTGTCCATGGGGTGTCCGGAAAAGTAGAAGCCGATGAGCTCCTTTTCGATCCTGAGCTTCTCGGCCTGGTCCCAATCGGGCAGCTCCTCGAACTCGTAGTCGGGGTATTCCTTCTCTCCGGTATCCTCGAACAGGCTCGACTGGCCGAACTTCTTGTCGTCCTTCTTGTTCTGAGCGTACTCGTAGGCCTTCTCGATGTTCGCCGCGAGCGTCGCCCGGTTCTTGCCGAAGGCGTCGAAGGCGCCGGTCTGGACGAGCAGCTCCGTCACTTTCTTCGATACGGCGCGGAGGTCCACCCGGTCCAGGAAATCCATGAAGTCGGCGAAGGCGCCGCCCTCGGTCCGCTTCGAGACGATCTCGTCGACGGCGTTCGCCCCGACGCCCTTGATGCCCATCAGTCCGTAGACGATGCGGCCGTCGACGACGGTGAAGTACTTCTCCGACCGGTTCACGTCCGGCGGGTCGATGGGGATGCCCATCTTGCGCGCCTCGTCGATGTACTCGGGGAGCTTGTCGGTGGAGGTGATCTCGTTGGTGAGGTTGGCGGCCATGAACTCCGCGGGGAAGTTCGCCTTGAGGTAGGCGGTGCGGTAGGCGACGACCGAATACGCCGCGGCGTGGCTCTTGTTGAAGCCGTAGCCGGCGAAGGGCACCAGGATCTCGAAGATGCGGTCGGCGTCGGCTTCCTTGAAGCCCTTGCCCTTCGCGCCTTCGATGAACTTGGCCTTCTCCTTGACCATGACCTCGACCTTCTTCTTACCCATGGCGCGGCGCAGGAGGTCCGCTTGCCCCAGGCTGTAGCCGCCGATGATCTGGGCGACCTGCATGACCTGCTCCTGGTAGACGATGACGCCGTAGGTCTCCTTGAGGATGCCTTCCAGGCAGGGATCGGGGTACTCGATTTCCTGGCGTCCCCATTTCGACTCGACGAACTGGGGGATGTAGGCCATCGGACCCGGCCGGTAGAGCGCGTTGAGGGCGATGAGGTCCTCGATCTTGTTCGGCTTGGCCTGCTTGAGGATGTTCTGCATGCCCTGGGATTCGAACTGGAACACGCCGGCGCTCTTGCCTTCGCCGAGCATCTTGTAGGTAGCCTCGTCCTCCTCGCTGACCGCGTCGGCGTCGAAGGCTGCGAACTCGCCGCCGCGCTTGCGGATGAGGTCCTGGGTGTTCTTGATGAGGGTGAGGGTCTTGAGTCCGAGGAAGTCCATCTTCACCAAGCCGCAGTCCTCGATCTGGTCCATGGTGAACTGCGTGGCGACTCCGCCGGTTTTGGGATCCTTGAACAGCGGCACGTAGTTGTTGAGCTCGGTCTTGCCGATGACGATGCCGGCTGCGTGGAAGCTCGTGTGGCGGTTCTTGTTCTCGAGCTTCTTGGCGATCGAGAAGAGCTCGGCGTACTTCGCGTCGGCGGCGAGCTCGGCCAGTCGCGGCTCCTCCTCGAAGGCCTTCTTGAGGTTCATCTTAGGGTCTTCCGGCACGAGCTTGGCGATCATGTTCGCTTCCTCGTACGGGATGTCCAGCGCGCGCGCGGTGTCCTTGATGACGGCCTTCGCCTTGAGCGTTCCGAAGGTGATGATCTGGCCGACCCGGTCCTCGCCGTATTTTTCGGTGACGTAGTCGATGACCTCGCCGCGCCGTTCGAAGCAGAAGTCCACGTCGAAGTCGGGCATGGAGACGCGGTCGGGGTTGAGGAAGCGCTCGAACAGCAGGTTGTACTTCAGCGGCTCGATGTCGGTGATCCGCATCGCGTAGGCGACGATGGAGCCGGCGCCCGAACCGCGGCCGGGGCCGACGGGAATGTCGTGCTCCTTGGCCCAGTTTATGAAGTCGGCGACGATGAGGAAGTAGCCGGTGAAGTCCATCTTGATGATGACGTCCAGCTCGTAGTCGGCGCGCTTCTTGATGGCTTCGGTGATTTCCCCGTAGCGCTTCTTGAGGCCCTCGTACGTGAGGTGCGTCAGGTATTCGGCGGTGTCCTTGAAGCCTTCGGGGATGACGAACTCGGGGAGGAGCGGGCCGGGGAGGGGAATCTTGACCGCGCAGCGCTCGGCGATGCGCACGGAATTGAGGATCGCTTCGGGGCAGCCGGGGAAGACGGCGGCCATCTCCTCGGCGCTCTTCATATAGAACTGGTCGTTCTCGAATCGCATGCGGCCCGCCTCGTCGCGCTTCCTGTTCGTGCCGATGCACAAAAGTATGTCCTGCGCGACGAAATCGTCGGAGTCCGCGTAGTGGATGTCGTTCGTGGCGACCAGGGGAATGCCGGTCCGCTTGGACATTTCGATGAGCGCCTTGTTGACCGTCTTCTGCTCGGGAATGCCGTGGTCCTGGAGCTCCAGGTAGTAGTTGCCTTCGCCGAAGATCTCCCGGTAGCGCCGCGCGCGCGCTTCGGCCTCGTCGATTTTGTTGGCCAGGATGAGGCTCGGGATCTCTCCCGCCAGGCACGCCGACAGGCAGATGAGGTCCTGGTGGTACTTTTCGAACAGCTCCTCGTCGATGCGCGGCTTGTAGTAGAAGCCTTCGGTGTACGAGTAGGAGGAGAGCTTCATGAGGTTGCGGTAGCCGAGCTCGCTGGTGGCCAGGAGCACGAGGTGGTGGTACTTGTTGCCCTTTTCGCTGCCTGACTTGTCGAAGCGGCTTCCCGGCGCCGCGTAGAATTCGCTGCCGATGACCGGGTTTATCTCCTGGGCCTTGCACTCCTTGAAGAACTTCAGCACGCCGAACATGTTGCCGTGGTCGGTGATGGCCAAATGCTTCATGCCCAAGGCTTTAGCCTTGGAGACGAGGTTGGGTATCGATGAGGCTCCATCGAGGAGGGAGAAGTCCGTGTGGACGTGCAGATGGGCGAACTCGAGCATGGCACCAGTGTACCTCGACGGGGGCCGGGAAGCAAGCGGCGTCCCCGGAAGCGCCGTCCGCCGCCGTCCGCCGCCGTCCGGTCGAGCGAGCTCAACCGAGCGCGTTCAACCGAACGCGCTCAGCGGGAAGCTTCGGCTTCGGCTATTTTGTCATCCGCGCCGCGGTCCTTCATCCACGCCAGATAACGGTGGTTGCCGATCAATTCGAGACGCCCCCCGCTTTCCTTCAGAACCATGTACAAATTCATGAGATAGCGGATGCTCTCCCGGTCGATCCTCTCCACCCGCCGCAAATCCATCGTGATGGTCTTCCTTCCCGAGTAGGTCAGATGCCTGATGATCGGCACCA
>QKCO01000157.1 GCA_003245635.1 Treponema sp.
CGCGAACCTGCCTCGCATGGGAAACTACGGCATCGCGGACGTCGATGTGGACGCGCTCGCCGCCGCGGCAGCGGCGAAGACCAACCCAGTTCCCCTCGGCAAGGCCGAATACGCCGAGCTGATCCGGGCGGCGCTGTAGCGGAAAGCCCCGGCCTCACTTCCTGCCGGCCAGCCGCCCGTACAGCTCGTTGCCCTTGTCGTCGGCGACGACAAAGGCGGCGAGGTCCTTCACGCGGATCAGCCGCACCGCCTCCATGCCGAGTTCGGGGTAGTCGACGACTTCGCTCTCGAGGATGTTCTCGTCGGCGATGAGCGCGGCCGCCCCTCCGATCGTCCCCAGGTAGAAGCCGCCGTAGGCCGCGCAGGCCTTCACGAGCGCGGGGCCGCGGTTGCCCTTGGCGAGCGTCACCAGCGACGCTCCGCGCGACATGAGCTCGTCGGCGTATTCGTCCATGCGCTGGGCGGTCGTCGGCCCGAAGCTGCCGATGACGCGTCCCGGCGGAGTGTCGGCGGGGCCGGCGTAGATGATCGGGTGGAGGGCCAGGTAGCCGGGCAGGGGAAGGCCCGCCTTCAGCAGGTTGTGCCATTTCAGGTGGGCCGCGTCGCGAGCGACCAGGAGACGGCCGGAGAGGGTCACCCGCGAACCGACCGGCAGCGAGGACAGAGCCGCGCGGATTTCGGCCATGGGGCGGTCCAGATCGATCTCCGCGCCGCCCGGGCCATCGGCTTCGAGCCTGACGCCGCGCGATTCCAGGTATTCGGCAGGTTTTTCGACGAGAGCCTCGAGGTAGGCGCCGCTCGAGTCTATCTTGGCCAGCATATTCCGGTGGGCCGAGCAGGATACGCCGATGCTCACCGGACAGGACGCCGCGTGCCGTGAAAGCCGGACGACCCGGGCGTCGAGCGCGAGGGCGACGCCGCCGAACTGCGCTCCCAGGCCGCAGCCGCGCGCGATCTCCATGATGCGGCCCTCCCAGTAGGAATCCCGGTAAATCGCGCCGTCTGAAGCGGCCGGTTCGGCGCTCGCGCCGTCGAGGATTTCAGTCGTAGCCAGCTTGAGCACCCGCAGGTTCTCCTCGGCGCTCGTGCCGCCGACGACGACCGCCAGGCGGTAGGGCGGGCAGGCCGCGGTGCCGAGCGATGCGATCTTCTCCTTGAGGAAGGCCTCGAATTTATCCGGCTCGAGGAGCGCCTTTGTCATCTGGAAGAACGCGGTCTTGTTGGCCGATCCTCCTCCCTTCGCGACGAAGAGCAGCCGGTATTCGGGCCCGTTGCTGCCGTCGGGGACCGCTTCGAGGTGCACCTGCGCCGGGAGGTTCGTTTTCGTGTCGAACTCGTCGAAGAAGGATGACGCGCCGACCTGTGAGGAGCGGAGATGGTAGGTTCCGTACGCCGCGCGGGCTCCTTCCGCTATGGCGGCCGCTTCGTCGGACCCCGAGAAGCAGCCTTCGCTCTTCCAGCCGGCGACCGTGGCGGTTCCCGTATCCTGGCAGAGGGGAAGCTCTCCCCGCGACGCGACGACTGCGTTCCTCAGGAGCGCCGAAGCCACGAAACGATCATTGCCGGAAGCGTCCCGGTCGCTCAGGACCGAGGCCAGGGCCGCGAGATGGGTTTCTCGAAAATAGAAGGAGACGCGCCTGAAAGCCTCGCGCGAGAGTTCGCGCAGGAGCGCTTCCGGTATCCGCAGCCGTCCGCCCTCGAGCCGAGGCACGTGCGGGGTGTCGAAACGGACGAAGCGCGCTTTGCCGAAGGCGGAATCCACGATCGAGTCTATTTGCATGCGTATCAAGTTATCGGCGGAGCCCCTTTCGCGCAAGTGCCGCGGCCGCTATACTGGATTCCGTGACAAAATCGCCGCCGTCGCCTATTGCCGGCCGCCGCCGCGCGCGCGCCGCCGCCGTCCTTTTCGCCTTCGTCGCCGCCGCCGCCGTCTCGGCCGTGATCCTGCTGGCCGCGCAGGAGCGCAGCCGATTGCGGATCGGCGCCGAATTCCAAGCCTTCCAGATCGCCGCCGACCTTCTGCGCGCCGCTGACGCCGAGGACTACCAGTCCATTTCGCGGACGCCCGGCCTGCGCGCTTTCGGCATCTTCTCGCGGCGCGGGGAAACGCTCTACCGCTTCGGGGAGGTCCCCGAAGAGATAGACGTGCGGAACCCCGCCGCTCCGGCGCATTTCGAGAACGGCGTCGTTTCCTTCGTTAGGATGATGGGAGCCTCGCCCCAGGAAAGCCAACGCGTCCGCCGAGGCTTCTTCGGCGCTTCGGGCAGGGACGATTCCTCCGGCCCCGCGGCGGGAGGAGGCTTCGGTCCTTCCATGGGTCAGGGGATGGGGCCGGGCATGGGCATGATGGCGGCTCCCCGCTTCGTCTACGTCGCCATGGAAGCGTCCGCGCTCCGCTCCGGAGAGCGGCTGGTCTACGCTGTGTCCGCCTTCTTCGTCGCCGCGATCGCCGCGGCGTTCGCGCTGCTGTTCTCCCTGGTGCGGAGCCTGGACGAATACCGCGACCGCGAAGCGCGCAACCGTGAACTCCTCGCCCTCGGCGAGGCGGCGCGCACGCTCGCGCACGAAATCAAGAACCCGCTCGGCGTCATGAAGAT
The DNA here is from genome assembly GCA_003245635.1 of Treponema sp. Classification (GTDB taxonomy): domain Bacteria; phylum Spirochaetota; class Spirochaetia; order Treponematales; family Breznakiellaceae; genus SZUA-426. The sequence goes on from QKCO01000157.1 coordinate 2,598, forward strand.
ACAGGTCGCCCTGCTTCGCAAGAAGACCGGGGAGGAATCCCGCGACGGGCTGCGCGTCATCGAGGAGGAGGCGGACCGCCTGTCCCTGCTGGCTTCGCGCGTGAAGGCATTCCTGGCGGCGGACGACGGAACTCCGCGTCCGGTGGCCGTCGTCCGCGCGCTCGAGTCCTTCGCCGAACGCTACGGGGACCGTCTCTCCGTCGAAGTCGACGGAAGCGCCGCCGCATCCTCCGTCTGGATCGATCCCCTCCGCTTCGACCAGATCCTGGACAATCTGGTATCCAACGCGATCGACTGCATGGACGGCCGCCCGTTCGTCCGACCCGAACTGCGCGCGGAGGCTTCCCGGGGGAGGGTGCGCTTCTCGGTCTCGGACGCGGGACCGGGAATTCCGAGCGAGGACGGCGAGCGCGTATTCGACCTCTTCTTCACCACCAAGCCCTCGGGCGCGGGCATCGGCCTCGCGCTCGCCAAGCGCTACGCCGAAGCCGCGCGCGGGTCGTTGACCCACAGACCGAAACCGGAGGGCGGCACCGTGTTCACGCTCGACCTGCCCGAACACCGAGGAGACGAGCGAAAATGAAGGAACGGGAAGACGAACGGCCGCGGGTCCTGGTGGTCGACGACGAGAAGAATCTCCGGGAATCCCTGGCGGCATACCTCGAGTCCGAGGACATCGCCGCCTTCGCGGCGGGAAGCGGAGAGGCCGCGCGCGAGCTGCTCGAGCGCGAACGGGTCGACGCCGTCGTCGTGGACCTCCGCATGCCGGGAATGTCGGGGCTCGATTTCCTTTCCTGGCTGAAGGACGAGGGACCCGCCGTGCCCGCCGTCATGATCAGCGCCCACGGCGACGTCGCCGACGCCGTCGAGGCGATGAAGCGGGGCGCCTCCGACTACCTTACCAAGCCCTTTTCACCCGACGAGCTGGTCGTCCGCCTGCGCAAGGCGCTTTCCGACGCGAAGCTGGCCGCCGCCGTCGGCGCGGCCAAGCGCGCCTCCGAACCGGCGGTCCGCGGCGAAGCGGGCTCCCTCTGGATCGGCTCCGGGCCGGGGATGGAGGAGCTCAAGCGGTTGTCAGAACGAGTCGCGCCGACGAACTCGACGGTGCTCGTGACCGGAGAGAGCGGCACCGGAAAGGAAGTCGTCGCGCGCATGATCCACAGGATGAGCCGGCGCGCAGATGGCCCCTTCGTTCCGATAAACCTCGGCGGCATTCCCGAGAATCTGCTCGAGAGCGAGCTGTTCGGCTACGAGAAGGGCGCGTTCACCGGCGCCGAAGGCCGCAAAGTAGGGCTTTTCGAGCTCGCGACGGGCGGCACGCTCTTCCTCGACGAAGTCGGCGACATGCCGCTTCCCCTCCAGGTCAAGCTCCTGCGGGTGCTCCAGGAGAAGCGCATCATGCGCCTGGGAGGCACGCGGCAGCTGCCGATAGACGCGCGCATCGTCGCGGCGACGAACAAAGACCTCGAAGCCGCGGTGAAGGCCGGCTCCTTCCGGGAAGACCTGTTCTACCGCCTCAACGTCATACGCCTGCGCATCCCGCCGCTCCGAGACCGGCCCGAGGACATTCCCGCCCTCGCGACCCTGTTCGCCTCCCGCTTCGCGGCCGAAATGGGCAAGCAGGTGCGCGGCATCGCTCCCGAGGCGATCGAGACGCTTTCCCGCTACCGCTTCCCCGGCAACGTGCGCGAGCTCGAGAACGCCGTGGAGCGGGCGGTCATCCTCTCCGACGGCGAATACCTCAGGCCGGTGGATTTCTCGTTCGCGGGCGAAGCAATGCGGGAAAATGTCCCGCAGCGCGCCGATCCCCGCCCAGAGACCGCGCCGGCGCCGATCGTCGGCGCCGACGGTCCGCTGGACCTCCGCGAGATCGAAAAGCGCGCCATCGAAGCCGCGCTCGAACGGAACGAGGGCCACCGGGAACGGACCGCGGCCGAGCTCGGCATCACCCGGCGCACCCTGCTCAATAAAATGAACGAATACGAGCTTAGGTAAAAATCAGCCGGTCGATTTTCGTTCGAGCTTGACGATCCGCCACGCGCCCTTGATCCGCGCCAGTTCCAGCCGATCCTCTCGGGTCTGGTCGATGCCGCCGGGCGCGATCAGGCGGTAGCGGGCGAGGAAGCCCCGCTCCGAATCAGCGGCGGCTATCGAAAGGCCGGCGAGGCCGTACACCGGCGCCGCCGTCTGAGGCTCGCCCTCGGCCAGCCAGCGTTCGGCGCCGATATAGCCTCCGTCCTTCTCGTAGGCGGCCCGCACGCGGAAGACGACGTAGAGATTCGTCGCAGCGTCGATGTCGTCCTTGGCCGTCGGGGCTGAGACGCAGGCCTGCATCTTTTCGGTGTCGAGCGCGCCTAAGGCATCGTAGTACGCCTCGACCGTCTCCCGCGCGCTCAAGCCGGCCGTCGTGAACCGGTCCGCTCGGCCGCCGGCGATGCTCCATGCGATGCCCGCCAGGGCGACGGCCGCGCCGGCGGCGATCGCGATCGCGGTCCCCCGGCGTCTGATGAAGCGGCTCCTGCCCACTCGCTTCTCCGAACGCGACAGCCATTTCTCTCTTTCCGCTTCGATCTTCAGCGACGCCGCGGCGTCTAGGGACTCCACGAAATCCGCGGCGGCGCGGCTGCCGTCCGGTCCGAGCGCGGCCAGTATTTCCCCTGCGCCGGGGCGGGGCCGCTCCGAGCGGCCTGCTCCGATGCCGAGCGCCCGGTCGAGCACGGCGGCGAGCGCCGGGTCGAGCCCCGGCCGCGCGAAGCGGGCGGGGAGGGCGCGGCCGTCACGCATGTCCGCGGCAAGAGCGTCCTCGGTGCCCGCTGCGAAGGGAGCGCGGCCGCAGAGGACGCGGTAGACGAGCGAGGCGATCGAGAAGGCCGCGGCTTCCTCTCCGCGGAGATCCGGATGGTTCCACGCGCGGTAAGCCGCGGCCCGTTCTTCAAATTCTCTGCCGTCGAGCGCGCGGAGCGCGATTTGTTCGGGAAGGATGAGCAACGAGCCGTCCGCAGCCGCGAGAATCGCGGCCGGGACGATCCGTTCCGGCAGACTTTCCGCCGCGCCGGAAAGGAGCCGCAGCGCGGCGAACGCGGCGTCCGGAGCGGCGGCGAGCAGCCGATCGAGCGGAACGCCGTCGAAGGCCGGGCCGTAGGCCAGCATCCGCCCCGCCTCCTCGGCGCTTCCCTGGATCGTCCAGGGCTCGGCGCCGCCGCCGGGCCGGAGGATGGTTCCCCGCGCCGCGAGCAGCCGCGCGGCGCCCGCCCGCGCGGCCTGGGCCGCGTCGAGGCCGGTGTCGACGGCGAGAACCCGCGCCGACCCGACCTCAATGGCGCGCGCGAGAGCGCGGCCTTCGGCGTCGCCCATCAGCGGCCGCGGGCGGAGTACAAGTAGCGGAAGTAGTCCATATCGGTGGACAGGGTCTTATCGAATTTGGGCAGCGTCGTCCGGTAGGACTCGATGCTGCGCCAGAATTCGAAGAATTCGGCGTCGCGGCCGTAGGCCTGCGCGTAGATGCGCGTCGCCTCGGCGTCGGCCGAGCCCTTGATCTTCTCGGAGCGCTCGTACGCGGCCGAGAGGAGCGAGCGCTGCTCGTTCTCGAGCTTTCCGAGCCATTCGGCCTTCTTTCCTTCGCCGTGGGACCGGAAGGCCTGCGCGATCTGGTTGCGCTCCTTGATCATGCGGTTGTAGACGCTCTCGGTCAGCTCGTCCGAGTACTTGATCTGGCGGGGCACGACGTCGATCAGCTCAATGCCGTATTCGGGCACGAGCTTGCGCGAGAGCTCGAGGGTTTCCTCGGCGAGCTTGCGCCGGCCCTTCTGGACCGCGTCGAAGCTCGCCTGCGTGTTGGTGAAGGCCGTGAGCTGTCCGGCCTCTGCCTCGGCGCCGACCTCGAAGTTCTCCTGCTGCTTGCGGTCGTTGATGATGTTCGAGTTCCGGACCGTCTCGCGCAGCCAATTGTCGGCTATGACCGTCCGGACCGCCGAATCGATGACGTCGCCCAGGCGTCCGTAGGCCCCCTCCAGGGTGGTGACCGACTCGTAGAACTTAAGCGGATCGGCGATGCGCCAGCGCGCGGTCGTATCGACCCAGATGAACTGGTTTTCCTTGGTGGGGATGCGCTGGCGTTCGCCGTCCCAGGACATGACGCGCTTGGGGTACTTCACGATGGCGTCGATGAAGGGCGAACGCACGTGGAGGCCCGCGTCGCTCTTGGACGCGACGATCTGGCCGAGCCTGACGACGACCGCCTGCTCGCCTTCGTCCAGGGTATAGAAAGGATTGGCGATGAGCAGCGCAGCGAGAACGATGCCCGCGAATACTAAAATGCCGACGAGCTTCTTCATTTGGCGCCTCCCGAGGTGCCGAGGTTCTTCATCGGCAGGAAATTCTTGAAGTTCCGGTCTATCAGGGCGGTGCCTTCGGCCTTCTTGAAGACTTCCTCTATCATCTCGAGATAGAGTCGCCGCCGCGTGACCTCCGGCGCCTTGCGGTACTCCTCGTACACCGAATTGAAGCGGGCCACGTCGCCTCGGGCCCTGTTGACGCGTTCGGACGCGTAGCCCTGCGCCACCTGCACGAGTCGGTCGGCCTCGCCCTGGGCCTTCGGAATCTCCTTGTTGTACGATTCCTTGCCTTCGTTTATCAGGCGGTTCATATCCTGGATCGCCTTGTTGACGTCCTCGAAGGACTGCTGCACGCCCTGGGGCGGCACGATGTTCTGGAGCTTGACCGCTATGATCGATATGCCCAGCCCGTAGCTCTTGAGCTGGTCGTTCATGAGCTGCATGCCCTCTGCTTCGATGGCGCTCCGCTCCTGTCCGATGACGTCGAGGATGGCCCGGTCGCCGACCAGCTGGTTGATGACCGACTGCGAGACGTCGCGTATCGTCTGGATGCGCTCCTGCACGTTGAAGAGCCACGCCTTGGGATCGACGATGCGGTACTGGATGATCCATTCGACGTCGACGATGTTGAGGTCGCCGGTGAGCATGGTCGATTCCTCCGAATAGCTGTCGGAGGAATAGACGGTCTCGACGCCGGCCTTCAGCGTGCGGAAGCCGAACTGCTCGGTCTGCACGACGCGGGTCTTGACCGGGTAGTGCTTGTCTATGCCGAAGGGCAGTTTATAGTGCATTCCGGGCCCCGTCGTTTCCAGGTACCTGCCGAATCTGGTCACCACGGCTTCCTCGGTCTGGTCGACTATGTAGAAGCTGGTGCCGGACAGCGCGAGCACGACGACGACGGCCGCGACGATGATCGCGGTGGTCGGCTTGAGCCATGCCGCTGCTTTTGATGGCGTTACGTTCTTCAACTCGTTTTCCCCCTTTTCCGTGTAAAAGTACCCCTTGGCGGGAGCCGGGTCAAGGCGAACCGTTCGGAAACGGCGACGGGGAACCCTTTACACGCTTGCGGCTCTATGGATATAGTATATGCTCGAAAACTATCGCAACCAGGAGCGTTACGGATGATTTTTCCGCTCGAGCACCTTATCGAATACCGGAGCAATATGTACGAGATCACCTGCGCCGCTTCGCGCCGCTCGTTCCAGCTCTCCATGCTCCGCGACCCGGAAGTGGAGAAGAACGACGGCAAGGTGGTTTCCCTCGCCGCGAAGCAGGTATTCACCAAGCAGGTAGCTTTCCGCCTCGAAGATTGAGAGTTCCCGTACTCGTCCTGTTCGGGCCGACGGCCTCCGGCAAGACCGCCGCGCTCGAACGGCTTTTCGCCGGACCGGGCGCCGCGTTTCCCGCGGAAGTCGTTTCCGCCGATTCCATGCAGGTGTACCGCGGCATGGATATCGGCACGGCCAAGCCCGACGCGGCCCTGCTTTCCCGGCTGCCCCACCACCTCGTAGACATCAGGAACCCCGACCAGCCCTTCAACGTGGGCGATTTCGTGCGTGAAGCCGACGCGGCCTGTTCCGACATCGCCGCGCGCGGACTCCTGCCGGTCGTCTGCGGCGGGACCGGCTTCTACCTCAAGCACTTCGTCTGCGGTCTCCCCGAGACACCCTCCTCCGACCTATCGATCCGCGCGGAGCTGTCGCGGGAACTGGAAACCCGCGGCTCGGCTGCCCTCATGGCCGAGCTCGCCGCGGTCGATCCCGAAAGCGCCGCGCGCATCCACCCGAACGACGCGTATCGGCTGTCGCGCGCCCTGGAGGTCTACCGCTCGAGCGGCCGCCCTCTGAGCTCCTACGGCAAGACGGATCTGAACGCGGGACGGCCCGACTACCGCATCCTCAGCCTGCAGATCGTACGCGATCGGGAAGAGCTCTACCGGCGGATCGACGAGCGGACGCGGGCCATGTTCGCCGCGGGGCTTCCCGCGGAAGTCGCCCGGCTTCGCGAGGGGGGCTACGGGGAGGACGCGCCGGGCATGCGCGCCATCGGCTACCGCGAATTCTTTTTATGCCCCGAAGGGGAGACCGAAGCGCGGCTGCCGGAAATAGAGGCGCTCGTCGCCCGCAACAGCCGGCGCTACGCCAAGCGCCAGGTCACCTTCGCCTCCTCCATCCCCGGACTCGAATCGGTGGAAGCGGACGCTTCCGGCGATCGGCTCGCCGCTGCGATCGCCGAAAAACTGCGCGCCTTCCTTTAGCATTCCGCGGGGTATTGACCTTTTGCCGCCGGTGCTGCATACTTTCCAAACTTAGCCTACGGGAAAGGAGACGCCCAAGTGCCCTGCGGAAGAAAGCGCAAGCTCAAGAAAATCGCTACGCATAAGCGAAAGAAAAAGCTTCGGAAGAATCGGCATAAGAAGCGCTAAGCCGTTTCCCGATTCGACGAATGACGTATACATCGTCAGGAAAGCCGCGGAACTCTTCGTTCCCGCGGCTCTTTTTTTTGCCCGCTCCGCTCGGCTGGCCGCCGTCATGCGGGCGTGACGCGTTTCGCCTTTTGGGATATACTCTTAGCGGATCATGAAACAAGAGAGCATCCTTTCGCGCATCGCCGCTCCCGCGGATTTGGCGGGCCTCGGCTACCCCGATTTGAAACGACTCGCCGGAGAAATCCGCGGCCGCATCGTGGAGACCGTCAGCAGGAACGGCGGCCACCTGGCTTCCAACCTGGGGGTCGTCGAGCTCACCATCGCCCTGCATCGCGTTTTCGCCACGCCCAAGGATATGATCGTCTGGGACGTCGGGCACCAGTGCTACGCGCACAAGCTGCTGACCGGCCGCTCCGACCGCTTCGCGGGACTCAGGCGCCTGGACGGCCTGTCCGGCTTCCCCAAGCGCAGCGAGAGCGAACACGATTCCTTCGATACCGGCCATTCCTCCACGTCGATCTCCGCAGCGCTCGGGCTCCTGGCCGGGGAACGGCTCATGGGAGGCGACGGCCGCGCCGTGGCCGTCATCGGAGACGGCGCGCTCACCGGCGGCATGGCTTACGAGGGCCTGTCGCATGCGGGCCAGCTCGGCCTTCCGCTCATCGTCGTGCTCAATGACAACAAGATGTCCATCGGGCCGAACGTCGGCGCTCTTTCACTCTACCTGAGCCGCCTGTCGCTGAAGGGGCGCTACCAGCACTTCAGGCGCCGCGTGGACCGCCTGGTCCGGCTCATTCCTTTCGTCGGGCCCTTCCTCTACGACACGATCGTCCGCGTCAAGCGCGGCGTGAAGGCGGTCTTCTATCCGGAGAACTTCTTCGTCGATCTCGGCTTCGACTACGTCGGACCGATCGACGGCCACAACCTGCCGGTGCTCGAGCAGGTGCTCCGCGACGCGCGCAAGCTCGGCCGGCCGGTCGTCGTGCACGTGCTCACCCGGAAGGGCAAGGGCTACGAGCACGCCGAGGACGATCCGAGCTCCTTCCACGGCGTCACGCCGTTCTCCATCCACGACGGCCTGGTCGAGCGCCGCGGACCGACCAGCTTCACCGAGGCGTTCTCCCAAGCGATGGTCAAGCTCGGCCGGGAAGACAGGCGCATCGCCGCGGTCACCGCGGCGATGGAGAAGGGAACCGGCCTGTCCGCGTTCCGGGCGGCGTTTCCGGCGCGCTTCTTCGACGTGGGAATCGCCGAGCAGCATGCGGCCACCTTCGGCGCGGGGCTCGCCGCGCGGGGCATGCGGCCGGTCGTCGCCCTCTATTCGACCTTCTCGCAGCGGGCGCTGGACCAGATCCTCCACGATGCGGCGATCCAGGATCTGCCGATCGTCTTCGCCCTGGACCGCGCGGGCTTCGTCGCGGACGACGGGGAAACGCATCAGGGCCTTTTCGACCTCGCGGTTCTGAAGACGATTCCGAACGTATCGGTGCTGTC
>QKCO01000133.1 GCA_003245635.1 Treponema sp.
GCGTTTCCGCGAGCCGGAAGCGGTACACGGGAAAATCGCCCGCTAGCTCGACGGCCCTTTCGAGCAGAGGCAGGGCCTCGGCCCGTTTGCCTTTCCGGATGGCCAGGAGCGCCAAAAGATAGGGAACCGCCGAATCCGCATTCTCCGCGCCGGTCCTCTCGAGGGCCGCCCGCAAGCGGGTTTCCGCTTCATCCCATTCCTCGAGCGCGTATGCCCGCTTTCCCGCAAGCGCCTCGCACTCCGGGTCGCCGGGCATCAGTTCCTTCAGCCGCGGCAAGGTCAGGCCGAGGTCATCGTAGTCTTCGCTCCTGAAGAAGATCCGCGCGGCTTTCAGGTAGAATTCGCCGGCTTTCTTCGTGTCCTTGGCCATTTCGAACGCGCGCGCCGCGTTCTGGGCGACGATGCCGTTTTTCGGATCGAGCTTCGCCGCTTCGAGGTAGGCCGCCGCCGATTTTCCCCAAGCGCCCAAATTCCAGTACGCGTGGCCCTGCAGCGTCCTGAGCGTCGCGTCTTCCGGATACAGGGCGACCGCTTCCTCCGCGTGCTCCTTCAGTTCGGCGAATCGGTTGGTCAGGTAGAGGATTTTCGCCTTCTCCGCGACCGCGCGGCGGCTCGCATCGGCGAAGCCGTCGGCATCGAGGCAGCGGTCAAGATATTCTTCGGCTTCCGCGTAGAGGGAAAGCCGCATCGCGCAGTCCGCGGCGAGCAGCAGCGAATCGGCCGGCCGGTGGACCTCGCTCGTGCCGGCGGCGTCCGATTTCCAGGACCGCTTCAGCTGCACGAGCGCCGAGAGGGGCTGACCCATGCCGAGAAAGGTCCGCGCCAAGCGGATGCGCGCTTCCGGATCCACCTTGATGTACGAGTTCCAGCGGTAATGGACGGCTTCGGCCTCGAGCGAACGAGAATCGATCCTGAACTTTTCAAGCCGGGCCGTGGCCGAGCCGGTTTTATCGTAGGATGCCGCGGCGAACGCCGTTTTCCCCACGCTGAGCGTCGAATCGGAAACTTCGCCGGCCCATCGGTCGTCGATGATGAAAGTCAGGCGGTCCCCCAAGGCGATGACCCGCAGCTTGAAGCCCGTCTCGGCGTCGATGCGGGTCGGGGTTTCCGTCCATTCGATAAGCGGCAGGGGCGATCCGTTGAAGACCGCGTCCACGCGGAAATAGCCTTTGTCCGAAACGAGGACGGCGTAGAAGGAGCCCGGGTCCGAGTACCTGAAGAGGATGCCGGCGGCTGCGTGCGTTCCCTCGGCGGGGCCCGTCGCCGATAGCCGCAGGGAAGCTTCGATGACCGCGTTTTCGTATCGGTAGAGCGGATTTTCCGTCCATGCGAACAGCTTCGCCCGATCGAGGCGCAGCTCGAGCGCCTTGCCGCTCAATTCCGCCGCGTAGCCGTCCCCCGTTTCCATCCGGAACCGAGCGCGCTTGGGGGTCGAAAAGTCGGCCGACCAGCGTTCCTCGGGGATTTCGTCTTCGTCGATGCGGGCGGGGCGGAAGAAGCGTTTCAGCATGCCGAGCATAGTGCTATTCTTTTAGCCCAAAAAGGATCGAAAGTCCATGCGAAATGACGTACAATCGGCGGGTTCATGAGCATGCTGCGCGGTTTCCTCGTTCACACGTATCCCGACCGTCGGCGGAACCGCATGTTCTCGGTCGGGAGGGCCGATGACGGCCGTTCCTTCGCCGTTTCGGACACCCGCTTCGAACCGTCCCTGCTTGCCGAATGCGCCGCCGCCGATCTTCCTCCTGCTCTGGCATCGCGCTGTTCGCCGTCGCCCCTCGTCTCGTTCGCAAGCGGCGGTCCGCTTCTCCGTATCGCTTTCGGATCGATCCCTGAACGCAGCGATGCCGCCGCGGTCCTTCGTCGCGCGGGAATCCCCGGCCCCGATATCGAACTCAAGCCGGCGGACGCCTACCTGATAGAGCGCGGCATCCGCGGGCCGGTGGTCGTCGAGGGGCAAAGCCGTCCGGGGCGCAACGTCGATATCGTCTTTCCCGACCCGACCATGCTTCCGGGGCCGCCGGACCTTCGCGCGCCCCTGCGGATAGCCTCGATCGATATCGAAACCGACGAGGCCGACGGTTCGATCCGCGCGGTCGCCCTTGCGGCAGGCACGCTCGACGGCGGAGCGATCGACTCCCGCGTCTTCTTCGAAGGGAGCGAGCAGGCGATGCTGACCGCTTTTCAGGATGCCGTCCTCTCGTCCGACCCGGATATCCTCACCGGCTGGAACTTTCTCGATTTCGATTTTCCGCGCCTGGCTTCCCGTTTCGAAATTCTGGGACTCCCGTTCCGGATCGGCCGCTCCGCGGAGAACGCCCGTTTCCTGCCGGGAGATTCAGGCCGCTCCGCCGCCGCGTTCGTTCCCGGACGGCAGGTCATGGACGCGCTCCGCGCCGTCCGATCAGGAGCCGAGCGCTTCCCCGATTATCGCCTGGAGACGGTTTCCCTTGCGCTGCTCGGCAAAGGCAAACTGGTGAGTTTCGCTGAATCGGACGACAAGATCGCGCTGCTCGATCGGCTCTACGCCGCGGACCGAGCAGCTTTCGCCGAATACTGCCGGGCTGATGCGGAACTCGTGCTCCGCATCCTGGACAAGACCGGCCTTTTCCGTTTGGCGGTCGAACGGGCGGCTCTCACCGGAGTGTCGCTCGACAAGGCGTGGACGAGTGTGGCCAGCTTCGAACGCATCTACGCGGCGGAACTCAGGAAGGGCGGCATCGCTCCGATTTCCCCCGATCCCGCTCGGCGCGTTTCCGGCGCGGCCGGCGGCACCATCCTCGAACCCCAGCCGGGCCTTTTCCGCAACGTCGCCGTCTTCGATTTCCGGAGTCTCTATCCCACGATCATCCGAACGTTCAACATCGATCCGCTATCCAACCGCCGCGCGCCGCTGACCCCCGATGCGCTCGCCGCGCCGAACGGAGCCTCCTTCTCGCGCGAAAAAGCGATCCTGCCGGAACTCATCGCTTCCTACTTCGCCGCGCGCCGGGCGGCGCTCGACGCGGGGGACGAAAACGCGGCCTACGTCTACAAGATCCTGATGAACTCCTTCTACGGCGTGCTCGGGTCGGAACGCTGCCGCTACGCGCGCACCGAGCTGGCGGGCGCCATCACCTCGTTCGCGCGCAAGTGGCTCCATTTCTCGCGCGACTGGTTCACCGGCCGCGGCCTGCGGGTCCTGTACGGCGATACCGATTCGCTCTTCGTGGAAACGAAGCTCGGCGACGATGCCGGCTACGCGGCCTTCTCGTCATGCTGTGCGGACCTCGCATCATCCCTGAACGCCGTCATCGGCGAGCGCGTCCGATCCGAATACGCGCTCGATTCCTTCATGGAAATCCGGTTCGAAAAAGCCTATCGGCGCTTCCTGATCCCCCCTCTGCGCGCCTCCGGAGCGGATGATGGGCCCGCCCGAGGCCGCGCCAAAGGATATGCGGGCTTGCTCTTGGCAGCGGACGGAACGGAGCGCGTGGAAGTGAAGGGGATGGAAGCCGTCCGCAGCGACGCCACCGCATTCGCGCGCGACGCCCAATTGGGCATGCTCTCCCGCGTGTTCGCGGGAGCGGGTCCCGATGCCGTCCGCGCGTATCTGGCGGATCTGGAGCGTCGGCTCCGTTCAGGAGAGCTCGATGCGTCGCTCGTTTACCGCAAGCGGCTCTACCGGCCCCCCGAAGCCTACGTCGCGGTGACGCCGCCCCACGTCAAGGTCGCCCGCGCCTTGGGCTGGAAAGGCCGGCGGGGCACCGTCGAGTATGTCTGGACCCTGAACGGCCCCGAACCCGCCGCCGCCCCGAGCGCGCCGCTCGACTACGACCATTACCTCGCTTCCCAGCTGAAGCCGGTCGCGGCGGCCATCGCGGCAGCGGCCGGCTTCGATATCGGCCCCGCCGATCCCCAGCGTACGCTTGAATGGTAGCCGCCTCTTTCCCCTGAATAGAAAGTGCAGTATAATTTGTTAATAATGTAAACCCACTCAAGGAGAGTCACATGAAATCGACACTCCTAGCTTGTGCCGCATCGGTCCTTTCGTTCGCGCTCGTTTCATGTCCGCAGAGTACGAATCCGGTGCCCTCTGATCGTCAAGACGGAGTCGTTCCGGTATTGGCGCCCGCGCCGGGTTCATTCGTGATTCCCATCGCGTCGGGATCCGCGGCGCGAAAATTGGACGTCTCGATTTCGGCCCCGGCCGGATCCGTCCTGCGTTATACGACCGATGGCAGCGACCCGACCGTGGCCTCGCCTCTGTACGGCGGTCCGATCAGTCTCGTGTCCGATACGACCGTCAAAGCGCGTTATTGGCTCGACGGGCAGGTATCCGATGCCGTCTCCGCTCCCTACGTCCTCCGTTACCAGTTCTTCGCGCTCGATATGACAAGCGGTTATACCGTTTATTCGGCATACGCTCGCCGCAGAGTGTCAGGCGACCATTCGGTTTTCTACGTCGAGGAAGGTCAGACCGTGTCTGACGCGTTTCTCTCAGACTGCGCGGCCGCTTTCGAGAGTATGTATACGCTGATCAGCACCGATTTCGCTAACCCAAGCGATGTCGACGGCGATGGGAAGATAATCCTGCTGATACTCGATATCAAGGACGGCGCGACGGCGACCAGCGGCTACGTTGCCGGCTACTTCGATTCCTACGATTGCTTGAACTATTCTGATTCGAATAAGGCCGATATGCTGTACATGGACTGGAACCCGGGCAGCCAATATCCGGACGGATTCGTAAGCACTATGATCCACGAGCTCCAGCATTTAGCCAATTTCAACAATTCGTTTCTGGAGGAAGGCGGCAATAATCAGGATACGTGGGTGAACGAAGGCCTCTCGACGGCGGCGGAATACCTGTACGCCGGCGCGCATCTGGTCGATCGGATCGACTACTACAATAAGCAGCCTGAGTACAACGGAGGATACGACACGATCGCCTACGGCGAAGGATTCGTCGCCTGGGGAACCCACCTTCCGGCCTCGGATGTTCTCGCCGCCTACTCGACTGTGTATCTGTTCATGCAATGGCTGCGCATCCACGATCCCGCCGGTGCGGGCGTCTACAAGGAAATCATAGATTCAGCGTACTACGACTACAGAGCAGTCGTGCAGGCGGCGTCCGATTGGTCGACGTCGCCCGACTGGACGACGCTCATACGCTCCTGGTATCTGGCCAATTACCTGGATCAAAGCGGTTCCTTTTACGGCTATGAGGGCGAGCTGACGGGGCCGTTGTCGCTGACCCCCCGGGCTCTCTCGACGCAAACGGGCGCATCGCTCTATTTGTACCCCGGCGAAGGCGTATATGTGATGAAATCCGCAGATTACAGCCCGACCTCGACTGACCTCGTTTTATACGCGGGTTTCAACAATGCTCCCGCACCCGCTATCGATCTCGTGGCGCCGCTTTCGGGCTCTCTTCTGTTGGCCTACAATTCGAACGGCGACGAGAACGGCACCGCGATTCCAACCGCACCCCTTCCCGTCGTGTCCGTGACGCTTGTTTCGGCTCGATCGATGTTCTCCGTTGCCTCCGTGCCGAACCTTAGACGTTTCCGTATCGATGCGCTCGATCCGCGTTCAACCAGGTACCGGAGTTCCGGCATTTTCGATCTTTCCGCCCGAGCGGAATACGGACTTCTTTCAGATGAATTTTTCGTATGCGAATGATTAAAGGCCGATCGGCAGTATTCCTGGCTTTACTAGGGCTTGCTCTCTTTGTCCCGATGTACGGTGAAAACTTCGGCTCCGCACCCGAAGGTGTTCCCATCGTTCTATCGGGGCGACTCCATCTGGTCGGCCACGAACCGTTCTTGCGTTTGTCCATTGAAACGGTTTCCGGACAGGTATACATAACCCCCCGGCGTTTTCGTATTCCGGACGATTTCAGGCGTCTTGTAGGGATGCGGGTCAAAGTGGAAGGATATCATCATTCGGAAGAAGTACGTACTGCGTCGGGTAAACTGGTTGCCGTGGAACGGATCATAGAAATAAAGCGTATCGTTCCGGATGAAAAAGAGCCGCGGGCAAGCCCCTGAAGGTTGCCCGCAGCCTATGCTCATTCGCTCAAGACGCTGAACGGAATCGCTTCATCCCTATCGGGAGAAAGGTTTTCCTCTCTTGTCCCGATTGGTCGCACTGAGATAGAGTACGGTACAGGTGATTTCGTATCTTGAAGTATTGGGGTTTCGCTACTATTAGAACCCGAAGATAAAATCGATGAATATGCGCTGTAGCCGACCGTCCATGTTGACGGATTCATGGTAAAAAGCCGATACGCTCCGTTACTCATTAGGTACCCGCTGTCAGTGCCATAATAATCGGTATTCCATGTCGTCGCATGCAAAGAATTATCAGCTCTGAACTCATAGTAATAACCGCCGCTTAAGGCGTACACCACAAACATGTTATTGTTGGCAAGCGTAGTAGAACCCAGCCTATCAGTTCCCCAGGAGGCCAAATCCGTACCGGTTGTGGACCCGTATCTGATGTAAATATAATAAATGGTTTGTCCCGTATAATTTGAAAAACGTACCGATGCCCCGGGATAGACGGTGATCGATATCGTATCGGAATCGGTATTGCCATGCCCATCGCTGACTGTCACGGTTATAGTCGGATAAAGGTACGAACTAGTCAGCCAGTAATAGGTCACCGAGCTGGTCGTATCTGATTTCGTTGTATTGTTGACTTGCCATGAGTAAGTCAACGCATCGCCGTCCGGATCCGACGCCGTCGCGGTGAAGGTGATATCCTGGTCTGAATAGGCGCTGGTGTCGTCTGCCGACAAAGTCACCGTGGGCGCCTTATTCGTTTCCTCGGTCCCGCCTATGATATTACGGATCAAATTGCACGACTGTAGTCCGATCGATGTTGCCAACAGCGCCGTGACGATCATCCGAACACGTTTTGTGTTGCGCATAACCACCTCCGGATTAAAAGAACAATCGATAGAAAAAAATTGACTCCTGCAGTTAATTGTACTCCAGGTCGGAGTCTCTTTCCATAGTTCATTTAACAATATTAACAGACAACAAAGAACGAGAACCGCAAAATACGCGGCATGGATGTACGCGATGTACTACAATATGTAACAAATAGGAGGTCTCCGATGAGACGTGTCGTTTTCTTCACCCTGCTCGCCGCCGTCGCGGGCATCGCGTGGGCCCAGCCGAAGATCGCCGTGCTCGACGCCGCCGTACCGAACAACATCGATCAGTCGGTCGTGATCCCCGTCACCGAGAAGATCATCGAACGCCTCGTCATTTCGGGCCGCTACACGGTCCTAGACCGGGCCAACGTCGACAAGGTGCTGAAGGAACGGGAGTTCCAAGTTTCCGGCATGGTCTCGGATGCCGAGATCACTGAAGCGGGCAAGTACCTCGGCGCCGACTTCGTCGTGGTCGCCAAGGTGCAGCGGGTCTCGGATACCTATTTTCTGAGCGCCAAGATGATTGCGGTGAAGACCGGCGTCATCGCCAACCAATCCTCTGCCGAGAACGAAGGGAAGCTCTCCGTGCTCATCAAGCTCGCCGAACGGGTCGGCGACGTCCTTTCGGGCGGCACGGTACTTGCCCCCGCGGCCGCCGAGCCGCCGAAGTCCGATCAGCCGCCGCCACCTCCTCCTGCAGCTCCCGCTCCTGCGAAAGCTCCCCCGCGCCCCGCTTCGTCGCGGGACGATCGCATAGGTCTGCGCCTCTACGCCGGTTTCGGAGGAGGAACGCAGGACTTGTCGGTCGATGCCGGTGATTTCGGGCCTTTCGATGCAAGCGGCGTAGAAGTCTATGCTCTTCTCGGGCTCGGATTGATTAAGCACCTGTGCCTTGTTGCGAATATGTCCTATTTGACTGCAACTGATGCCTATATATACGATAGTTATTACGGTGATGTGTATGGAGCGGAATTTACTTCGCTAGACTTGGGTGTCGGGTATGTGCAAATGATCGGGCCCGTCATGCTTTGGGCCGCCCTAAAGATCGGTTACGTGGCCTCGTATTGGGATCCTGTCGATCGTTCAGGAACCGAGTTCGCGGGAGATATTGGTGCCGATTTCAGACTTGGTGACTTTTTAATTGGTCTGCGTTACCAGCTGCAGGCTGCAGATTCGGTAGCTTCTGATACCAGTTATTCAGACATGTCTTCTGTCCATAACGCTTTTTGGATTATGGGTGGTTATCGGTTCTAGTTTTTAGATTTATATGACGAAGGAAAAGTCCCCGAGGGATCGCTCCCCCGGGGGCTTTTCGTTTCCGGTAGCGTTCTGCTTAGAACGAGTAGGAAGCGCTGAGGGTCAGCTCGGCTACGAGGTCGGTGTCGAATCCGGAAAGGACGCATTCCGCTTCAAAACCGATTCCAGCCAGGGGGTAGCCGACTACGACGCCGATGTCGCTGAGCGCGACTTCAGGATCGACGGCGATGTCGGCGTAGGCTTCGAGGCTGAGGTCGCCGAAGGAAGCGGATTCGTCGAGGCAGAGGCTGTAGGAGAAGTCAGGGCTGATATCCATGGGGAAGGTCAGCGTCGTCGTGTAAGCGCCGGCCGCGAATGCCAGTCCGGGTTCGCCGGAAACGGCATTGGTCGTCTCGTCGGCCATCGTGATCGTATCGGTGAAATCGAGAATGGCGGAAAGCGTCAGGCTGTCGGAGAGCGCATAGTTGAAGGTGAGCACCGGTTCGATCGCGATTTCATTGGTCGTGGTATCACCGAGACCGATGGTGTCGGTTACGTCGAACGAGGTATCGAGCGAAAGCGCTTTCGCAAGATCGAAGCTCTTCTCGATGGTGACTTCAATGTAGACGTCGTCGAAGCTGAACGCATCCACGAGCGTCATATCAACTCCGGCGGTGAAGTACGGATCGATGCCGGCGATTTTCGCGGCATAGCCGACCCACGGAGAAGCGGAGACGCCTACCGTATCGGAGCCTAGCCCCGAGAAGGTAAAATCAGAACCGACATCGATTCCGACCGGTTCGGCGTTGAGAGCAAACACGCTGGCAGCCGCGACAGCAAAAGCAAACGCAAATTTCTTCATAAAAATACTCCTCCTGGCCAAATTAACGTATAAATATACGTCGAAGCATATTTAACAAAAACAAAACATAGTCGGCAAGAGGAGAATTAAAAAATGCTTCAAATAAAGCTACATAATTTGCAGGTTTTGGTGTATGAATTTTTATAGAACTACAATTTAGAAATTTTTGAATACGCGGCGCTCTCACCGCGCCGACACTGAAGCGGTATGGGCCCGTAGACAAAAAAGAGCCGGCCTTCCGGCCGGCTCTCATTAAGCGTAAGGCGTTGGACTTAGTAGTCCATTCCCATGCCGCCCATGCCGCCCATGCCGCCGCCGGGGGCCGCGGGGGCCTTCGGTTCGGGGATGTCGGTGATGGCGCATTCGGTGGTCAGGAGCAGGCTCGCGATGGACGCGGCGTTCTGCAGGGCCGAGCGGGTGACCTTCGCCGGGTCGATGATGCCGGCCTTGACCATGTCCACCCATTCCATGTTCGCGGCGTCGAAGCCGATGCCCTTCTTCTCGGCCTTGGCCTTGTCGGCGATGACGGCGCCGTCGAGGCCCGCGTTTTCGGCGATCTGGCGGATCGGCTCTTCGAGGGCGCGCTTGACGATCTTGAAGCCGACCTTTTCGTCGTCGGAGAGCTTGGATACGTCGGCCTTCTCGAGGAACGCCGCGGCCTGGATCAGCGCGAGTCCGCCGCCGGGAACGATGCCTTCTTCGATGGCGGCGCGGGTCGCGGACAGGGCGTCCTCGACGCGATGCTTCTTCTCCTTGAGCTCGACCTCGGTGGCCGCGCCGACGTTGATGACGGCGACGCCGCCGGCGAGCTTTGCCAGGCGCTCCTGGAGCTTCTCGCGGTCGTAGTCGGAAGTGGTTTCCTCGATCTGGGCCTTGATCTGGGCGATCCGGTCCTGGATGTCCTTCTGCTTGCCGGCGCCGTTGATGATCGTGGTGTTGTCTTTGTCGACCTTGATCGTCTTGGCTTTACCGAGCTGGCTGATGTCGGTGTTCTCGAGCTTGAGGCCGAGCTCCTCGGAGATGACCTCGCCGCCGGTGAGGACCGCGATGTCTTCGAGCATGGCCTTGCGGCGGTCGCCGAATCCGGGGGCCTTGACGGCGCAGGTGCGGAGCGTGCCGCGGAGGCTGTTCACCACGAGGGTGGAGAGCGCTTCGCCGTCGACGTCTTCGGCGATGATCAGGAGGGGCTTGCCGCTCTGCGCGACCTTTTCCAGCAGAGGGAGCATGTCCTTCATGTTGGAGATCTTCTTGTCGTGGATCAGGACGAAGGCATCCTCGTACACGGACTGCATGGTGTCGCGGTCGGTGACGAAGTAGGCGGAGATGTAGCCGCGGTCGAACTGCATGCCCTCGACGAAGTCGATGGAGGTGTCCATCGTCTTGGACTCTTCGACGGTGATGACGCCGTCCTTGCCGACTTTCTCCATCGCGTCGGCGATGGTGTTGCCGATTTCGGCGTCGTTGTTGGCGGAAACGGACGCGACGTCGGAGATCTCTTCCTTGTCCTTGATCTCCTTGGCGCTCTTCTTGATCTCGTCGACGGCGATCTCGACGGCCTTGTCGATGCCGCGCTTCAGCTCGATCGGGGTCATGCCGGCGGCCACGGACTTGAGGCCTTCCTTCACCAGGGAGTAGGCCAGGACGGTGGCGGTGGTGGTTCCGTCGCCCGCGACGTCGTTGGTCTTGGTGGCGACTTCCTTCAGGAGCTGGGCGCCCATGTTTTCATAGGGATCGGCGAGCT
>QKCO01000166.1 GCA_003245635.1 Treponema sp.
GCGCCGGCGCAGGAACCGAGCAGCAAGCCGACCGAGACGGCCGCGAGGGCCGCAGCGGCCGCTCGCGCCGTAATACGCACTACGCCTTTTCGGCCTTGACGCGCCACGAATCCTCTCCGGCCTCGACTTCGGCCATAGCGTCGACCTCGCCCCAGGAAACCTCAACCGCGAGCGTTTCTCCGGCGATGAAATCAGCAAAGGAGGACCAAGCATCCTTGAGCTTGTCCGATCCATAGAGGTAAAGCTTGATGCGGTCGGTGACGGAGAAGCCGGATTCCTTGCGGAGATTCTGCACGCCGCGCACGAGATCGCGCGCGTCGCCTTCCTTGGAGAGTTCCTCGGTGACCTCGGTGTCGAGTCCAACCGTCAGCGAGCCTTCGTTCACCACGCGGAGATTGGCCTTCTCGAGCCGGCGGACGTCGAGCTTGTCCGTGGTCAGCTCCACCGTGCGGCCGGCGACCTCGATAGCGAGGACCGCGCCTTCCAGCAGGCCCTGGATCTCCGCCTGGCTGAGCGCCTCGATGCGTTCGGCTGCGACCTTCATATCCTTGCCCAGCTCCTTGCCGAGCACGCGGAAGTTCGCCTTCGCCTGATACTCGACCAGATCCTCCTCGTTGTCGCGGAAGACTACGTTCTTGACGTTGAGCTCCTCGCGGACGATCTCCTCCATTTCGACCAGCACCTTCTTCTCGGCCGGATCGCGGGTAACCAGCTCCACCGTGCGCAGCGGCTGGCGGACCTTCACGTTGTACTGGTAGCGGAGGGACCGCCCCATGGAGACGGCCCGGCGGACGACGGCCATCTTGTACTCGAGGTCGGCATCCCGCCTCTTCGCGTCTGGTACGGGGAAGTCCGCCAGATGGACGGAGGCGGCATCGCCTTCGAGACGGAGATTGCGCCAGATCGCGTCGGCAGTGAACGGCATGAAGGGCGCGGCCACCAGCGATACGGTCTTGAGCACGCTGTAGAGGGTGCCGTAGGCCTCGAGCTTGTCGGTGTCGTTCTCGCTGCGCCAGAAGCGGCGGCGGGAGCGGCGGATGTACCAGTTGTTCAGGAGGTCGATGAACTCGACGATGGGGTCTATGGCCTTCGACATGTCGTACGCGTCCAGGGCCGCGCTCACCTTCTCCACCAGTGTCTCGGCGGTGGAGAGGATCCATCGGTCCAGGGGATTGGACGGATCGGCGGGAGCTCCGGCCGGGGAAGCGTCGTCTATATTCGCGTAGGTCACGAAGAAGCTGTATGAGTTCCACAGCGGGATGATGATGCTCTTGAGGACCTCGCGCACGCCGTCGTCGGAGTAGCGCAGATCGTCCGCCTTGACGACGGCCGAGTGCATGAGGAACAGGCGCAGCGCGTCGGCGCCGAACTCGTTGACGACGTTCATGGGATCGGTGAAGTTCCGCAGGCTCTTGGACATCTTCTTGCCGTCGGCGGCCAGCACGAGGCCGGAGACGACGCAGTTCTCGAACGCGGGCTTGTCGAAGAGCGCGGCGGCGAGGATGGTCAGCGTGTAGAACCATCCGCGGGTCTGATCGAGGCCTTCGTTGATGAACTTGGCCGGAAAGTGCGAATCGAAGAATTCCTTGTTCTCGAAGGGATAGTGGTTCTGGCCGTAGGGCATGGCGCCCGACTCGAACCAGCAGTCGAGGACTTCCTCGATGCGCTTCATCGTCGAGCCGCAGGAACAGGGAATGGTGATCTCGTCGACGAAGTGCTTGTGCAGGTCCGTCGCCTCGACGCCGGAAAGCTCCTTCAGCTCGGCGCGGCTGCCGACGCAGATGGTCTTTCCGCAGTCGGGGCACTTCCAGATCGGCAGCGGATTGCCCCAGTAGCGGTTGCGGCTGATCGCCCAGTCGCGCGCGCCCTCGAGCCACTTGCCGAAGCGGCCTTCCTTGATGTGCTCGGGGACCCAGTAGATCGTCGAGTTGGCCTTGAGCATGGCGGGCTTGATCTTAGTGACGTCCACAAACCAGGAGCCGACCGCGCGGTAGATGAGCGGGCTCGAGCAGCGCCAGCAATGCGGGTAGGCATGGAGGATCTGGTCGCGCTTGACGAGCTTTCCCTCGGCCTTGAGCCGGTCGATGATCGCCTTGTCGGCGTCCTTGACGAAAACGCCCTGGTAGTCGCTCACCTCCGCGGTGAACTTGCATTCGGCGTCGACCGGGCAGATGGTGGGCACGCCGGTGCCCTTGAGGATGCGGTGGTCGTCCTCGCCGAAGCCGGGCGCGGTATGCACGATTCCGGTGCCGTCCTCGGTGGTGACGAAATCGCCGAGATACGTGCGGAAGGCGTTCTGCTCGGCGGCTTCCTTGAAATAGGGGAACAGCGGCTCGTATTGGATGCCGAGGAGCTCCGCGCCCTTCTTCTTCCAGACGATCTTGCACTCTTCGGGCTTCTTGTAGTACGCGCCCAGCCGCGCCTCCGCCAGGATGAAGCGCTCTCCGCCGTCCTCGACCAGCACGTAGTCGACGTCGGCTCCGAGGGTGAGCGCCAGGTTGGACGGCAGCGTCCAGGGAGTCGTCGTCCAGGCCAAAAGGAAGGTCTTCCCGTCGGAGAGGTCTTCCGCGAGCGGAGCGGCGGCGTCGACGGCGCCGCGGACCTTGAAGCGGACGGTGATGGCCGGATCGTGGACGTCCTTGTAGCCGCCCAGATTGAGCTCGTGGTTGGAAAGCACGGTGGAGCAGCGGGGGCAGTACGGCAGGATATAGTGGCCCTCGTACAGCAGCCCCTTCTCCCACAGGCTCTTCATGACCCACCAGATGGATTCCATATAATCGGGCTCCATCGTCTTGTAGTCGTTGTCGAAATCGACCCAGCGGCCCAGGCGCGTCACGATGCGGCGCCATTCGGCAACGTAGCGGAGCACCGAGGAGCGGCAGGCTTCGTTGAACTTCGCCACGCCGAAGCGTTCGATGTCCGTCTTGGAGTTGAGGCCGAGCTCCTTCTCGATGAGGTTCTCGACCGGCAGGCCGTGGCAGTCCCAGCCGAAGCGGCGCTCGACCTTCTTGCCCTTCATCGTCTGATAGCGGGGAATGATGTCCTTGATGGTGCCGGGAACGAAGTGGCCGAAATGGGGCAGCCCCGTGGCGAAGGGGGGACCGTCGTAGAAGACGAATTCCTCCGATCCCTCGCGCTGGGAGACCGATTTGCGGAAGATATCGTTCTTTTCCCAAAAAGCGAGGACCTCTTCCTCCATTTTCGGGAAATCAACTTTCGGCTCAACATTCTGGTACACCTTGTTTCCTCCAACGATCGACGGATCGCGAGCGATTATGCCATACTGGGATCAAGATTTCCAGCGGGTTAGGGAGAGCATCGAGCGATGGAAGCGACGAAGCATACGAACGAGGCCCTTAGGCTCCGCGCCGAAGCCGTACTCGACAGGCTCGCGCCCATCCATACAGCACCCCTGCCGGCCCTCTCCTTCGGCAGCCCCTTCGAACTCCTCGCGGCGACCATACTTTCGGCCCAATGCACGGACGCC
This sequence comes from Treponema sp., assembly GCA_003245635.1. Taxonomy (GTDB): domain Bacteria; phylum Spirochaetota; class Spirochaetia; order Treponematales; family Breznakiellaceae; genus SZUA-426. The sequence continues at coordinate 3,488 of QKCO01000166.1, forward strand.
CGGGTCAACCTGGTCACCCCCGCCCTCTTCGCGCGCTTTCCCGATCCCGCCTCATTGGCGGCCGCGGCCGAGAATTCCGACGTTCTCACCGAGCTTGAACTGCTGATCCGCTCCACCGGTTTCTTCAGGGCGAAGGCGAGGAATCTGTCCCTGATGGCCAAAGCCCTCCGCGACCTCCACGGGGGCGAAGTCCCCGGAACGATGGAAGAGCTCACCGCGCTCGCCGGCGTCGGACGCAAGACGGCGGGAGTGGTCCTTTCGGTATGCTTCGGCGTGCCGGCGATCGTCGTCGATACGCACTTCGGCCGCGTCGCGCGCCGCCTCGCCCTCGCCTCGTCCGAGGATCCGATCAAGCTCGAGGCCGAAATCGCCGCCTACCTCCCGAGGGATCGATGGATCGAGTGCGGCAGGCTCCTCAACCTCCACGGCCGCGTTTTCTGCGCTGCCCGAAAGCCCCTCTGCGGCGAATGCCCCATCTCCGAAAGCTGTCCCGCGCGCGGGATTCGCTAGGTATTTCTTGACTTATCAATCATTTTCAACGTATCGTATATAGCGAAATCAATAGAGGAAGTACAATGGCTAAACAGAAGATCCCGGCGACACCGTCGATCCGGCGCCTCCCTTCGTATTTGCACATCATCAGGCAGTCGCAGCGGGACGGCAACGAATACATTTCCGGCACGGTCATCGCGCAGGAGCTGAACCTCGAACCGATCCAGGTCCGCAAAGACCTATCCATTACGGGCATCATCGGAAAGCCGAAGAAAGGATACCCGACGCACGCGCTCATCGCCGCCATAGAGCACTTCCTCGGCTGGGATTCCATCCGGGACGCTGTTCTGGTCGGAGTCGGAAACCTCGGTTCGGCGCTTATGGGCTATCAGGAATTCCAGTTCCACGGACTCAACGTCGTCGCAGCCTTCGACAAGGACCCAAAGAAGATTGGATCGAGCGTCCACGGCGTGCCGGTCATGCCGATCGACACCATGGAGCTTCAGGTCAAGCACCTCGGCGTAAAGACGGCGATCCTTACTGTCCCCTCCACCTTCGCGCAGGAAACCGCGGACGCCCTGGTCAGGGCCGGCATCGGGGCGATCTGGAATTTCACCAACGTGAAGCTCAAAGTGCCTGAAGAGGTCATCGTTCAGAAGGAGGACCTTTCCTCCGGCTACGCGATGCTCTGCGTCATGCTCCAGGTCCGCAAGATGCAGGAACTCGAGGGCTGAACCCGCTGAACGACGATAAAACGATCCTCCAGGCCCAGATGCTCGAGAATCGTCTGAGGAAGCGCTCGAAGCACCTACGGAAGTGGGCAAAACGGATCGGGACCGATTCGTACCGGCTCTACGACCGCGATATCCCCGAAATTCCCCTTCTCATCGAAATCTACGGCGACGCCGCAGCCGGCGCCTTGTACGCACGCCCCTACGAAAAGGATGAGCAAGAGGAAGAGGCTTGGCTGCGCGCCATGTCCGATGCGGCCTCCCGGGCCCTCGACATCCCCGTCGACCGCATCTTCCTGAAGCAGCGGAAGAGGCAGCGCGGCGCGGACCAGTACGAGCGGTTTTCGGAAAGCGGTTTCGTCCGGACCGTGACGGAAAACAACTTGCGCTTCAAGGTGAACCTCTCGGACTACCTTGATACGGGACTTTTCCTCGATCACCGCAAGACTCGTTCGCTCGTGGCCGCCGAAGCCGCCGGGAAGCGGGTGCTGAATCTGTTCTGCTATACCGGCGCGTTCTCGGTGCACGCGGCTGCCGGAGGAGCCGCTGAAATCGATTCGGTCGATCTTTCAAAAACGTACCTCGATTGGGCGGCCGAGAATTTCGCGCTGAACGGCTACGCCGCGGTCGAAGCGCAGCCTGAGGCCATCGCCGCCCGCCGTCCGCTTCCCGGCCGATACCGCCTCATCCGCGCAGACGCTCTCCGTTTCCTTTCGGAAGCCTCGGCAGCGAAAATAACCTGGGATCTCATCGTGCTCGACCCGCCGACATTCTCGAACTCGAAGAAGATGGCTGGGACCCTCGATGTCCGGAGAGATTTCCGCCATCTGGTGGAACGCTGCCTCTCGGTGCTCTCGGATGGGGGCGCGCTGTGGTTCTCGACCAACGCCAAGGGATTTTCCCTGCAGAACGACGATTTTCCGGCCGTCGCAATCGCCGATGTCGGCAAAGCGACGCTCGACGAGGATTTCGCAGGACATTCCGCACGCGCATGCTATACTTTACGAAAATGAGACAGCAGCTTCCTATCGCCGTTTGCCTTTGCGCGCTCGCACTGCTTTCGTGCGCGACGGGCGGTCCGCGGCCGCAGCCCCCGCAGAATCAGGCTGCCGGCGCGAAGCCCCTCCCGCTCAAGCCGCCGGCTCATCCCCCGGAAAAACCGGGGAGCGAGCTAGACTCCCCCGCGTTCGCGCTCATGCCGCCCGAGGCGAAACGGTATCTCGCCGACCTTTCCCTGGCATTCGCCGGCGCCGACAAGCGCTTTCTGCTCGCGCAAGCTGAGAGCGGCTACGAACGCCGCGTAAAGCCCCTATTCGACGAAACGCGCTACGCCGCCCTGCTCTACCGTATCGGTCCCTACGCGAAAGATGCGCCCTCAGCCGGCGAACGCATGCCCGCGCTCGACTTGGGCGCGGTCGCGGGGATTCGGTTCACGACTTGGAGAGAAAACGGCCCCGTCATCGAAATCGGGGGCAAACTGAGAAGCCGAAACGGAAAAGAGGAAGACGCCCTCATCGTCCTTCTATGGAAGACCGATCCGCCGCGCATTCTCGGCTGGGAACCCTGATTTCTGCATTCTGCGCCGATCGGCCCGGAAATTTTAAAATTGACACCTGGAAAAGCCGCTGTTACCATATCCGGGCGGGGTCTGAAACGATCCCGCGGCGTTCATTCGAAACGTCGGTCTTGGCATCGTTCCCGATTTGACGAGGATGTAAAAACCTGAAGGCGAGACAGGCGCCCGATCGAGGCCATCGATCGGTGCAAAACGGTCGATGGTATTGATATCTGCGTCGAACTCCCGGCATGAGGCGAAAACGCGACGCGTCGATGCAATGAAACGCAAACGGGGCCATAAGGCGTCCCGGCAAAACATTCTCGGCGAGGATACGCATGGCTAAGAAGATCTATGTCGGCAACATGAACTACGCTACCAACGAACAGAGTCTGCACGAATTGTTCACCCAATTCGGGGAAGTGCTTTCCGTGAACATCGTCATGGACCGCTACACGGGCCAAGCCAAAGGCTTCGGATTCATCGAAATGGAAACCGACGACGCTGCGGATTCCGCGATCTCCGCGCTCAACGGCAGGGAGTTCGAAGGCCGCACGCTCCGGGTCAATCAGGCTATGGAACGCGACCGCCCGCCCCGCCGCGATTTCGGAGCCGATCGACGCAACTGATCCGGCGCCGCGCTGCGCCGTCCGTACATTTCAGCCCGGTGCGTCACAAGCGCACCGGGTTTCATCCGAAAAAAAAGCCGCCCAAAGGCGGCTTTTTCGCATCGTGGAATAGATCTATTCCTTGATACCGTACTTCTTGCGGAAGCGGTCGATGCGTCCGGCCGTGTCGACGAGCTTCTGCTTGCCGGTAAAGAAGGGATGGCAAGCGGAGCAAATTTCAACGGAAATATTCTTTACGGTGGAACGAGTCTCGATCACGTTGCCGCAGGCGCACTTGATCGTGGTCATCTCGTATTTCGGGTGGATACCCTCTTTCATCTATCGATCCTCCAAAACTTAATCAACGGAAGCGCTTCCGGTGTTCATGGAACGCAGGAAGGCTTCATTATTCTTGCTTTTCCTCATCCTGTCAATAAGGAGCTCTATGATCTCGATATCGTCCATCGGGTTGATCACCTTGCGCAGGACCCATATCTTCTGCAGCTCTTCCTCGGTCAGAAGCAGCTCTTCCTTGCGCGTCCCCGACTTCTTGATATTGATAGCCGGATAGAGGCGCCGATCGGAGATGCGGCGATCGAGATTGATCTCCATGTTGCCGGTGCCCTTGAACTCTTCGAAGATGACCTCGTCCATGCGGCTGCCGGTCTCGACGAGCGCGGTGGAGATGATGCTCAGACTGCCGCCTTCCTCGATGTTGCGCGCCGCGCCGAAGAAGCGCTTGGGCTTATGGAGCGCGTTGGAATCGACGCCGCCCGAGAGTATCTTTCCGGAAGTCGGCACCGTCTGGTTGTACGCGCGCGCGAGGCGCGTGATGGAGTCGAGCAGAATGACGACATCTTTCTTGTGCTCGACCAGGCGCTTCGCCTTCTCTAGCACCATCTCGGCGACCTGCACGTGCCGGGTCGCCTGCTCGTCGAAGGTGGACGATATGACTTCGGCCCTGACCGTCCGCTCCATATCGGTGACTTCCTCGGGCCGCTCGTCGATGAGCAGGACGATGAGGTACACCTCGGGATGGTTTTTCGTGATAGCGTTCGCGATGCGCTGCATCATGATCGTCTTTCCCGTGCGCGGAGGCGCGACGATGATCGACCGCTGTCCTTTTCCGATCGGACAGAACAAGTTGATGATGCGGGTCGAGATTTCTTCCGTGGCGGTCTCGAGGTTGAGCTTTTCGTTGGGATACAGCGGGGTCAGGTTGTCGAAGGGGATGCGGCTTTGGGCGACGGCGGGATCGTCGTAGTTGACCGTCTCCACCCGAAGCATGGCGAAGAAGCGCTCGCCTTCCTTGGGGCTGCGGATCTGACCGTAGACCGTATCGCCGGTCTTGAGCGCGAACAGCCGAATCTGGCTCGGGCTGATGTAGATGTCGTCGGGCCCGGGCAGGTACGAATTCTGCGGGCTGCGCAGGAAGCCGTAGCCGTCCGGAAGGATCTCGAGGGACCCGTAGGCGTAGATGATGCCGCCGTGCTCGGTGTGCGCCTTCAGGATCGAAAAGATGATCTCCTGCTTCTTGAGGGCGACCATGTCTTCGTGGCTGATCCCATAGCGAGCCGCAAGCTCGCGGAGGTCCATCATGTTGGAGCGGGTAAGCTCGTTTATCGAAAGGCGCGGCTTGCCGCCGTCCTGATCGCCGCGCGGTTCGGGCCGGCCGTAGATGTCGGGCATGGGAGGCAAAGGACGCGCCGACGGCACGGCCGGCGCCTGGCCATGAGGCTTCGGACCGCCCCATTCCCGACGTCGTTCCTGCGGGGGCTGCGCTGCAACTTGAGCCTCGCCGGCAGGCGCCGCCTGAGCAGCGGCGCCCTCTTCCGGTGCGCCGTTCTCCTTTATCAGCTCGACCCGCAAAGGACGCTTTTTCGCTCTCGCACGGACGACCACCCGGGAGGCGTTGGCGCGATCCTTGCCGTTCTCTTCTTCAGCGTCTTCCGACGCATCTTCGGACTGGACTTCTTCGCCCGAGGCGGAAGAGTCGCCTTCTTCGGCGACGACCGCCTCGAGGTGGACTCCCTCCGGCTGCAGATCTTCTTTCGTTATGCTTTCGGAGGCGGACAAGTCCAACTCGCGTTGATCCTGAGTACTCGCCTCTTCGGACGCCTCAATGGGGGCGCTTCGTTTTTTCCGGATGATAGCCATTGATGAACTCCAGATTAGGGAATGACATGTCCGTCGTGGGGTATTCTCGATTCGGAACTGGACGAAATCCCGTTAAGGGCCGTGCCCCCCAAATAACGCGCATCACAAGCACGTACTATGCTGAATACTTATTTACTGACGGCTGGAAGGTTTATTAGGAGTAATATACCGTCGGCCGCTTTTTCTGTCAAGGACGCGAGGGAACCGCGAGCAGCTCGCTTTTTACTTCGCTCGTTTGGCGCGAGAATATCTCGACGTCGCCTTCGATGCCGGTCATGGAACATTGGCCCTCGAACAATACGCCGTCGGCGATCCGCAACCGGGAAGTAGCGACATCGCCGCGGACCGAAGATCCGCTCAACATATCGACCTTATCCAAAGCGCGTATGGAGCCGGACACCTTGCCTGCTATTTCCAGAGAGGTGACCGAGATCGAGTCCGTTTCGACCTCGGCGCCCTTCTCGACCACCAAAGCGCCGGTGGCTTCGATAGTGCCTTTGAATTTTCCCTTGATGTGCAAGGTTTCCTTGAAACGAAGGACACCGTCGAACGACGTTTCGGGACCGAACACGGTCACGATATCGCCTTCGCTCCCCTTTTCCTGATTCTTCATCTACCTCGCCCGCTATTTCGACGTCATCACGAAAACGCCGTCCCAATCCTCGGGCGGCGGATTCTCCAAGTAATGCTTGCACCTGAGATAATAGACTTTCGAAGGACCGTCTTCGGAATCGACGCGCAACGCATCGGCGAAACACTGAAGCGCTTTCTTGAACTCCATCAGCTTGTACAGCTTCCGCCCCTCGGCGAAGGACTCCAGAACCGCTCGCTTCCGTTCGTCGATCATCGGAACCTCCTCCTCAGCCCTGCTGCAGGCCCTTCCTGAATTGCTTCTCGAGGGTCTTGAGCTCTATTTCCTTTTTCTTAAGGCGTTCGCGCTCCGGCTTGGAAGCCTCGAACCGGCTCTCGAGCTCGTACAGCCGCTTCTTCACGTTCTCGGCCCGAGCCTGCACCGTGACGGAGAATTCGCCCGCGCCGCTTGTCTTGGCAGCGGACATCAATGCGTCCATCTCCTCATTGACCAGCGCGCCGACGGCCGAAAGTTCGGCATTCAAGTCTTCGACGAGCTGCAGGCGTGACTCCCGCGCGGCGATCTGCGCGAAAAGCTCCCTGTTCCGCAATACGGCGCGGATGCGGGCAAGCACTTCGGAAAAATTGTACGGCTTGGTGATGTAGTCGTCGACGCCGAGCTCGAATCCCTCGACCTTATCCTTAACATCATCCATGGCCGAGAACATGATTATCGGGATATCATGGAAATCGCGATAGTCTTCCGAGTTCTTCAGCGTCTTGGTGACTTCCCAGCCGGACATCTTCGGCATGATGTTGTCGAGGATGATAAGGTCCGGAACGAATTTTTTGGTTTTCTCGAGAGCTTCCACCCCGTTTTCGGCTTTCTCGACGACAAAGCCGAGCTTCGAAAGCATTACATCGAAGAATTCGAGATTTATCTGCTCATCATCGACTATGAGTATCTTTTTGCGCGCGTCCATCTGCATCCTTCCTTAATAATACACGATACTCGCGTGGAGTATTGTCCTATGCTGTCCGCTTATTGTCAATCGCGCGTCTAACAATACCGAAAACGAGCAGAACGCCGCAGGCGCAAAGCAACAGAACTACCGGCAGATCGCC
>QKCO01000122.1 GCA_003245635.1 Treponema sp.
GCTGCTCAGCATCACCACCGGCGTGTCCTTGCGCGCGGAGGAGCGCTTGATCCAGGAAAGCAGCTCGAAACCGTTCATGTTCGGCATCTCGATATCCGAGAACACCAGGTCGTACACGCCCTTTCCGTACAGCTCCTTGCCCTCGAGTCCGTCCTTGGCCACATCCGCGTCGAATTTGTAGAAGAAGAGGAACGCCTTGATCGCGTTGCGGTTCTGCTCCATATCGTCTACGACGAGCGCTTTCTTCCTGTCAGCCATGCTTTTCTCCTGCTGCTTATTTTCCTGCCGACTTCACTCGGCGTACCGATGATGAATTTCGAGTATCTGGTCGCGGAGGCCGATGAAGGCGCGGGCCATGGCCGGGTCGAAATGCCTTCCCGCCTCGGATTCGATGTACGAGAACGCGGCATCCAGCTCCCAGGCGGACTTGTACGGCCGTCTGCTCGTCAGCGCGTCGAACACGTCCGCCACCGCGACGACGCGCCCTATGAAGGGTATCTCGTCGGCTTTGAGCCGGTTCGGGTAGCCCGACCCGTCCCAGCGCTCGTGGTGGCTGAGAGCGGCGTCGGCGGCCATGCGCATGAGCGCGGAATCCTGTCCGCCGAGGATGTCCGCGCCGATCCGGCAATGGTCCTTCATGCGCTCCCATTCGGCCGGATCGAGCGGACCGGGCTTCAGCAGTATGGTGTCGGGGACGCCGATCTTTCCGATATCGTGCATGGGGGAGGCATGGAGGACCAGCTCGATCTCGGAATCGCTCAGCCCCGAGGCATGCGCGATCAGCTTGGCGTAGTTGCTCATGCGGATGATGTGCAGCCCCGTTTCGTTGTCGCGGTATTCGGCGGCGCGCCCGAGCCGGTTGACCACTTCGAGCCGCGTATCGACCAATTCCCGCGTCCGCTCCCGCACTAGGCGCTCGAGGTCGTCGCGGTCCCTTTTCAGCTCCAGCTGGTTGGCGATGCGCAGCTTCACGATATCGGAGTTGAACGGCTTGGTGATGTAGTCGACGGCGCCGAGGGTCAGACCGCGCGACTGGTCGGTCTCGTCGGTCAGGGCGGTGATGAAGATGACGGGGATGGCGCTCGTGTTCGGGTTGGCCTTCAGCAGCTCGAGCGTGCGGTATCCGTCCATGCCCGGCATCATGATGTCGAGCAGGATGAGATCCGGCACCGGAGCCCCGGCCGCCAGCTTCAAGGCCTGCTCTCCGGTCCGGGCCGCGATGACGGCGTAGTCCTTCTTGAGGCACTCCATCAGCGTCATGAGATTCGTGGGGGCGTCGTCCGCTATGAGGATCAAGGGCCTGTCGGTCACTGCTGCGTTCCGCTCCGTTCGCTCATGTGCATACCCAAGTCCTTCGCGGCCGCGCGCGCCGCATCTATGTCGAAATCGCTCAAATTAGATTGTAGCCTGCTCAAGTCGGAATCGAAAGCCCCGCCGGCGAGCTTCTTGGACAATACGGCGAGGAGAGCCCATGCGGCCGGAAGATCGGTCGAAAGCGAAGCGATGAATTCGGCCAAAAGGTCGGACGCTGAACCGGATTCCGCGCCGCGCGAGGAAGCGGCCGCGCTCTCCGCGCCCCCCGACGCGGAAAGGAAAGACTCGATATCCGCCGCCAGACCGGAGATGGCGAGCGGCAGCGCTTCGATGAGGGCTTCCGCGGCTTCGCCGCGCTTCAGCGCCTCCTCGACCTCGGCGGCGCGGAGGGCGAGCTCGCTGCCGCCGATGGTCGCCGCCGCTCCTTTGAGCGTATGCGCCATCAGGAGCGCCTTCTTCCCATCGCCGGCGGCGAGCGCCGCGCCGATCCCGCCGGCGGCGTCTTCGTATTCAGTCGAGAACTTCCGCAGTAGCGTGCGGAAGAACGCGGCGTCGCCGCCGACGATCTTCAGTCCCTTTTTCCAATTCAGGCAGGGATACGCGTCCGGCAGGCCGTCGAGCAGTGCGACGCTTTCCGCGGGCCCCGGTCCGGCGGCGCCGGAAAGCCATTTCTCCAGCATCGAGAACAAATCCGCGGGAATGATCGGCTTGCTGATGTAATCGTCCATCCCCGCTTCGAGCACCGACTCCTTCACGCCCGCCATAGCGTCCGCCGACATGGCGATGATGGGAACGCCGGCCATCCGCGGATCGGCCCGCATGAGCCGGGCGGTCTCGTAGCCGTCTTTTCCGGGCATGCGCAGATCCATAAGGACGAGCGCGAACGGCAGCCCGGACGAATGCGCCCCGGAGGCGACGCGCAGCGCGCTGTCCCCGTCGGCGGCCGTCTCCACGCGGTATCCCGCCTTGGCGAGCAGCTCCATTGAAACGTCCCGGTTGAGGGCGTTGTCCTCGACGACGAGCACGCGGACGCCCGAGGCCGGAAGCGGCGCGCCGGGCGTCCGCTTCCGGCCGGCGCGTTCCGCCGCCGCAGCACTGACTGCGGCGGCGATGCCGAAATGCGCCGTGAAGGCGAAGCGGCTGCCGCGGCCCTTTTCGCTCGACGCTTCGATCGATCCGCCCATCCGCTCGACCAGGCTCGCGCTGATCGCGAGGCCGAGCCCAGTTCCGCCGTACAGCCGGGAGGTCGACGCGTCGGCTTGGGCGAAGGGCTGGAACAGCCTCGAAAGCTCTTCCCCCGTCATGCCGATTCCGGTGTCCTCGACGGAGAACTCGAGCGCAGCCTCCGACGCCGATAGGGCGGCCGCCCGGACGCGGACCGACACGGTTCCCGATTCGGTGAACTTGACGGCGTTGCCGACGATGTTGAGCAGGACCTGCTGCAGCCGCAGCGGATCGCCCCGCAAGCTCAGGGGGACCGCCGGATCGATCGAGCAGGAATACGAAAGCCCCTTCAGCCTCGCGCGCTCGGCTATCGCGTTGTCGAGCTGGGCGAAAACGGCGGCAAGCTCGAAGTCGATGGATTCCATCGGCAGCTTGCCTGACTCGATTTTCGAGAAGTCGAGGATATCGTTGATTATGCCCAGAAGATTCTCGCCCGATTCGTGTATCCGCTCGACGTAGCGCTTCTGCTTCGCGTCCAGCGGAGTATCCAAGGCGAGAAAGGAAAGGCCGATTATCGCGTTCATCGGCGTCCGGATCTCGTGGCTGACGGTAGCCAGGAATTCGCTCTTGGCCCGGCTCGCTTCTTCGGCGAGTTCCTTCGCCTTGGACATCTCCTTTTCCGCCCGGACGATATCGCCGATATCCTGGCTCGTCGCGATCACCTTGACCGCCTCGCCGGAGGGACCCCGCTCGAAGACCCGCCCCTTGTCCCGGAACCAGAGCCAGTCGCCGGAAGCGGAGCGCAAACGGACGCGGATATCGAAGAGGTCGGACGAACCGTCGAAAAGCCGGCGCATGCTGTCTTCCACCGTCCCGGCGTCTTCGGGATGCACCAGGGAAAGCCACCACTCTATCGAGGATTCCGTTTCGGCGGATCCGTAGCCGAGCGCGCCGTAGCGCAGGGGGCTCGAGACGACGCGGCCCCGGACGATGTCCCAATCCCACCAATAGAACCCGGATGCGGAGAAGGCCATGTCCATGCGCCGCTCGCTCAGGCGCAGCAGCTCCATAGTCCGCTTCTGCGCGGTGACATCCTCCTTGACCGCGACGAAATTGGTTATCGTGCCGTCGGCGTCCATGATGGGCGCGATCGAAGCTTGCTCGACGTATTCTGAGCCGTCCTTCTTGCGGTTCACGAATTCGCCGCGCCAGGTGGAGCCGGAAAGGATAGTATCCCAGAGCGTCCTGTAGAACGCCTCCGACTGCTTTCCGGAATGGAGAATATTGGGGTTCTTCCCGAGCACTTCCTCGGAAGAATACCCGGTCACCTCGGTGAAGCGGGGATTGATGAATTCGATATTGCCCTTCAGGTCCGAGATCAGAACGCTCGAGGGGCTCTGCTTGACGGCCTGGGAGAGCTTGCGCAGCTCGTCTTCGCTCTTTTTCCGTAACATGACCGCGCCGATCGCGTGCGTCACCACGGAGCTGAGTTCGAGCAGACTGAAGTCCGAGCCGAATTCGCGGCGCATGCCGAAGCAGAGCACGGCGAGGGTCCGTTCTCCTATCAGAACGGGGACTCCCCACATCGCCTTCAGCCCGGACGACTCGAACTCCTTGCTGCGGAAATAGTTCCGTCCGCCGACCGCCGCCGACCGCTCGATCCACTGCGGCTGCTTCGTATCCCAAACGAGACCGACGAAGCCCTCGCGGCGCGCGAACTTGTAGCTCCGCGATTCCGAAGCGAAAACCGCGAGCCGGTCGTCCCCGCCGATCCAGGTCGGACCGGGCCTCAGGTACGCGGCCTGGGAATCGGGCAGCCACGATTCGCCGTACTCGCAGCCGGTCGCCTCGCAGATCGAGCCGAGGGCGGAACGGAGCGCCTGGGAATAGTCGGACGCCTCGGCCACCTGCCGGGTCACCGACTGGAGGAGCGCGAGTTCGCGTTCCGCCTTCTTGCGGTCCGTGATGTCTATTCCGGTGCCGAGAAGCAGTTCCCGGCCTTCGGCGCGCACGGGGATGAGGGTCACCAGGTACCAGGGCGCCTGCGCCCCGGCGCCCGCTTTCAGTTCGACCGAGGAAACGCCTTCGGCGCGCGCTTCCTTCTCTGCGGCCCGGAAACGCTCCGCGGAATCGGCCGGGAGCAGCCGCTCGATGCGTCCGTTCCCGCCGGCGGCGAGCTTCCCGAAATGCGAATTCGCCCTGACCAGATTGCCGGCCGCATCGTACGCGAAGAAGATCCCTGGCAGGCCGTCTATCATCGCTTCGAAGAAATTCTTTTCTTCCTGAAGCGCCGCCTCGACGTCGATGCGGTCCGTGACGTCGGTGAGGGCTACCAGCACAGAGAGGTCCAAGGCGGCGATGAAGCGCTCGAAATACCGTTTCCGTCCGTCCGCCGCGCGCATCTCTACAAGGAGCGCCTGTTTTACGGACTGCCCCGACAACACCAAGGAGGCGCTTTCCCGCAGGCTCTCGACCATATCGCGCCGGTAGGTCTCATCGGGGAATAGGCGCGCGAGCATTCCTTTTATATCCGCGAACGCGTCTTGGCCGATGCCGAAGGTTTCGGTGAAGCGCCTGTTCGCCAGTTCGACTTTAGTGACCGCTGCATCTATGAGCAGAAGGCAGGCGGGGGATTCCTCTACGATGCGCTTGAACCGGCTCTCGCTTTTCTCGAGCTCCAGGCCCCGCTCGTCTAGAAGCCGTTCGAGCCGCGCCCGGTCGCCGCGTTCGGAGGTGTTTCCCTTACCGCCGTCGCGCGGTCCGCTCATCGCACTCACCCCCCTAAGTTAAGCCATGCGCCCCGCGCAGTCAAAGGGGGATCAGAGAGTCAAAGCGCCCACGTACCGTTCGTATTCTTCATGGGCCGCTTGGGCGCTTTTTCCGGCGGCCTCGAGCCGGGCGTCGAGCGCGTCGATTTCCGATTCGGCGTCCAACAGCCGTTTCAGATACTTTTTCCCGTCCGCGGTCTCGCGCCCGATCGCCTGGAGGTTGGCCCGCACTCGGGCCTGGTCGGAAACGATTTGACCGCGCTTCGCCGTCAATTCGCGGGAAATGCGGTCAGCGTTCTCGGCGGCCCGGCGCAGTTCTGCCGCCTTGGCGAGAGCCGTCCGAACGGCTTCGGGAATATCCTTGGTCGACGAATAGCGCAGGAACGCGTCGGAACCGAGAGGCAGCAGCGAAACGGTCTCGGAAAGAGGCGTCCGCTCGACCACTTCGAGCGTCCGCTCCGCCCCGGAAGGAACGTCCAGGGAGAAGCGGTAGCGGCCGTCGGCTTTCTCGACGAACGACTCGGGCTTGAACAGTTCGGCGCCGGACGACTGCGGATGCTCGACTATGACCTTTTTCCCGCGACCCGAAACATTCTTGAAGATGTAGGATTTCGACAGATTCCGCCTTCGGCTGAAGGTGAGGACGCCCTTCGAAACGGAGACCGCGATCGTGTCGAGCGACGAAGACGCCGATTCGTCGACGCGCAGATCGAGGTCCTCGCCGAACGCGATGAGGCGGGTATCGCCCGGCGACAGGAAGTCGATGAGCGCGTCGCCGGCGTAGGTTCCGCCGTCGAACACGGTGATGGGTCCGGCGGGAAGCTTCATGCCGGTCGTGTTCGCGAGCCGCGCGCCGAGCGCGGGCGCGCCCTGGCCCGCGGTATAGACGGACACTTTTTCGGCGCGGACGGCGCCGGACAAGAGGGGCAGCAGCGCGCTACGGCCCCGCTCCAGCGTCACCGGCGCCGGCAGGGTGTATTCGAACTGGTCCCCCGCGGTCCGTGCGGCGGACGCCGCGAACGCGGACTCGGCGAGCCGGTCGGGCCGCACGGGAGCGGCTTTCCTGAGCGGCGCCGGAGCGGACAGCGCCGAGGGAGCCGAACGCTCCATCATGGCCCGCGGAGCCGCGGGCGCCTCGTCGTAGAGGGCTTCCGCGGCAGGCTCCTCGGGAGCGCCGCCGACGCCTCCCGAGTACGAACGCGGGGCCGCGCTTCCGGCGATGGAGAGCGGCACGACGGGGCGGGCTACCCGGACCGGCGCGTACAGATCCTGGATGAAGGATACCGGACGGCCGCTCACCAGCGAGAGCTCGACGTCGGCCCAGTCCCGGTCGGTCGCGTTGTCGACGATGGCCCAGCCCTGAAGAAACGGGGATTTTCCCGAAAGGTCCAGCCGATAGGACGTCTTCCAGACGGGCGCCGCGACGACGTAGCCGAACACGGCCTCGCGGCTTCCCGATCCCGGCAGCGCCAGGCTGAGCGAGGTCTTCGTCGTGTCCCGCGCCCGCGCCGCGAGGTCGAGCGCGCGGCGGAAGTCCGCGTCCATGGCGGCATCGGCGAATTTGAACGAGTCGATGTCGTCGAGCGCGGCGGAGACGACCCCGTCCGAGGAAAGCAGCGCGATGAACACGCGCCCCGGAGCTTGGCCGTCTTCGGGGATACGCCGCGTCTCGACGGAGAGCACCCGGCCGGACAGGACGACGTTTCCGGCCGTGCGGATATCCACCGCGGCGCCGCGGGCGCGCGCGAGCAGCTCGGCTACGGAGGGAGCGCCTGAAAGGTCGACGGAGAAGGCCTTGAGCGCGCGGTCGAGGTCGGTTTTCGAAGGGTAGCTCACCGAAGGCGCGCCGACGGCACCCTCGTAGACGACCAGGGACTTGAGGGCATCGTTCACGTCCTCGGTCCTGAAAGCGAGCTCGACATCGGCGTCGCCGGACACCGCGCCGGAGTGCTCGAAATAGCCGACCCCCGAGGAGAACAGGGCGACCCGGGACACGGGCACCGGCTGCGGATCGGAAGCGGAAACGGAAGCGGCGATGCAGAGAAAGATCGCCGGCAGCTTCGGAATCGAACGTGTTGCGGTCATGAAGAAAATATACGACGCATCCGCCCTTTCCTCAACGCGGCGCATGCCTTATATTTTCCGCATGGAATGGATGACGTCGCTGGGGGCGGTACCCCAGGCCCTGATCGCAACCGGATTCACGTGGGGACTCACCGCCCTCGGCGCGGCGATGGTTTTCTTCTTCAAGACGATCGACCGCCGCGTGCTCGACGGGATGCTCGGCTTCGCGGGGGGCGTCATGATCGCGGCGAGCTTCTGGTCGCTGCTCGCCCCCTCCATCGAGCTGGCCGAATCGATGGGGATGCTCCCGTGGGTGCCCGCCGTCGTCGGCTTCCTGGCCGGCGGCGTGTTCCTGCGCGGCGTAGACCTGGTGCTGCCGCACCTGCACATCGAATACGAACGCAGCGAGGCGGAAGGCATCAAGACCAACTGGAAGCGGAGCATCCTCCTGGTGCTCGCCATCACGCTGCACAACATCCCCGAAGGATTGGCGGTCGGCGTCGGATTCGGAGCGGTCGCGGCGGGCATTCCCTCGGCGGGGCTCGCCGGAGCGGTGGCGCTCGCGCTCGGCATCGGCATCCAGAACTTCCCCGAAGGCGCCGCCGTCTCCATACCGCTCCGGCGCGACGGCATGGGCAGATTCAAGGCGTTCTGGTACGGCCAGATGTCAGGGCTCGTGGAGCCGGTAGCCGGCGTCATCGGCGCCGCGACCGTCATCGTGATGCGCCCGGTCCTGCCCTACGCGCTCGCCTTCGCCGCCGGCGCCATGATCTTCGTCGTGGCCGAGGAGGTCATTCCCGAATCCCGGCGCGAGGGAAACGAGCACATCGCCACCCTCGGCCTCATGATCGGCTTCGCGGTGATGATGATGCTCGACGTCGCCCTTGGCTGACCGCTCCGCCGCTTTCCGGTCCGGATACTTTCCGGTTCGGGCCCTTGCCCCGCTTCGGGCATGAGGGGTATCATCCGTTCGGGCCGCCGCCGCGGCGGGCCCGAAACCGCAACAGGAGTCCCGCAATGAAACTCATTTTCCTCGGACCGCCCGGAGCCGGAAAAGGTACTCTCGCCGCGAAGGCGACGGAGATCCTCAACGTGCCTCATATCTCGACCGGAGCCATCTTCCGCGCCGCCATCGCCGCGAAGAGCCCGCTCGGACTGAAAGTCAAAGCCATCATCGACTCGGGCAAGCTCGTCGACGACGGCACGACCATTGAGCTGGTCAAGGAACGGCTTGCGCAGAGCGACGCCGCGAAAGGCTACATCCTCGACGGATTCCCCCGGACCATCCCCCAGGCCGAGGCCCTCGCGGACTTCTCGACGGTCGAGAAGGTCGTCAACTTCGACATTCCCGACTCGTCGGTCGTCGAGCGTCTCTCCGGCCGGCGCGTCTGCCGGGGCTGCGGCGCGAACTACCATGTGTCGTTCCAGAAACCGAAGAAGGACGGCGTCTGCGACGCCTGCGGCGGCGAGCTCTATACCCGCGACGACGACAAGAAGGAAGCGATCGAGAAGCGCCTGGAAGTCTACCGGGCGCAGACGGCTCCCCTGATCGACCACTACCGCGCGAAAGGCATCCTCGTGGACGTCGACGCGCGGCCCCAGGTAGACACCGTCGTCGCCAACTTCAGGAAGGCGCTTTCCGTTCAGTAGGCGGGCGCCCAGCGCTCCTCCGGGTTCTGCGCGAAATGCGCGCGGAGCGCGGCCGCCATCGCGGTCAGCTCCGTTTCCCGGGCGAGCGCCGTGCGCACGTGGTGCGCCCACTTCAAATTGTCGCAGAAATACAGGAAGAAGCGGCGCGCCCGGGATTCCCAGAACTCGGGCGGCTGGTGCTTCGACAAGAGCTCGAGGAAACGGTCCGCGACCGCCTCCAGGTCGATCCGTTCCGGCAGGGTCCGGATTCCCGTCTCGATGCCGCGCGCAGCGGCGAACATCCAAGGCATCTTCACCGCCGCGCGTCCGACCATCACCCCGTCGCAGGGGCCCGCGGCCCTCGACGCGAGCAGGGGCGCCGTATCCACGTCGCCGTTTCCGACCACCGGCACCTTCAATTCGGCCCGCAGCCGACCGACGTAGTCCCAGCGGGCCCGCCGCTTGAACTTTTCCTTAGCGGTGCGGGGATGCAGGGTGAAGAGCTCGACTCCTTCGGCCTCGAGCCCCCGGCAGAACGCGGCGAGCCGGTCGAAGTCCTCCTCGGCGCCGAGGCGCAGCTTCACGGAAAGCCGCCCCTTCACGGCGGCGCGCACCCTCGCGATCATGGCGCGCGCGGCCTCCGCGTCGGCCATCCACCTGACCCCGGCGCCCGTGCGGACTATCTCGGGCGCCGAGCAGCCCATGTTCACGTCGACGCCGACCGCGCCCTTGCCGTCCAGCAGCGCAGCGGCGCGGGCGAGCTGGTCGGGATCGGCTCCGACCAGCTGGTAGACCAATTTTTCGGGCCGCGGGAGCGGATCTTCATAGAAAGCCTCGAAGCGGCCGCCCGAGAGCAGCGCGCCCGCGGCGACCATCTCGGTATAATAGAAGTCGCAGCCGCCGAAATCCTCGAGCAGCTCGCGGAAAGCCCGGTGGCTCAAAGTCGCCATGGGGGCGAAGGAAAAGGGAACGCTCATGCGGCGAGCATACCATAAACGCGCTTGAATTATCCGCATCCATCGGTTATAACTGTCGGCAGGAGGATACCGCATGATTGCTAAGAGCGATATGCCCAGTATCAACGAGAAAAGCCCCGACGGACGCAAGCCCGACGGTTCCTCGTACCGGGTCCTCATCATCGACGATTCCATGTTCATCGCGAAGCAGCTCGGACAGATTCTGAGTTCGGAAGGCTTCGAGATCGTCGGAACAGCCTCCGACGGCGTACAGGGGCTCGAGAAGTACAAGGAACTCTATCCGAACGTAGACCTCGTGACCATGGATATCACGATGCCCGTTATGGACGGCGTTTCTGCGCTGGAAAAGATCCTCGAGTTCGACAAGGAAGCAGTCGTGGTGATGGTCAGCGCTCTCGGGAAGGAGGACGTCGTCAAGAAGTCCCTCCTCATCGGCGCCAAGAGCTACATCGTCAAGCCGCTCGACCGTAAAAAAGTTTTGGAACGCGTAGTCAGCATACTGAACCGCTGACGGACGGAAAACCCGCGGAAGCCTCCGCGGGTTTCTTTTTCCCCCGCCTACTTCGAACCGTAGAAAACGAATCCGTTCTTTCCGCCGCGCTTGACCCGATAGAGGGCCTCGTCCGCGTTCCTGAGCAGATCCGCGGCGGCGACGCCGTCGTTGGGGAACAGCGCGATGCCGATGGATACGCCGACCCGGCACACGTTCCCCTGTACCTCGATGGGTCTGCGGCAAGCCGCCACGAGCTTGCCGGCGATGGTGGCGGCAAGCTGCGGATCGTCGATATCGGAAGCCACCGCGACGAACTCGTCGCCGCCCACGCGGGCGACGGTGTCCGACGCGCGAAGGGCCCGCTTAAGGCGCTGCGACACGACCACGAGGGCTATATCGCCCGCCGTATGGCCGTAGGTGTCGTTGATCGGCTTGAAATCGTCCAGATCCAGAAACATGACCGCGATGATCTTCTTGGACCGCACCGACCGCGCGATCTCCGAATCGAGCAGCTCTGAAAGCAGCAGGCGGTTGGGCAGGCCCGTAAGTCCGTCGTGGTTGGCGATATGGGAGATCTTCTTGGTCAGGCGCTCGAGCTCGGCCTTCTCAGCCTGAAGCGCGGCGTTCACCCGCGCAAGCTCCTCGTGCACGCGCGAATTCTCGAGCGCGACGGCGACGAAGGTGCCGAGTGCCGAGAGGAGCTTGACGTCCTCGTCCGTATAGACGCCGACGCGCGGGCTCTGCATGCCGATGACGCCGACCGCGCGGCGGTCCAGGAAAAGCGGCACGTACACGAGGGAGGCCGTCATGGCGCCGAACTGCAGCGCGTCGGACTGGATGTATGCGCCGTACTCGACCGCGGCGTCGTCGATCTTGAGCGCCTGACCGCGGGAAAGCACCCACGCGGCGAAGCTGTCCGGGCTGTCTGCCGGGAGGGAGAAGGGTTCGACGTGCTCCCTGTTCTGGATGACGAGCCTGAAATCCAGTTCGTTCCTGGCGGGGACGTGGACGGCGAGGCAGAAGTCGGTCAGATCGACCAGAGTCAGGAGCCGTTCGTACACCGTCCGAGCGATGAGGTCCGTATCGAGGGACGCGGTGATGTCCCTGCCTATCTCGGCGACGGCGAGCAGGCGCGCGTTGGTGAGCTCGAGATCCCGCCGGCGCTCCTTGAGCTCCACGTTGCGCAGCCGGTAGATCTCCGCTTCCTGGCGGGCGCACTCGATCTGGGCGCGGACCTCGGCGCTCTGGACCAGCCGGGCGACGCGTTCCGAAGCCAGGGCCTCCTCGATCTCGTGGAAGCGCCGGTAATCCTGGAACGCGCCGGAGATATCGCCCGTCCGTTCGAGCACGAGCGAGCGGAGCTTATGGGTTTCCGCGATCTTCCGCTTGAGGCCGGCCTTGCCCGCTTCGCGCTCTGCATCGCGCAGATCTTCGAGCGCGGCGGCCGCATCGCCTGAAGCGAGATGCAGATCCGCGCTTTCGAGCAGTATGTCGGGAAGCGGGAGCGTGCATCCGTTGTCCGCCGCCGTCGCGCGGGCCTTATCGAGCAGGGCGCGCGCCGCTTCCTTATTGCCCCGCCGCTTTTCGACCGCCGCGAGCGCCGCCGCGCTTCGAGCGGAAAGGCCGAAGGACCGCGACCGCTCGGACGCGTCCAGAGCCAGCTCGAGATAGCCGGCGGCGTTCTCGGCCTCCCCCAGTTCGAGCAGGGTCTGCCCGATCCGGAGCAGCACCGTCGCCGCGGTGTTCTCCTGTTCGGGGGATGACGGCGCGGTCTTCCGCAGCAGATCGGAAGACTGCATGAAATAGTTCAGAGCCTCGCGCCGTTCGCCGGCATCCAGGAGCACTTCCCCGATCTCGTTGAGTGCGGCCGCTTCTCGGTCTGCGTCGCCGGACGTCCGGGCCAGCTCGAGCGACTTCATATAGCGTTCGAGGGCGCGGTTGTATTCGCCGCGCTCCCGGTTGATCGAACCGAGCAGACCGAAGGCGCGGGAAGCTTCCGAATGGTCGTCGCGGCCGATCGCGTCTTCGAGGATTTCGGTCGCCGCCGCTTCGGCTTCTGTGAAGTCCCCCGCTTCGAAACGCGTCCGGGCGAAGAGTAGATTGTCTGGCATCGCGGAACTCACCCTATAAGTATACAAAAAAGGACGCCGCCGAACAGGCCCCGCATCGAGGTCTTTTTTCCTCATTCTTCCGATTCGCCGCGCTTTTGGGTATAGTATCCGCATACTGCCGAATAATTGAGGAGAGGTACCCATGAAAGCGTATCCCATATCCGATTCCGTCTATTGCCTCCACGCGGACATCGATACCGATGATCTGTTCGAAGGCATTTGGCCCATTCCCGAAGGCGTGTCCCTCAATTCGTACATCGTGAAGGGAGAGAAGATAGCCCTCATCGATCTGGTGCGCGACTGGATCGGCGCGCCGACCCAGCTCTCCGACGAGCTCGCCTCCATCGGCATCTCGTTCAAGGATATCGATTACCTGATCCTCAACCACCTGGAGCCCGACCATACCGGATGGCTGGCCGAATTCAAAGCGCTCAACCCGAAAGCGGAAATCATCGCGACGGGCAAAGGCGTCGAGCTGGTGAAGTCCTTCTATAAGATTACCGAGGGCCTGCGCGCGGTGAAGACCGGCGACACGCTCGACCTCGGCGCCGGAAAGGTGCTCAGCTTCGTGGAGGCGCCGAACGTCCACTGGCCCGAGACGATGGTGACCTGGGACGCCGGTTCCGGCACCCTCTTCGCCTGCGACGCGTTCGGTTCCTTCGGCAAGCTCGGGGACCGCGTCTTCGACGACCAGTTCAGCGCCAAGGAGCACGAATTCTTCGAGAGGGAAAGCCTGCGCTACTACGCCAACATCGTCTCCTCCTTCTCCGTGTTCGTCGAGCGCGCGGTCAAAAAGCTCGAGGGCCTCGAGATCAAGTGCATCGCGCCGAGCCACGGCATCGTCTGGCGCACGGAGCCGATGAAGATCGTCGAGCGCTACCTCAAGTACGCCCGCTACATGAACGGCCCCGCGGAGAAGAAGATCGCGATCATCTGGGGATCGATGTACGGAAACACCCGCAAGGGGCTGGACGCGGTCATCAAGGGGATCGAGGCCGAAGGCGTGCCCTACTCCATCCGCCGGGTTCCCAACGAGGACGTGTCCTACGTGCTCGCCGACGCCTACGAGGCCTCCGGCCTCGTGCTGGCCATGCCGACCTACGAATACGCGATGTTCCCGCCGATGGCCTACGCGATCGACATCATGAAGCGCAAGCACGTCCACGGGAAGACCGTCCTCCGAGTCGGCTCCTGGGGCTGGGTCGGCGGCGCGAAGAAGGAATACGAAGCCGCCGTCGAAGGCCTGAAGTGGACCTGCATGGACATGAAGGAATGGGCCGGCGCGCCGGCTGATGCCGACCTGGCCGAACTTGAGGCCAAAGGCAGAGAACTGGCGCGCATCGTCAAGGAAGGACCGAAGGCCGAGTAGGCCTTCATCGAATGGAAAAAACGAACGTCGTCCGCCTGCTCGAAGCGGCGGGCATTTCTTTCGAAACGCTTGAATACCCGGTCGACGAGAGCGACTTGTCGGCGGTCCACGCCGCCCGGTCGCTCGGAATCGACCCGGATTCGGTGTTCAAGACGATCGTCCTGCGCGGCGAGCGCACCGGCCCCTTCGTCTGCGTCGTCCCCGGCCCCGCCGAAGTCGACCTCAAGAAGGCGGCCCGCGCCGCCGGCGACAAGGCGGCTTCGCCCCTCCCCCTCAAGGAACTCGAGCCGCTCACCGGCTATATCCGCGGCGGTTGCTCCCCCGTCGGAATGAAGAGGAAGCTGCCGACCTTCATCGATGAAACCGCTCAAATCTTCGAACGCGTCTCGGTGAGCGCCGGGCGGCGCGGACTGCAGGTGCTCGCCGCACCCGCGGACATCGCGCGGGCCGCGGACGCATCCTTCGCCGAGCTGATCTAGGCATAAATCGAGCCAACACGACCTGAATGCAATTTCTAGGAATATATTTCTACATTTAGCCCATCAATACGCCAATGTTGATTAGCTATTTTAACGATTTTACAAAATCTACTCCTAATATTCGCACTTGTCCCCCTATTTCTTCTTGAATAGTCGTTCACCTTCGCGCTACTATCCATGCAACGCGCGGAAAGCTCGGCTGGGCCGAAGCCTCCGGCGGGGAGGTCACTCGTGAAGAAGAAGATCGCCACGGCACGGCTGGTGCTGGAAGACGGTTCGGAATTCGTCGGCTGGGCGTTCGGAAAGGCGCGTTCGCAGGCGGGAGAGGTCGTATTCACCACAGGAATGGCGGGCTACCCGCAGTCCCTGACCGACCCGAGTTTCCGCGGACAGATCCTGGTATCGACCTACCCGCTGGTGGGCAACTACGGCATTCCCCTGGACCCGAAGACGGGAGGACCGGTCTTCGACGAGCGCGGCATCCCCGTCCACTTCGAATCGGACCGCGTCCAGGTTTCCGGCTTCGTCGTCTCCGAAGTCTGCGACGATCCGAGTCACTTCGCCTGCGAAAGCACGCTTTCGGCATGGCTCGACAAGAACAACGTGCCCGGCATCGCCGGCATCGATACGCGCGCGCTGACCGAGCGCCTGCGCGAGCATGGCGTCATGCGCGGCAAGATCCTGATCGACGGCACGCGCGACGTCACCTTCGATTCGGGCGACGTCGACCATCCGGTCGCCGAGGTTTCGCCGAAGAAGGTGACGACCTACCCTGCCGAGCCGACCGGCGGCAAGAGGGCCCCGCGAGTGGTGCTCGTCGACTGCGGCGCCAAGGCCAACATCCTCCGCTGCCTCATCGCCCGCAACGTCGAGGTCGTCAGGGTGCCCTGGAACCACGACCTTTCCGAAATCGACTACGACGGCGTCTTCCTCTCCAACGGCCCCGGCGATCCGAAGGCCTGCGGCAAGACGATCGCGACCGTGCGCAGGGTCATAGCCGGGGAGAAGCCGGTGTTCGGCATCTGCCTGGGCAACCAGCTCATCGCGCTCGCGGCGGGAGCCGACACGTACAAGCTGCCCTACGGGCACCGCGGCCAGAACCAGCCCTGCGTCGAGGTCGGCACCAGGCGCTGCTACATCACCAGCCAGAACCACGGCTACGCGGTCCGCGGCGACACGCTCCCCAACGACTGGGAGCCCTGGTTCGTCAACGGGAACGACGGCACCATCGAAGGGGTCAAGTCCTCCTCCGGCATTTTCTCCGCGGTCCAGTTCCACCCCGAAGGCTGTCCCGGCCCGCGCGACACCGAATTCCTCATCGACCGCTTCGTCGCCCAGGTGCGCGAAGCGGCGGGCCTCCCGCCCGATCAGCCGCCGCGGATCGACGCGGGAGAGACGCGGGACGGCGCCCTGGCGCGCATGAAGGACGCAGCGGCGCCCGCGGCCGCTGCGAAGTCCGCCGCCAAGAAAACCAAGGGAGGCGCCAAATGAGCGCGAACGATTTCGCATTGCCCAAGAAAGTGCTCGTGCTCGGCTCCGGCGGCCTCAAGATCGGACAGGCCGGCGAATTCGACTATTCGGGCTCCCAGGCGCTCAAGGCGCTCCGGGAAGAAGGCATCAAGACGGTCCTTATCAACCCGAACATAGCGACGATACAGACCAGCGAAGGCATGGCCGACGCCACCTACTTCCTGCCGGTCACGCCCGAATACGTGCGCAAGGTCATCGAGAAGGAGAAGCCCGACGGCATCCTGCTCTCTTTCGGCGGCCAGACCGCGCTCAACTGCGGCGTCGCGCTCGAGCGGGACGGCACCCTGTACAAGCACGGCGTGCGCGTGCTCGGCACCGCCGTCAAGGCGATCGAGGAGACCGAGGACCGCGAGCTCTTCGTCAAGAAGCTGAACGAGATCGGCGCGAAGTCTCCCCGGTCCATCGCGACGACGAGCACCGAGGCGGCGGTCGAAGCGGCCAAGGAAATCGGCTTTCCGGTCATGGTCCGCGTCGCCTACGCGCTCGGCGGCTCGGGCTCGGGCATCTGCCGCAACGAGGCGGACCTCCGAAAGCGCTGCGACAAGGCCTTCGCCAACTCGCCGCAGGTTCTGGTCGAGGAATGGCTGGGCGGCTGGAAGGAAATCGAGTACGAGGTCGTCCGCGACTGTTTCGACAACTGCATCACCGTCTGCAACATGGAGAACTTCGACCCGCTGGGCATCCACACCGGCGAAAGCATCGTCGTCGCCCCCTCCCAGACGCTGACCGACTCCGAATACCACAAGCTGCGCCGCGTCGCGCTCGACGTCATCCGCCACCTGGGGATCGTCGGCGAATGCAACATCCAGTATGCGCTCGATCCCCACAGCGAGGACTACCGCATCATCGAGGTGAACGCCCGCCTGTCGCGCAGCTCCGCGCTCGCGTCCAAGGCGACCGGCTACCCGCTGGCCTTCGTGGCCGCCAAGCTCTCGCTCGGCTGGTCGCTGATCGACATCGAGAACCGCATCACCCGCGCGACCAAGAGCTGCTTCGAGCCCGCGCTCGACTACTGCGTGGTCAAGGTGCCGCGCTGGGATCTGACCAAGTTCAAGAACGTCGACGTGCGCATCGGCAGCGAGATGAAGTCCGTCGGCGAAGTCATGTCGATCGGCCGCACCTTCGAGGAGGCCCTGCAGAAGGCCATCCGCATGACCGGCACCGGCGCTCCCGGCTTCGCCGGCGACGACGAATTCCTGGGAACCAGCTACCGCAACCTCAAGGAATCGCTCTCCCGGCCCACCGACCGGCGCGTGTTCGTCGTGTACCGCGCGCTCGCCGAAGGCTGGTCGGTCGAGAAGATCCACAAGCATACGAAGATAGACCGCTGGTTCCTGTCCAAGATGGCCAACGCCTACGAGTGCGAGAAATCGATCCGCGCGCTCAACAAGGAGCCGAAGCAGGGCGCCGCGCCCGCGCTGCCCGACCGGGATCTCCTGCTGAAGGCCAAGCGCCTGGGCTTCTCCGACGCGCGCATCGGCGCCTTCCTCGGCGTGTCCGAAGCGCGCGTGCGCCAGCTGCGCGAAGACCTCCGCGTCAGGCCCGCGATCAAGCAGATCGACACGCTCGCTGCCGAATACCCGGCCAAGACCAACTATCTCTACATGACCTACGCGGCGGTCTCCGACGACGTCTCCGCCTCCAACCGCGGCGTCATGGTGCTCGGCTCGGGCTCCTACCGCATCGGCTCGAGCGTCGAATTCGACTGGTGCTGCGTGAACGCGGTGGAGACCGCGCGCAAGCTCAACCGCCACACGATCATGGTCAACTGCAACCCGGAGACGGTCAGCACCGACTACGATATGTGCGACCGCCTCTACTTCGAGGAGCTTTCCCTCGAGCGCGTCCTCGACATCTACGAGCGTGAGCGGCCCGACGGCCTGATCCTCTCCATGGGAGGCCAGACGCCGAACAACCTGGCGACCAAACTCTACGACGCGGGCGCGGTCATCTTCGGCACCACGCCGAAATCCATCGACATGGCCGAAGACCGGCACAAGTTCTCCGCCCTCCTCGACAAGCTCGGCATCGAGCAGCCCGAATGGAAGGAGCTGACGGACATGGCCGAGGCGCGGGAGTTCGCCAAAAAGGTCGGCTATCCGGTTCTCATCCGCCCCTCCTACGTGCTCTCCGGCGCGGCGATGAACGTCGCTTGGGACGACGAGACGCTCGAGCGCTTCCTGGGCATGGCAGCGGACGTCTCCGACGAGCATCCGGTCGTGATCACCAAGTTCGTAGAGAACTCCAAGGAGATCGAGATCGATGCGGTGGCCAAGCGCGGCGAGATCCTCTACCACGCGATCACCGAACACGTGGAGAACGCGGGCGTCCATTCCGGCGACGCGACGGTCGTCCTGCCCGCCCAGCGGCTCTACGTGGAGACGATGCGCAAGGTGAAGAAGATCGCCTCCCGCATCGCCGAGGCCCTGGACATCACCGGGCCGTTCAACATCCAGTTCCTCGCGCAGCGCAACCGCGTGCGCGTCATCGAATGCAACCTGCGCGCGAGCCGGAGCTTCCCCTTCTGCTCGAAGGTGAGCCGCGTGAATATGATCGAGATGGCCACGCGCGCGATGCTCGACGAGCCGGTGCAGAAGGCGCCGGCTTCCGCGATGGACCTGGAGTGGGTCGGCGTCAAGGCCGCCCAGTTCAGCTTCTCGCGCCTCCACGGCGCGGACCCCGTGCCCGGCGTCGAGATGGCCTCGACCGGAGAGGTCGGCTGCATCGGCACGGACCTGGACGACGCCTTCCTCAAGTCGCTCCTGTCGGTCGGCTACCGGATTCCGAAGAAGAAGGTGCTGCTTTCCACCGGCCCGCTCGAGGACAAGGTGGAATTCCTCGATTCGGCGCGGAAGCTGCGGGAGATGGGCTACGAGCTCTACGCTTCGCGCGGCACGGCGAAGTTCCTCACGAACGGCGGCGTGCCGACGACTCCGCTCAACTGGCCTCTCGAATCGAAGGAGCCGAACATCGCGACGATGATCCGCAAGCGGGAAGTCGACATGGTCATCAACGTTCCCAAGAACAACCGCGAGACCGAGCTCAAGAACGACTACATCATCCGGCGCATGGCGGTCGACTTCGACGTACCGCTGTTCACCAACATCAAGGTCGCCAAGCAGTTCACCGACGCGCTGGCCTACCAGCGGGAGAAGGGCCTCGAGATCAAGGCTTGGGAAGAGTACGTGTAGACGAGAAGGTGTCGCGGGAGCGCTCAGAGCCCGCGGCCGAATTTTTCCCGGTATTCGGGGATCTCGATCATGGGCGGCCGCTCGATGGTCGAGATCCCGACCCTTTCGGCCGAATGGACGCCGTCAGCCACCCGGAGGGCTACGTATTCCTCGCCGAAGGCGCGCTCCAGTTCGGCGTCCCCGTAGCGCGACGCCCGGTCGCAGAAGGTCCGCATGATGCCGTAGCTCATCTTCCCGAGCGCCTGCACCGTCTGGTTCCGGTGGATGCGCAGGTCCAGGTCCACCTGCGCGATCGCGCCGACGCCGAAGCGGCGGTAGATGTCGATCAGGTGGCCGAGCTCCACGCCGTATCCTACCGAAAACGGCAGCTTCTCCAGCAGTTCGCGCCTGCCCGCGTATTCTCCCGACAGCGGCTGAACCAGACGCGCGAGTTCGGGGTAGAAGATCGAAAAAATGGGGCGCACGAGGATTTCGGTCACCCGCCCCCCGCCTGACGGGCTGATCCCGTCGGCCGAGCGAAGAGGCCGCTCGTAGAAGGCCTTCACGTAGGAAACGCTCTCGTCCTCCAAAAGGGGACCGATCAGGCCGTAGACGAATTTGGGCGCGATGTTGGCGATATCGGCGTCCACCCAGACTATTATGTCGCCTTCGAGCGCGTAGAGGCTTTTCCAGAGATTCTCGCCCTTTCCCCGATAGGTGCCGTACTGCGGCAGTATTTTCCCCGAAACGAGCACGCGCGCGCCGAAGCGCTCGGCGACCTCGCGCGTCCCGTCCTCCGAATCCGAATCGATGACAACGATTTCGTCCAGAATCGGATGGCGATCCATCAGCTCGGTCCTGAGGAAAAGGATTTCCTTGCCGATCGTCGACTCCTCGTTCAAGGTCGGGAAAGCGAGGGAAATCCGCGCACCCTTCGCCTTCTTCAATTCCGCCAGCCGCGCGAGGTCGGAGAAGCGGGAGTGGTGCCATGTCCGTTCCAGAAGGGAATCGTCGGCAGACCGAATCATTTCAGGGCGGCCTTTTCGATCAGGTCGAAAAGCAGGCGGCGGCCCGCGTCTATCGACTGGATATCGAGCTCGTCGGCGGCGAGCCCTTCGGCGCCGTCGGAGAGGCCGATGGAGAGCGCCGGAATTCCGAGCGTCGACAGGAAGGAGGCGGGATCGGCGCCGGGACGCTCCCAGGTCCGTATCTTCAGATTCTTCATCGATTTTCGGACGACGGCGACGAGTTCGGCGGTCACTTCGGGATCCCCGACGGGAATATGGCCGAGCAGGGAGACCGACAGGGAGGCGCCCGATTCGCGCCCGACGGTTTCAGCCGTCGCCGTGACGGCTTTCCGGGCCAGCTCGAGCACGCCGCCGTCGGGCGATTCCAGCTCGACGTCGATCACCCCCTCGGTCGGCTGGCACCCGAAGCCCGTCCCGGCGACGACTCTCCTGATGCGGCAGGTCGTCAGCCCATCGGAATCCCAGCGGACGCCGCTCAGCTTCTGCGCGACCGCGACGACGACCGACACCGCGTCCCGGGTTTCTTCTCCGCCGCCGGTCTTCGCCGAGATGCCGATGCGGTACGTCCCCAGCTGCCGGGAGGAGAGCGCGCCGAGGCCGACGCCGCGCAGGCCGAACGCGAAAGCGGGGCGCAGATGCGGCGCGTCGGCGAGCTCCCTGAACACCTCGCAGCGCGGATCGTCGAGGGATCGCGCCGCGAAAAGGAGCAGGAGATCGCGTGCCGGCTTGAGGCTTTTCGAGAGGACGCATTCGGCGACGGACAGCAGGGCCGCGGCGCCCAGGGAATCGGCGATGCCTGAGCCCTTGGCGCTGCGCGCGTCGACCCGCGCGAAGCAGCCCAGGGGATGCCAGCGGGAGGTTCCGACGTCGGCGAAAAGCAGGAGGGGCCCCTCCTCGGATTCGTCCCCGGCCCGGCGATCCTCCTTCGCGACGAGCGCGGTCACGTTTCCGAATTCGTCGACCGTCGGCGCGCAGCCGATGGCCTCGAGACGCTCGAGAAGGAACGCCGTCCGCGCCTCCTCCTTT
Organism: Treponema sp.; assembly: GCA_003245635.1. GTDB lineage: Bacteria > Spirochaetota > Spirochaetia > Treponematales > Breznakiellaceae > SZUA-426. The sequence continues at coordinate 21,123 of QKCO01000122.1, forward strand.
TCCGAAGGGGACGGCAATTCCGCCAGGCGCAGCGCGTCGGAAAGGAGCCGGTCGGAAAGCGGACTGGGCGTCTTCCGCGAAAGGGCCGAAGACGGGGCGGCCTTCCGGGGGACGGCCGCGGCGATCTTGAGGACGGCCTTCTTGAGCATCGACACTAAGTTCATAGACCCTCCGCCACCTAAAAAGGTAAACGCCGAACCGCCAATCCGCAAGGGCCGATGGAAAATATGAACGCAACGTGTATAATCGGGCGATGCGCGCCAAGTCCGGCATCTTCGTTTGGCCCCTGCTTCTAGCGGCCGTCATGCTCGCCTCCACGTCGGTCATCCTCATCAAGGCGAGCGACATGCCCCCCTTCCTGCTCGCCTCCGCGCGGCTTCTGGGCGCGGCCGCCTTCCTGTCGCCCTTCTATTTCCGCGAGCTCGCCGAACGCAGGCGGAACGGACTCGACCCCTCGGGCATCCGAGCATCCCTGAAGCCGGCCATCGTTCCCGGCGCCGTCATAGCCGTCCACTTCATTAGCTGGATCATCGGCGCGCGGCTCACTTCGGCGGGAAACTCGACCCTCATCGTCAATATGAATCCGGTCGCCATGCCTTTCGCGGCCTTTTTCCTGAGCGCGGTGCGACCGACGCGGAGGGAACTGCTGGCGACGGCGCTCGCGACCGGCGGCGTGCTGCTGATGGGCGCCGGCGACTTTTCCTTTTCGAAGGACTATTTCGCGGGCGACGCCGTCTGCTTCGCCTCGATGCTCTGTTTCGCCGCGTACCTCGCCTTCGGGAGGCGGGCCGGAAGCGACGGCCGCCTGTGGACCTACCTCGTGCCGCTCTACGCGGTCGGCGGAGCGATTTCCCTGGCGGCCGCGGCGCTGACGCCGGGAGCGCTCGCTGCGCCCGACGCGCGGGAAATCCTGCTCGCGGCGGGCCTGGTCCTCGGACCGACCGTGGTCGGGCATTCGGTCCTCAACTGGGCGATGACGGTGCTCAGGCCGCAGACGGTCTCCATCGTCAATCTCTTCCAGTTCGTGTTCGCGGTGATAATGGCCTATTTCCTCTACGGCGAGATTCCCTCTCCCCGCTTCTACCCGACGACGGCGCTCATCCTGGCGGGGGCCCTCCTGTCCATCATGAAGGGGAAACGGATCCGGAGGCGCTTCCCCTGAACCCGCCGGAAGGCGCCGAGGACGATGGTTCTTGATAAGGGGCATCCATTTACGTATTATCGGGTAAGAGTTCAGCTCATTCCGAACGCAAGGAGTCCGACAGGTGGAAGCTCTCAAGAAGAATCCGAAGTGGAAGGGCCGCCGCGGTCCCGTGGTGCTGGTCATCATGGACGGGGTCGGCTACGGCAAATACAAGGAAGGCGATGCGGTCGCCGATTCCAAGATGAACAACCTGGACGCGATCAAGGCGAAGAGCGCGCATACCCGGCTGAAGGCGCACGGCAAGGCCGTAGGCCTCCCCTCCGACGACGACATGGGCAACAGCGAGGTGGGCCACAACGCGATCGGCTGCGGACGGGTCTTCGATCAGGGCGCCGCGCTCGTTTCCGCGTCGATCTCCTCCGGAGCTATGTTCACCGGACAGGCCTGGAAGGACGTCGTCTCCGGCGTCAAGGGCACGACCGGGACCCTCCACTTCATCGGCCTCTTCTCCGACGGCAACGTCCATAGCCATATCGACCACCTCAAGGCCATGCTCAAGCAGGCGGCCTCCGAAGGCGTCAAGAAAGCCCGGCTCCATATCCTGTTCGACGGCCGCGACGTCGGCGAGACGAGCGCGCTCGACTACGTCGACCCCTTCGAAGCCTTCCTCGCCGAAATGAACGCGAGCGGCGTCGACTACCGCATCGCCTCCGGCGGCGGCCGCATGTGGATCACCATGGACCGCTACGGCGCCGACTGGAGCATGGTCGATCGAGGCTGGAACGTGCACGTTCTGGGCAAGGGCCGGCAGTTCGCGAGCGCGCGCGAGGCGGTCGAGACCTACCGCAAGGAAATCCCGGGCATCATCGACCAGGACCTCAAGGAATTCGTGATCGCCGAGGGCGGCAAGCCGATCGGCACGATCGAGGACGGCGATTCCGTCGTCCTGTTCAACTTCCGCGGAGACCGCGCGCTCGAGCTCACCGCGGCCTTCGAGCAGGACGCCTTCGACAAGTTCGACCGCGTCCGCCGTCCGAAGGTCCGCTACGCCGGCATGATGGAATACGACGGGGACCTCCACGTCCCGGCCCGCTACCTGGTGAGCCCGCCCGCCATCGACCGAACCATGGGCGAATACCTGGCCGCCACGGGAGTCAGGTCGCTCGCGATCTCCGAGACGCAAAAATACGGGCATGTAACCTATTTCTTCAACGGCAACCGGACCGGCAAGTTCGACGAGAAGCTCGAGGACTACGTCGAGGTCAAGAGCGACGTGGTGCCCTTCGAGCAGCGGCCCTGGATGAAGTGCGCCGAGATCACCGACAAGGTGCTCGAGGCGATCGGATCGGGCAAGTACGATTTCATCCGCCTCAACTTCCCCAACGGCGACATGGTCGGCCACACGGGCGTCTACCAGGCCGTCGTGTGCTCGATGGAGGCGATGGACCTACAGCTCGGCAGGCTCGCGAAGGCGGTCCAGAAGGCCGGCGGCGTCATGGTCCTGTCGGCCGACCACGGCAACTCCGACGACATGTACGAGCATGACAAGAAGACGGGCGCCTCCGTCAGGAAAGAGGACGGCAGCTTCAAGGCGAAGACCAGCCACAGCCTGAACCCGGTACCCTGCATCGTCTTCGATCCCGAATCGAAGGGCGAATACGCGGACGCGGTCGGCGAAGGCTCGCTGAAGACGGGACTGGGCATCAGCTCGCTCGCGGCCTCGACCATCGAGCTGCTCGGCTACCTGCCGCCCGCGGATTACGATCCGTCGGTGTTCTCCTTCAAGTAGGCTCAGGCCTCGGCGCATTCCCGCGGCTCGGGGGGCAGGGACACGATCCACCTGGTTCCCGAGCCCGGCCCCCCCTCGCGGCGGATCTTCGCCCGCAGCTGATCGGTCAGGGACTTCACCATCTCGAGGCCGAAGCCGCAGGCGGCTCCGTCCGAGTCTTCCTCGAACCCGACGCCATCGTCCCCCACTGAAAGATCGATGCCGCCGTCCTGCCGCCTCGACGCGCCGAGGGCGACGGTGCCCGCCCGCCCTTCGGGGAAGGCGTACTTGAACGCGTTGGTGACCAGCTCGTTGAGCAGAAGCCCGCAAGGCACCGCGGCGTCCATGGACACCGAAAGATTCGATTCGACGTTCGCGACGACGGATACCGGCCGGTCGGCCCCGTAGGATTCCTCCAGATAGAGGGCGAGATCCTCCATGTACGAGCCGAGATCGATCGTCGCCAGGGCGGCTCGCTTGTAGAGCTGCTCGTGGACGAGCGAGATGGAGCGGATCCGGCTCTCCGCGGCGAGCAGCACTTCGCGCGCCCTCGCGCCGTCCATATCGACGCACTCCGTCCCCAGATTCAGCACGCCGCGGACTATCTGCAGGTCGTTCTTCACCCGATGGCTGACTTCCCGGAACAGCGATTCGCGGTGCTTCAGTTCGAGCGCCAGCTCGTCCGCGCGATTCTCGCCGCGGATCACGAAAAACGCGTACCAGGACATCGCGCCGAACACCAACGCGAAGGCCAGCGAGACGCCGATGACGAGCCACGAAAGATGGTAGCGCGACGCCAGCGCCGCGTCCCGCGGCGCGAGCAGGTGCACGCGCAGCGGCAGGCTGCGCAGCTGGTAGGTTCCGGGCAGATAGGATGCCTCAGCCGTCTCGGAGAGCGTCGTCTTGGTCCGCGACCGGAACAGGATCACCGCGTCGGCGTCGTCGGTGAGATACAGCGATTCGACCGCCGTGCCGAGAAGGGACGCGAGCGCGTCGTCGAGGAGGCGCTCGGAAAAAACGGCCAGAGCCGCACCGCCGTACGAGCCGTCGACGGAATCGATGCGCTGCGCAAGGATGAGCGATCGGGCCCCTTCCGAAGCGATGAAGGCCTCCCCCGCCTCGAAGCGGGAACCGCCCTTCAGGCGCTGCAGCGTGCGGGAAGAGATCGAGGGAGAGGTCGGCCGCCGGTAGAAGGAAGCGCGGACCCGGTCCTGGTCGTCCACGAACAGATAATTCGCCGCTTCGGGCACGGAAAGCGCGAGCTCGGCGATGTTCTCCGGTTCCCGGGAAATCCCGCCGAGCACGACCGTGGTCGTCCGGAAGATGCCGTCCAGCCGCTCGCCGACGATGCCGGCTTCCCGGGCGAGCGTCAGCTCGGCGTTCCTGATCGCCTCTCCCTTGTTTCCGAACATCCAGGCCGCGGCGACGCAGGCGGCGACGAGGCTTACGGCGGCGAGCGACGCGGAAACGCGCGCGATGGTCCTGTTCGAGGGAATGCCCACGATCATCTCCTTCCGAAAGCCGTGGCCGCGAGCTCGATCGCCCGGGCGGAAACGTGCGCGCGGGAAGCGATCTCCGACTCGCTGCCGAGCAGGACGGCGCGCTTCTGAGCTCGTTCGGCCGCCGAGGCGACCTGGATTCTGACGCCCTTTTCGGCGAGGGTCCGCTTGGCGGCCGCTTGGGCGGCCTGCGCTTCCGCGCGCGCTTCATCCACCGTTTCTTCCCAAGCGTCCGCAATGCTTTTCCGCGTCGACTCATCCAGATCGGACCAGAACCGGCGCGATAGGACGGGAACGTAATACGCCATGTACTGGTCCTCCTCGAGAACGGCGCCGACGCCCTTCTCGTGCAGCTTCGCAGAGGCGATGGTTTCGTAGGTGGTGAGGATGGCGTCTACCACGCCGCGCTCGATGAAGGAAGGCAGGTCCGGCCAGGCGACCGCGACCGGGTAAGAGCCGAAGGCCCTCATGCGTTCCTCGTTCGCTATGCCGCCGGGAACGCGGATCCGCAGCCCCTCGGTGTCGCGCACGTTCCGGCCGACGAAGAACAGCTGCGCGCCGCCGAGCTCCATCCAGCGGCCGAGAACCTTCAAAGGAAGAGCCGATTCGAGCGACGACGAAAGATACGCTCCGAACGGACCGTCCACCGCGCGCGCCGCTTCGGCCTCGGTATAGCCGAACGCGCTCGGCAGCATGAGCGCGGCGAAATCGGGAGCGAAACGGTCGAGCTGCCATATTCCGGGAACAGCCATCTCGACCTTGCCCAGGGACAAGGCGGACACCACGTCCGCGTCGCGGAACAGCCGCGCGTCGTCGTACAGCTCGATCTTCAGCTCATTCCCGCTCCGCGCGGCCAGCCGCTCGACGAAGCGCTCGACCATGCGGACCTGGACGTGTCCGCTCTTGTTTTCCAGCGAGATGCGCATGATGCGCCGGGGCTCCTCCGCGCCGGGGGCCGGAAAGAGTAATACGAAGACGTGTAGGAAAAAAACGATAACGGAACGCGATTTCATGGCGCCGCAACTCCATCACTGTTCATTGTACGCGAATTATGCCGTTTCGCAAATTCGCCATTATCCGGCGCGCGTTCTTGCGGCGGCGCGTCTTTCCGTGCACGATAGCCGCACCCGGGGGTGAGCATGGCTACCGAAATCGAGATCAAGGCGTGGGTCGACGACAAGGCGGCGCTCCGCGCGCGGCTGGCCGAAACGGCGGAGTACCGCGGCGGCTACGACAAGGACGACGAATACTGGAAACCGGCGGAAGGCGCCGCCGCGTTCGGCTCGGGCGTACGGCTGCGCCGTTTGACCGCGGGTCCGGAAGCGACCGTCAACTTCAAGCGCAAAGAGGTCCGCGCCGGGATGGAGATCAACGACGAACAGGAGTTCGAAGTTTCCGACGCGGCCGTATTCGCCGAGCTGCTCTCGAGGCTCGGACTGCGGCCGTGGATGCGCAAGCGCAAGAAGGGCGAAGCGTGGGATATCGGCGGCATCACCGCGGAACTGTCGGACATCGACGGCCTCGGCGTCTTCATCGAGCTGGAGATACTCGAGGAGGACGATTCGCCCGCCACCGTCGAGCGGGCCCGGAAGCGCCTTTTCGAGACGCTCGACGGCCTCGGCATCGATCGGAGCAGGGTCGAAAGCCGCTACTACACCGAGATGCTGCGCGACGGGATCGGCCCTAAGCGCGGATGACGCCGGGCCGGGGCTGCGCGGCGTTCAGGGCCCCGCAGCGCGCGCCCTCGGCAACCGCTGCTGCGAGGGATCCGACGCCCGAAAAGGCTGCGGAGAAACCGGCGGTGAAGGCGTCCCCCGAGCCGGTAGTATTCACCGGCGGCACAGCCGCTATCGGGAATTCGCGGAACGCTGAGCCGTCGTGGGTCCACACGGCGGACGCGCCCCTGGTCAGCACGACTAGGGAGCCCGATTCCCGCGCTACGGCGCCCGCCTTTTCGGCCACCGCTTCCTTGAATGCGCTATCCGCGCTGTCCGCGCGCGCATCAGGCAGATAGGTGGAAACGAATTCCGCCAGGTTGGGCTTCACGACGTCCGGTCCGAACGGAAGGCTGCGCACGAGATCCTGGCCGCGCACGTCGAGGATGACCCGGACGCCGACCTCCTTCGCCAGACGCGTCATCGTCGGGACGATGTCGTCGGAGAAGCCCGCGGCCTTCGTGCCGGAGACGATGAGCGTCCCGATCGAACGGCGCACGGAGTCGAAGAGTTCGAGCACGCGTTCCCCCGTGCCGGCGCCGACCGGGGCCGACTCTTCGACCAATTCCGTGACGCTTCGGTCTGAGCGGTCGATGGCGGTGTAGCAGAAGCGGATCTCGCTGCCGGATTCTGCCCACCTGACGTCGAGGCCGTCCCGCGCGCAGAGATCGAGGAAAAGCGGCCGGAGCGATCCCCCGAGCTGGGTCAGGTGCGCGGCGCTTCGGCCGAGCTGGCCGAGGACCCGTGCGACGTTGATGCCTTTCCCGGAAGCGTCCAGGAAATGCTCCGCCGTCCGGTTGACCGAATCGCGGCCGAGCTTCGAAAAGAAAAGCGTTTTCTGCAGTGTCGGATTGAGGCACACGGCCAGGAAGCGGTCGGAACGCATCGAACCTCCGGAATCGGGAGCGTGATTTATGCTGATGATATGCTACAATAAAACGCGATGAGGAGGAAGCATGGAGGAAACGACGTACCGCAGGCCGAGCTGGGACGAATATTTCATGGAAGTATGCGACGCGATCGCGAAGCGGGCGACCTGCGACCGCGGCCGATCGGGCTGCGTCATCGCGAAGGACCACCAGCTGCTGGTGACCGGGTACGTCGGAGCGCCCGCCGGGCTCCCCCATTGCGATGAGGTCGGGCATCAGCTGAAGAAGCTTGTCCACGAGGACGGCAACGTGACCACGCACTGCGTCCGCACCGTGCACGCGGAGCAGAACGCTATCTGCCAGGCGGCCCGCCGCGGCATTCCCCTCGAAGGAGCGACGCTCTACTGCAGGATGACGCCCTGCCGGACCTGCGCGATGCTGATCATCAACTGCGGCATCGTCCGCGTCGTCTGCCAGAAGCGCTACCACGACGCGAAGGACTCCGAAGACATGTTCTCGAAGGCGGGCATCCGGCTCGAGTACGTCCGGGATGAAACGGAAACCTACGCCAACCAATGACGGCTTCCGACGAAAAATCGATATGAAGACATACGCGAAAACGATGATCCTAGCCGGGGCTCTGAGCGCTGCGTTCGCTTTTCCGCCCGTTCTCGCGCTGTTCGGTTTTCCCGCGTCGCTCGTCCTCTCCGTTTTCGCGGCCGCCGCGCTCGCCGCATTCGCCGCGGCGCACTTACGCGAGGTCCGGCGCGCGGCGCGAGAACGCGGCCTCGAGCGGGTCCTTCGGGCGGCCGCCGAACCGGACGGCTCCCGTGAGCCTGCGGATGCGGGGAGCTTCGGCGCGGCCGTACGCGCGTACGGCGGTTTTTTCAGGACCCTCCGCGCGGCCCTGCACAACGCGCCGAAGGACGACGGCGCGCACGCCGGAGACGCGATCGAACGCATCGGAGAAGACGCGGCGGCGGCGGCTGGATGCGTCTCCGCCGCCGAGGCGGCGCGCAAAGACTTGTCGGCCGCGCTCGAGGCGCTGAAACGGGCTCCCGCGGAATCAGCGGAGAGCGCCGAGCCGGGTCGAGCGGGCATAGAGACGGCCGTACGAGAACTGACGGCCGCCGTACGATCGGCGCGGACCATCTCGGGGAACATCGCGGAACGGACAAGGGACGCCGACGCGCTCAAGGAATCGTTCGCCGAGGGCGGCGAGCGGGTCCTATCCACGAACGATTCGATCCGCGCCATCGCTTACGAAATCAAGGGCATCGCCGAAGTCATCGACCTCTTCGACCAAATTTCGGAGCAGACGAACATCCTTTCGATGAATGCGGCTATCGAGAGCGCCCATGCGGGCGCCGCGGGAAAAGGCTTCGCCGTCGTCGCCGAGGAAATCAGGAAGCTGGCCGAATCGACGCAGGACAACGCCCAGCGCATCGGGAGCGCGCTGCAATCCATCAACGAAAAGGCCGGCCTGGCGCTCGCATCGGGCGAATCGGCGGCTCGTTCTTTCGAAACGATTAACGACAACTTCCTGAGCTTCGTTCAGGCGCTCGAGCGGATCGCATCCGATGCAGCGGGGGCCGGCGGCGACGCCGAGCGCTTGGCGGAGGCCGTCGCCGATTCGCTCGTTTCCATCGGAGGGAAACCAGACGACGGGCCGGCAATGCTCCACGAACGCGTTTCGGAGCTTCAAGCCGCGAGCGCGGCGGCGGAACGCATGGGGAGCAGTCTGGGTGAAGCGGGCGAGCACCTTGACGAGATGGGGCCCGGCATCGATTCGATGCTCAAAGCTTTTGAGCGAACCGCCGCGGCCAACGACTCGTTCAGGACGCGCTGCAGCGCGATCGAGACAGCCCTCGCCGCGCTCGGAAACGACCGGAACGAATCGACCGGAGTCGCCGTGAAGAGTCCGCCAGTCGCCGTGGACCCGAAACGGACCGGCAAGGGAACGGCGGAAGCGACCCTGCATCGGGGCGCGCTGTCCGCCGAAGCGAGAATAGTGGAATAGGGAGGCGATCCATGCGGGATCATGCGTTGTTGACTGTCGTCGGAGCCGATCGCATCGGCATCGTGGAGGAACTTTCCTCGGAACTTCTCGAACGCGAATGCAACATAGAGGAAAGCCGCATGGCGCTGCTCGGGGGAGACTTCGCCGCCATCCTGCTCCTTTCCGGAGCCCCGAGCGGCGTCGGGCGTCTGGTCTCGGAGGCCGAATCCATCGGCAAGAAGCTGAACTTGACGATTTCCGTCCGCATGACGGAAACCGCGCGCGCAAGCGGCGACGCGTTGCCCTATATCCTCGAATCGAGCTCGCTCGATACGCATGGGATAGTCCGCGCCGTCTCAGGCGTGCTGCGCCGCTACGGCATCAACATCGACGATATGGAAACCGAAACCGTGCCCGCGCCGTGGACCGGCGCGCCGATGTTCAATATGCGCGCTCGGCTTTCCGTACCCCGTTCGGTATCCGTTTCGAAACTGCGCGGCGAACTCTCGGCTCTTGAGAACGAACACAATCTGGATCTCAGGCTGCAGCCGGCGTCCAGATCGATGGGCGACGCAGGCTGAATCGTCAGCGGGCAATCAGGAAGGAAAGGTACAGCTCTTCGATCGTGCGCCGCGGGCCGGGTACGCCCGACCAAGCGCGCGCGCGCGCGGCGTCCCGCCGTTCAGCGTAGAAATCGTACATGGCGCGCGGATCGTTCCCGTCCACCGGAGAGAAAGCGGTCTTGGATCCGAGCATCGAACGGATTTCCAGATAGTCGGCGCTATGGAGTCCTTGGGACGCCATACGGGTTCTGACCCACCGGATCTCTTCGTACGAAAGCCCGAACAGGTATTCCTCGAGGGCAAAATGAGTTTGGGAGTCGCGCAGGCGCTCCGACACGAAAGCGAACCAGGATTCGCTCATGTCGAACGACAGGCGCGCGAGCTCGCTCGCCCCTTCCATCGTGCCGTACACCGGAATATGCCCGTCCCGCGCCGCCCACAATTCGGAAAGGGCGGGAATATGGGCGCAGGCCCGCGGATCGCGCCGGTCGTCCCACAGCCGAATGAGATCCGCCGCGAGCGGCGATTTCTTTTCCGCCGGATAGGCATCGTCATCGAGCGCGGCCGTATAGACGTCTTCGGCGAGCAGCGAGAAGACTACGCCGAGGATGCAGCCCCGCAGGCGCGAGACGAGAGGCGCATCGAAGGAAACCGCCTTCGCGGCATACGAGAACGCGTGGATCTTGGCGATGAGGAAGCTTCGGCCGATCACGACCCGGCTCGGCGTATGGAGCAGGCGCGCGCTTCCGCACTTCAGGCAAAGCGCCGATTCGAGCGTCTCGACGCTTCGCCGCACATTTCCGAGCGTCTGGATGGCGCGCACCGGCGGGAAGCGGGCAACAGCTGTACCGAGCGCCTCGAGGTCGCCGAAACGCACCGACAGGCGTTCGGCTTCGGGAGACCGCAGCGCGCGAAGAAGCGCGAGCGTTTCCGATAGGACCATCGCCTCGAATTCATCCAATACGATAAAGTCGTCAGGTTCCGAACACGCTGAGGTCTCTCCCTCGGATTCGGATACCGGTAATTCATGCACGAAAAACTCTCCATCGATACAGTATACAAGTAGACCGCGATAGTCAACATTACTCTCGTCTGATTGACCGAGGAAGCCGTATCCGCTATATTTAAAACGGATACGCACTGGGGGTGCACCGGTTTCGACTGGTACGATTCGGGGCGTGGGCTGCAGGTGGAGCGCCGTCCTCCTAACATACGGCAAAACTTTTAACTGCCAACAACGACAGTTACGCTCTCGCCGCGTAAGCGGCCAGAACGCGGAAACCGGCTGCGCCGCCTCTAGCGGCCGTATTTCCGTCGCAATAGGGGCTGGTCGACCCTCGGGCCCGAACGAGGGAAGACGAGAATAACCGGGATACGGATCCGCCGCGCGCCGAGCAGCCAAGCGGGTCCCGACAATACGATGCCCGGCTAAACCTGTAGACGTCCACGGTCCGCGTATTAGGACGCGGGTTCAATTCCCGCCACCTCCATCGTAAGTTGAGCCCGCCGAAAGGCGGGCTCAGTCTTTATAGGCGAGGCGGCGGGAATTGAACACGGAGCATCGTCCCGAGCGAATAGCGAGGGTGAAGCGCAGGATGCGCTGAAAGATGCGGAGACGGCCTGAAGCGAGACGCCAGGAGGGCGTCGAAGCTGAAGGGCAATTCCCGCCACCTCCATCGCAAGTTGAGCCCGCCGAAAGGCGGGCTCAGTCTTTTAAGCGAGGTGGCGGGAATTGAACCGGAGCGTCCGAATCGGGTCGGAAGACAAAGGCGATGAAGCCTTAGTCAACATAATACCCGCACGTTCTGTTCTCCAGTTCAACGCGATTCGTAAAACGAGAAGTCAGCATGTTCAAAACGTATATTCTTCTTAACATTTGTTAATTGCACTAGTTAACAACTCATAGCGCCATTCAATTATTCTCTTGCAAAGTATAAACGCACCCTATCTCGCAATTACAAATATAATAAAACAATAAATATCGAATTGATCACAAGTCAAAAAACTTGCCAGAGCCTATTGGCATGGTATCTGCTCTAAAGAAAACAGACAGCAATTCTGCAGAGGATGTCATTGAAAATGATTAAGAAACAGAAATCACTGATTTTGCGCATGCCGTCAAAGACATAGACAAGCAAGGAACGCGAGAAGGGTACCTCATCTCGCATTCTCGCGGATCGACCAGCCGCGTCGCTGGATATAGGAGGCTACATGATTGACTCGAAGAAGGTCTCGGTCATCCATGAACTCATGGACCGGTATCTGGAGATAGTACGCGGAGAGACCAACAAAAGGAACGCGTTCCACTGGGAGGATTCCCACGGATGGAACCGGGACAAGCTCCGCGGATTTAAGCCGCTCGATGTAAATGGAAAGCTCCCCTTCGTCATCGAAATCGACATGTCATTTTGGAAAGAAGCATTGGGAACGGGAAGCCTCATCGAGTATTATTCGGATCCCCTGACGCAAATGGAAATTCAGCTTCGACAGAAAATTAGACACTACGAACTTTTTAAAGACAACTATGTATATACTGACGAAATTTACATCTGGTTCGGAGTCGTCACGGAGTTGAGCATTTTCGGCAGCGAACTCGTTTTCCAGGAACACAAAGAAGGTTGGATCAAGGGACCGACCATCCTATCTTACGATCAGCTTGACGATCTTCCTCCGCCTGATTTTCGAAAAAGCGGTCTCATGCCGAGAATCCATGAATTCTACGAAACGATGACGGAAGTCGCCGACGGAAGGATGAAAGTCATGTTCCCCGAATTGGCTCGCGGCCCTTTCTGCCTTGCGGTGCACCTCCGAGGGATTTCCGACCTTCTCTGCGATACGCTCGCCGAGCCGGAATCGGTCCATAAGCTGATGCGCTACATCACCGATTCGTATAAAACTTGGACAGCGGAGCGGGATGCGTTCCTGGGCGAGAAGACTACACGATGCAGGCTCTTCAACGACGAAATCGACTGCCCCTCCATCAGCCCTACGACCTACGACGAGATCATCTTCCCTTACGAGAAAGAGCTGGCCGAACATTACGGCGGCGTTCAATATTTCCATTCCTGCGGCAACATAACACCCTTCCTCCCCAGCATAAGCAAGCTGCCGAACCTGAAGGTCTGCCATATCGGGCCATGGACCTCCTACGAGGAAGGAGACAAAGTCTGCGGAGACAAAACCGCGCTTGAAATATGCCTGCATCCGATGAACGACGTCTTGCTTGCGGACGAAGAAGCGATGAGGGCAAAACTCGAAGACATCGCGGAGAAATGCCCGCACAGGAATTACTCGGTACGTGCGGACACCTTCATGCCCCAGGATAACATCTCCAAGCAGATGGAGAAGATTCAACTCTGGAACAAAATAGCGCAAGATTATTTCGGCTAGCCAAACCAAATAGTCCGGAAGCATAGAGTTCGCACGAAGGAATATTGCATAAAGGAGGAATATTTATGCTGAAAATCTTTGATGCCGTTTATTTCAAAGTGTTTTCATTAATAAAATTTTTATGCAACCTGCTATTAGTCTCAATCATTTCCCTTGTTTTCATTCAGGTATTTTTTCGCTACGTACTGCGTATGCCGCTCCGGTGGAGCGATATGCTTCTGAGCGTCTTATTCACATACTTGGCTATGTTCGGACTCGTCACAGCTGTATATCAAAATGTTGTTCCGGAAATAACTTTTGTAGTTAAAAAGTTCAGCAAAACCACTCAGAAAGCCTTCGTCGTACTCTCAGATATTTTGGCGCTTGTTATCTGCATCGTGATGCTCATTCCCTCAAAACAGATCTTAAAGGCAGCAGCTTCAAGCAACATTCTCATGCTCCCGATGAATTGGAGCCAAGCGTTGGTTTCCTTCCCGATCGCGATGGTATTGTTGTCGATTATCTACTTGCGGCGGATATTCATCTTCTTCAGCAGCGGTAAATATCAAATCAACGACATTGATGTCGAAGGAGGCGTTTAAATGTCATGGCTGGTCAGCAGCGTTGTTCTCTTATTTGTTTTCCTTTTATTGGCTTCTTTTAAATTAAATATTCCTTTTGCATTGATCGGCAGCAGCCTGGTCATTATCGCATTGACCCAAGTAATCAGCCTCAACGCTGCAATCAGCAGCGCGGTTAATACATTTCCCAACGGAGTCGGCTTGCTTGCATTGCCGTTGTTTCTTTTTACTGGAACCTTGCTGACAAAATCCGGACTCGCTTCGATTTTATTAGATGCGGCCAACGCCCTAGTCGGACGCGTAAGAGGGGGGCTGGCGTTGGTGAATATTTTCGCAAGTTTCCTGTTCGGAGGAATATCCGGCTCTGCGGCAGCCGACGCCGCTGGATTGGGTCAAGTCTTGATTCCCGAGATGGTCAAGAAAGGATACGACGCCAAGTTTTCGGCAGTAGTCACAATGACTTCAGCATGTCTTGGCCCGATAGTCCCGCCAAGCGTCATTGCCATCGTTTTCTCGATTCTGACCGGAGCATCGGTTTCTGCAATGTTCATGGCCGGTTATATTCCAGGGCTATTGCTTGTAATCTCGCTGTCGGCGTTGTCGGTTTTTTATGCGATTAAGAGAAATTACCCAAAACAGGCGCCTCTTTCCATGCGCACGCGATTGGTGCTTCTAATCAAGGCGATTCCGGTTTTATTGACAATCGTCATTATCATTGGAGGATTGCTGGGCGGCGCGTTTACCGCTACGGAAGCCGGCGCCATCGCGGCGGTATATTCTTTCATCCTAGCCCTGGTATATCGCAGAATAAATTTCAAGTCTTTCATCGAAACTCTAGAATCCACGGTAGAGAACACGGGAATCGTATGCCTGCTTCTGGCATTTGCCGCTGTCGTTACAAGATTGAGCGCCTTTCTCCAGATACCGTCTCACGCCGCACAATTCATCAGCAGCATCTCCCCCTCTCCTATTCCATTTCTCTTATTCGTTATGATTCTTTACATCATTCTCGGAGCATTGCTTAATCCGGTCTCGATACTAACGATCACGATCCCTGTCCTATTTCCGATTGCGAATCTTCTCGGCATCTCGGCAATTCATTTCGGTGTGGTAAGCGTCGTCACCCTGGCGATCGGTCATGTTACGCCTCCTGTCGGAATTGCGCTATTCGTAACAACTTCCGTAGCGAAGCTAAGTATCGAAGAAGTAATTCCAACGCTCCTTCCATTTATTCTTGCAATGATCTTAGTAAGCATTGCCGTAATTCTTCTACCGGATCTTGTCTTGTGGCTCCCCAAGCTGACAGGATTAATTAAATAAGCATAGTAACGAAGCGATCAACAAGGAGGC
>QKCO01000124.1 GCA_003245635.1 Treponema sp.
ATCACGGGAATGAAAAGGAGCGGCAGCAGAACACCTAGACGGGATCGCGGAAAGAGCACGGCCGGGAAGCTAGAACGAAACGAGGCTGCGCGCGATGAGTTGGGCGATGCCGTGCTTACGCTCCGGAGTCATCTCGGGGTCGGAACGTAGGAAGCTTTCGAAACGGCCGACGAAATCGCCGGGGAGCATCGGAAGTTCCTTCACCTGCTCGTAGAAACCGCGATGGGAAGGCTCGAAGCGCTTGTTGACGCAGAACAGGAGCACGCACGCGTTTTTGATGAAACCGGCGGAAGAAATCAGGTAGTGGAAGTTGTCGCCCTGCATGAGCGCGGCGCCGAGATCGCTGAGGAAATGCTCCATCTTCGACTGGTGCGCTTCGCGCATCTGGTCCCAGTACTCGTCGGGCAGACGCGACAGGCGATCGCGAACGCCGTCGATCCAAGCCGAGCGCTGAAAGAGGACCTGGCCGCGCTGCAGCCGATAGAACGTGTAGGTGCCCGAATCCTTGATGAGCCACAGCTGCTCGATGCGCGAATCGGCGATGTCAAGCACTTCGTCCACCTTCGCCGTCGTCTTGTACTCGATGCGCACCGGCAGTTCGCCGACGAAGAAACGATCTTTGTTCTGCAGCGAAGACGTCTCGAAGGCGGCGACCGAATTTCCGTAGGCGGCTTTTCTCGCCTCCGATTCGGGAATCGCGCCAGTATGGTATACGTCGAGGATCAGCGCGAAATACGGATCGAGCGTGTCGGGCAAGGCCGCCTCGTTCAGGGCGATGCACTCCACGGAATCCCATGCGGAGATGATATTCACTAAGGTATCGGCGAGCTGTTTCGCTTTTCGCTTCATGGTACTTCCTTTACACGCTGTTGCCATAACTGTATCATGAATTGGAGTTTTTGAGAACATGAATGCCGACGGGCCCGCGCCGCTCAGACTCGTTTCGCTTTTTCCCCACGACGACGCGGCGGCCGCGATCCACGCGTATCGGAGGAAACTCTTCGCCGCCGGCGTCCTCGGCGCGCTCTCCCTTCCCTTGTGCGTCCCGCTTTTCCGCGCCGAAGCGCCCTTGACGAAACAAGATCTGAAGCAGCTTGCCGCAGCGCTCCGCGAAACGCGGACCGAACCTGCATTCTTTGTCGAACAGCCGCGTTGCCAAGCTGCGGACAAAAGCCTTGAAGGATTATTCGGCGATCGCTTTCTCGCTTGTCCGGTTGCTCCGTCTTGGGAAGCAGCGTCGTCTCCTTACCCCCTGATCCCGCCGGTTCTTCCGATCTCCGACGCGAGTGAACCCGACCTATTCACCGCGATAGAAGACCCTTTCCCGTTCCGTTTCCGCGCGGCGTACGTCTGCAATCTACTCATCCGCCCGATAGCCGTCGGAGAACCGCGACTTTCTTTCGAATGGGAACTGGGAGCGCCTGCATGGCTGCCGAAATGAGCTACCTGCGATCGATCGACGGCGAAACAGCGCTGATCGAGGTGAAGGCCAGTCCGAATGCGTCCAAGACGGCATTCGCCGGCATCCAGGACGGGAGAATCCGCATACGGGTAGCCGCCGCCCCCGAGGACGGCAAGGCGAACGCCGAAATCCGCGCGTTCCTCGCAAAAAGCCTCGGGTGCGCGAAAAGCGCCGTCTCGATCGCGAACGGCGAAAAATCAAAGCTGAAGACTATCGCTCTGCCTGCCTGCAGTTTATCGACTCTCGCCTCGCTGATCGTCTGAAAGACGCTCCTCTGAAACTGCCAAGGCGCGCGAGGCGTTCGAATCCATCGCGTGGATGCACAAAAACCCTCCGCTTTCGCGGAGGTTTACCGATCTTTGAGCCGCGATGGATTCGCCTTCCAGCTCCGGCATCCTTGCCGGAGCCTCCAGGCCGCGCTCCTCGCTGGCGGCGCGCTCAGCGCGCCTTCCGCGCCTCCGGCGCGCGCTCGGAACGTTCGAATCCATCGCGTGGATGCACAAAAAACCTCCGCTTTCGCGGAGGTTTACCGATCTTTGAGCCGCGATGGATTCGAACCATCGACCCACGCCTTAAAAGGGCGTTGCTCTGCCAACTGAGCTAGCGGCCCAACGGGATACACTGTAACAAAATACGCCTGTATGGTCAATACCTGAACAGAAGGCCCAAATCCATCGCGAACACCGGGTTGGCGCCGGGGTCCAAGCCGTACTCGATACCGCGCATCGTAACGTCCAGCCGCATGAAGCGCATATCCAGACCGAAACCTGCGCTCGGAAGCGCGTCGGAAATGCCCGCGCGGAAACTCAGAACGTCCAGCAATACCAGTTCCATGCCGAAAGCCGCATTCAGTATCGGGTTGCGGGGAATGAGCGCCATGAGGTCTAGGATATCGCGGTAGTCGGCGGCGAAAACCAAGCCGGATATGAATCGCTCGAGGAAGGCGAAACGCGGTGTGTACGAAAGCCCGACATCGAGCCGCGGCAAAATCTTTCCGTAGGAGGTCGAAGGCGAGGCGCCGCCCTCGATGAAGCCACTGACCGATCCGTACGTCGATATCAGCGCGGGTGAATATAAATCACGGCAGACGACGGCCGCCGACAGCGTTTTTGCGAACGTATAACGCGCCCCCAGATCCACGCCTATGCCCGCGGTCGATACGAAGGGATTATCGTTCAGCATCGCGTTGGTATCGAAAAGGTCGGTGACCGTCAGGATCGACGCGGAGAGCGTCGTGGAGCCCCGCAGGAAGCCTTTGGCGAGGAAGCCGATATCGAAATCATGGCTGTTCCCAGGAGAGAAGCGGAACGCGTAGCCGCCGACCAGCAGGAGATCCTCGTTGGTGGTCGCTTCGATCGTCGTTCCTTCGGCGCTCGCTGCGATATAAGTCCGGTTGAAGACGCCGAAACCGAGCCCGCGGCCGACGTAGCCGAAGGAAACGGGGCCCGCCATGTCCAATCCGGTCTTCAAGCCCTTGGCGCCTACCAGCCCCGACAAATCGAGCGTTCCGTCTTTCGTGTAGGTGGTGACCGAGTCCACCAAGTCGAAAAGCGGCCCATGGGCTTCGAGCGATATTTCGGCGGCGCTGAGCTCTTCTTTAGCCGAAACGAAACCCGCCGGATTCGAAAAGAGCGCGGAGAAGTCGTCGGCGAGCGCCGCGTGCGTTCCGCCCAACGCGTTCGCGCGGGCTGAGACGATGGTAAAGGGCGAAACGTCCGCCGAAAAAAGAGCGGCATTCAGTAAAATGGTTAATATCGATATGAATACGATGTTTTTTCTAATACCCATCCTGTCACGCTCCAGTCAGATTCAAAGATGAGAGCAGATCGGCCAATGGTCCGGTTCCGCCTTCGGCAGCGTATTTTGCCGCCGCCGCTTCAGCCAAGTCGGCGGCAAGCTGTTCAGAAGCTGAAAGCGATGGAGAAGACCCCAAATAATCGACATAATCTTCAACGCCGGAATACGAAGACGATGACGCTTCATTCGCCAAGAGTACGACCGCGGCCATCGCCAGATCATCGGCGCTCGCCGTGGCGGTGATATCGGCAAGTGTCGAGCCGCCATCCGTTAGGTCCGTGATGATTGATGTGAGTGTATCGGCCGAACCGCCCAGATTATCTAGTCCGGCGATGGAATCGTCGATAATCGCGAACAAATCCGTTTGAGTGGAAGTATCGCTGAAATCTCCGTTCATCAGAAGGTCCGCTATAGGTCCCGCGCTCTCGAGCAGCGCGCCGCCGACACCTGACGCGTTCGAAGTTACTTCCAAGGCGAGCGCGACCAGCGCGGGAACTTCAGCGGCGGAAGCGGAGGCGATAGCGGTCTCCAAGCCATCCAGCACAACGAGCGACGCGTCGGGATCGTTGGAAACTTGAGCCGCCAACTCCGCCGCGTTTCCGGCGGTGACCGTCGGAATGAGATCCGCCGGGTCGCGCGCGAGCGGTTCGGCCAAGCTGGTCGTAAAAAAATCCTGGCAAGACGCGAGGGCGAAAGCGGCGCAAAGAGCCGCGGCCGTCCGCAGTGAAAAACGCATAAGGTTCGCCATATCAGGTCCCCCTAGAAAGAAGGCCGCCCGAGGGCGGCCTTTGGAGCTCACGTGCACATGATCGCTCGAATCGAACGGCTTGTCCAGCCGGAAAAGGACATTCCGCCGATCAGAAGCGGATGGCCACTTCCACAGACATGCCGGTATTCGGCTGATCGCCGGCGTACGGGCCGAGCTCTCGAGTGAAAACCGATGCGCCGACATCCAGGAACAGGAGCTTCATGGCGGCGCCTGCGGTCAGGTAGCCCTGGTTGATGCCGCCGCGGAGCTTGATGAAGCGCAGCACCCGCACTTCAGCGCCGGCGTGCAGGAGCGACCACGGGGACTGTCCATCGTTGAGGACGCCGAAGGGATCGACCAGGTCGACATGAATCGTCGGGTCGAAGAGGAAAGCGAGCGCCCCAAGGTTCGGATGGAACGCGAGGCCGAAGTTGACCGTCATGGGAATGTAGTAGTCATCGCCCATCTGCACCACGCCGTCGGCATCGTTCGAGGGGAAGTTCCCGTTGTTGTAGATGTACTCGATGAAATCGCCCAAACCGTGCCGATACATCGTCATCTTCGTATTGAAGAGGTCGCGCACCGAAAGGCCGGCGGTCAGGGGACCGATTTCCCACTTGAGGCCGAGGTCGATGCCGAGCCCGGCGCCCTGGTAGGCGTACCCGCCGTTCAAGGCGGCGAAGATTTCGCTGACCGTCGGATCGAGCTGATTTCCGCTGTCGTCGAAGAATGCGCCCATCAGGTCGGAAACCGTGGAAGCGTCCATATCGGCGTAGGAACGGATCATCGGCCGCAGATCAGCGCCGATGATGAGCCGGGTCGGACCGAGGTTGATCGGACGGGCGAAGCCGCCGACCACCGCGAGCGTCGTGCTGTAGGTGCCCGTGAGGCCGAGCGGGAAGGTTTCGCCCTGCATCAGCAGGTTGGAGGAGGCGATGAAGCCGATGCCGATGCCCCGTCCGACGTAGGAAACGCCCAGCGCGGCGCCGCCGCCGAATCCGTTGATGGCCTGACCTTCGAGCAGCTTGAAGGGATCGAGGTCCTCGCCTTCGGGCGTCGCGTCGATGGTGTCTATCGCGGACTGCGGGCTGAAGAACGACCACGCGGTGACGGAGCCGAGAGTCAGGCTGCCGCGCGCCGAGTAGAAGCCGGCGGGGTTGGTGAACAGCGATTCATGGCCTGAGGCTATGGCCGTGAAGGAACCGCCCTGCGCCATGACGCGGGGACTGAAGACGAAAAAGGGGTCGAGTTCCACCGCCGAAACGGCAACAGGTACGAGCAGCGCGAGAGTGGCCGCAACGATAGTAAGTATTTTCTTCATGGCGCTCTCCTTAATTGCCCATCGAGCTGATGAGATCGGTCAGACTACCGAGGCCCGCGGCGTTGAGCAGGATATCGATATCAGAATCGTCAGTAACGGCCGGATCACCGAGCAGGGCGGTCTGTATGTCGAAACCGGAAGTGAGAACAAGCTCGTTCGCACTATTATCGATAGTTCCATCCTGCAGATCGGCAAGATAGTTAAACAGATCCGTTACAGGATCGCCTGAAGTATTTGGATTTGTTAGATCTATCGCATTGACAACCGTGTCCAATGCGAGAATGACGATCGCGGCCTGAGCCAAATCGGGGGATAACGAATCGGTGGTCACCACGCTTGCGAGCGTACTATAGGTGGATGCGAGCGACTGAACGTCGGACATGAAGGTTTCGAAACTGGTTGGATCGCTCGGATTGCTGAGCATGCTGTCGATAGGCGAAAGCATGCTATCGATAGTGGCGGCAGCGGGATCCGCGGCATTGGAATTGTTGTTGAAAAGAGAGCCGACCAAGTTGTTGACGACATCGCCGACTTCGGTCGTGTTCAGAACGATATCGGAATAGTAAATCGCCGCTTCCTCTTTCTGTGCATCCGTTCCATTAGTTATGAGGTCAGTCAAATTGACCTTGATCGCCTCAAGCACTGTGGGATTGTCAGCCAAATCGGTATAGAAACTGGAAGATTCTGTATCCGAGGAAAGAGCGTTCAACAGCTCGTCCCCTGTAGTGCTGGCGCTGTAGTTGTCGGTTAGATTCGGCTCGAAATTGGCGAAAAAGTTCTGCTGATTTATCAGGGCATCGCACCCCGACAGTCCGAGCGCCGCGGCGAGGGCGGCTATAAATACGTACGGTCTCTTCATATAAGTCCTCCGGCTTTTGTCGCACGACTCGACGCGAACGACGTCATTCCAATAATAGCGCAACGTTTACAAAATAGCTAACATATTTTACACTAATATCTCCAAAAACTCTGCCGATACTTCTTCCTCATGAATATTTGACATGCCGCCGATACGGCACAGGATCGAGCTGCCGGGTGCGGGGATCGGGCCGCTTACCTCCCCCCGGACCGAAAGCTTCAGATAGTTTTCGGACAATGCGGGAAAATCGCCATCGCGCGCTCCGCTCTTTCCCGCCTCCACTATCGCAGAAACGGTCCGACCTTTCCAGCGCTCGATATATTTTTCGCGGCCTTCGCGAGCCGAATTCGTCAAGCGCTCCACGCGATTCCCCGCGATGCGCTCGGGTACGCGGTCCTTGAAAGAAGCCGCCTCGGTGCCGGGGCGCGGAGAATACGAAAAGGCGTGTATCCAGGCGAAGCCGATCTCATCGCAGAGCTCGACGGTTTTCTCGAAATCGGTGTCCGACTCACCGGGGAAGCCCGCGATTATGTCGCAGGCGATGAAAGGATCATCCTTCGCGGCGCGGAGCATCTCGGCGGCGCGGAGCACCTTGTCCCGACCGTAGCGCCGCCGCATCCGCTTGAGCACCGCGTCGCTGCCCGATTGGACGGACAAGTGGAAGTGGGGTCGAACGCGCGGACTCGCGACGCTTCGCGCGAAGCGCTCATCGACGCAATCGGGTTCGGTCGACGAGATGCGCAGCGCGATGCGTTCGGTTCCCGCGATCAGAAGATCGAGCAGCGCGGGAAAATCGATTCCGGACTCGTCACGATAGCGCGATACGTTGATGCCGGTCAGCACCGCTTCCGCGTAGCCCTTTTCCTCGAGCGACCGCAGCCGCGCGAGGATCTCGGGAGCGGCCAGGCTCACGCTCCGCCCGCGCGCGATGCGCACGCGGCAGTACGCGCAGGAGTTGTCGCAGCCGTCCTGGATCTTGAGCGATGCCCGGCTGTGGAAAGCGAAATCGGACGGGTCGAAACGGAACGGATCCGCTTCTCCGTCGCGGCGCTCGTCGATCCAGGAGGCGAGAATTTCGGGGAGCTCCGCCGAGGAGCAGGCGGAATCACGGATGTAGGCCGGAAGATCGAGCAGCGCCGCTTTCAAATCGCCCGAAACGACGGCGATACGCCTGCGGCCGAAGGGAGCCGCGCTACCGCTCTCGGCGAAGGCGCCGTTGATCTCGTCCGCGACGGCGGCGATCGCTTCGGGGTCGAGCTGCGCGTAGCAGCCGGTGGCCACGACGCAGGCTGAGGGCCGATCGCGCAGAACCTTCCGTATCTCGCGCCGTGCCTTCTGCTCGGCCATGGACGTTACGGTACAGGTATTGACGATGTAGATATCGGCCGCTTTTCCCCACGGCGCTATAACGAAGCCCTCGGCAGCGAAGGCGGCGGCGATGGATTCCGTCTCGAGCTGGTTCAGCTTGCACCCGAGCGTGTGGAATGATACGCGGAACGACGACATAGGATCCTCAGCGGCCCGAAAGGGCCTTGCGCGTGCGGGACAGACCGAGCCGGGCATCGGCGTACTGCGGATCGAGCGAGAGCGCCTTCTCGTACGCCTGAGCGGCGTGGTCGTTTTCTCCGGCGCGCTCCCGCGCGTAGCCGAGCCGCGTCCACCAGGATGCGTTCCCCGGCACATAGCGAACCGCGGTCGAGAAGGAGATATCGGCATGCCGGAATCGGCCCATCCTCGCGTATATCTCGCCCATCAAATAGTAGACGGTGTCGATGCGGCCGCCTTCGGGCGTCAAAGTCACGTAATCCTGGAAGAGCTTCAAAGCCTCTTCGTTCCGGCCTTGATTGAAGCGCGCTTCACCGAGCACCTCCACGATGCGCGGATCGTAGCGGTTCACCTGCAGGGCGCGCTCGGCGTAACGGGCGGCGTCGTCGAAACGGGAAAGGCCGACCAGACTCCAGCAGAGAACCGCGTAGGAATCCATATTTTCGGGAGCCGCGGAGATTTCGGTCAGGCAGACCTCGACGGCGGCGGCGTAATCGCCTTGCCGGTATTCGACTAGGGCATCGCGCTTCACTTGAGCGGAAACGATAGGAGCGAAGAAGACGAGCGAAACGAAGATCGCCGTAGGGACGGCTTTGCTGGCGCGATTCGGAATCATGACGCCGAAGGACTGACCATGGCGCACTTGCCGTTGAACGCGCAGCCGGATTCCATGATGATTTCGGGAGCTGTGATATCGCCGTCGAGCCGGCCGGAAGATTTCACTTCCACGCGTCCGGTCGCGGATACATTGCCGGTGACGGTTCCGCTGATGACGACCGAAGGCGCGCGGATTTCGGCCTTTACGACGGCCCCTTCGGCGATGCACAGATCGCCGGTCGCGACGATGCTGCCGGATACGGTGCCTTTGATCATGAACGGTTTGCTGAAGACGAGCGTTCCCGAGAATTCGATATCAGCCGATAGGACCGTATCGAAATCGTCCTCGTCCAAGATGTCGTTCCGCACATCGATCATTGCGTATCCCCTTGCACGGACTGTACCTGTCCAGCGCTCGCCTCGTCAAGGTCCGCCCGGTGCCGCTGGAAGGGACGCTGCTCGAGGTCCTCGATAGTATCATGGAAGGCGATCATGACCCGCCGGCGCATCTCCGCGGCGTACGGGTTGAAGCGCTGCATATCCTCGAAAAGAGACGGCGCGTCCCGGACGCACTGCCTCACCACCGCGTGCAGGTTCCGGTACCAGCGCGTCGCGATGTCGGTGTCGGTCAAGCCGACCTTGTGCAGGGACCTGCCGACGAAATGGGTCAGCGCCTGCGAATAGGCGGCTTCCCGGTCATGGCGGTCGCAGCTCATCGGCACGACCGAAAGGCCGTAGGAGGCGAACGCGTCCGCCCAGAAGGCCGCCGCTTCGTCGGAGCACCGGACCGGGTCCATCATGATGGCAAGACCCTCCAAGCCGTTCTTCGCCGACTCGGGGCCGAACATGGGATGGGTCGCCAGTATTCCGACCGACTGCGGAAGCAGTTCCGCCATCCAGCGCGCCGGCTCGATCTTGACCGAGCAGGTGTCCGCGACCAGGATGCCCGGCTTGAGCAGCGGCGCGATCGTGCGCAGCACGTCGGGCACGGCGCGTATGGTGACGCAGAGGAACAGCGCGTCGCAAGCGACGACCTCCTCGAGGCCAACGCGCCGAACGCCCTCCGGCGCCGGCCGTTCGGGATCGACATCGTAACCAGCAACTTCGAAGCGGCGCGAAAGCGCCTGCGCCCAGAACGAACCGAAACGGCCTAGCCCGAAAACCCCGACTTTCATGAAAAGCGAGTATACAGGCAAGAGGCCGCGGAAACAAGCTCACGTATTGCGCACTCCGGGGCTTAGGAGTATGCTGAAGCGGCTCAACGGACAACCCAGATTCCCAACAATGTAGCGATAGGAGTGCACAATGGATTTCGTCAAAGAAATGAGAGAAAAAGCCCGCGGGATGCAGAAGAAGCTCGTCCTGCCCGAAGGAACCGAACCGCGCACGGTCAAGGCCGCCCGCGTCATCGCCGACGAGAAGCTCGCTTCCGTCGTGACCCTGGTCGGCGATAAAGCCGCCGTCGAAGCGGTCGCCAAGAAAGAGGGAGTCAAGCTCGACGGCATCGTCGTAGCCGATCCGGCGACCTCCCCCGACTTGGACAAGTACGCGAACGAATACTACGAGATGCGCAAGCACAAGGGCATGACGGCCGAGCAGGCCAAGATCGACATGAAGGCCCCGCTCCGCTGGGGTTCGATGATGGTGAAGCTCGGCGCCGCCGACGCGATGGTCGCGGGCGCCGAAAGCACCACGGCTGACGTCCTCCGCGCGGGTCTGGCCATCATCGGCACCATCCCCGGCAGCAAGACGGCTTCCTCCTGCTTCATCATGGAGACCAAGGATCCCAAGTGGGGCAAGGAAGGATCGATGATCTTCTCCGACTGCGCCGTCGTTCCGGATCCCACCGCTGAGCAGCTGGCCGAAATCGCCATGTCCGCGGCCAAGTCCTGCCGCGAATTCCTCGACGTCGAGCCCGTCGTCGCTCTCCTCTCCTTCTCCACCAAGGGTTCCGGCGGCGATCATCCCGACGTCCTCAAGGTCCGCCAGGCGCTCGACATCGTCAAGCAGCGCGATCCCTCCCTCGTCATCGACGGCGAATTCCAGGCCGACGCGGCGCTGGTTCCCTCGGTCACCGACAAGAAGGCGCCCGGCAGCCCCATCCGCGGCAAGGTCAACGTCCTGGTGTTCCCCGACCTCGGCGCCGGCAACATCGGCTACAAGCTCGTGCAGCGCCTCGGCAACGCCGAAGCCTACGGACCCTTCCTGCAGGGCTTCGCCAAGCCCATCAGCGACCT